>CALFBF010000108.1 GCA_937949965.1 uncultured Roseibacillus sp.
CTCAAGGTGAGATTCCTCTTAGGTTTAGTGTAGATTCTAATTTCGAAGGTAGACTCGAAAGTGCTATATCAGGCCTTTTTGAGACAGAACTAAGCGGTCCATTTGTTCAAATACCGGAGCCTTCGAGTGCGGTAATGATGCTGATAGGCGGTTTCTTCTTTCTTAGGAGAATGCGTCGAATCTGAATGTGTTTAGAGCAGAACTTGAAAAATTGAAAAGCGATGTCGTTAGAAGGCGAATCTCAAATAAAGAACATCCTTGCGACATGGCTGTCCGCTATCGTTGTGATGCTTTCTTTGGGCGAAGCACGCGCCGAATTCTTCTGGCACGAGGATGGTCGGCTCGATTACTTAATCCGACCCAATGGCACGGAGCGTCGGATGCACTTCGATAGTTTGGTGCGCTTGAGCGGGATTACCGAGCGCGATGCGGCGGGGGAATTGCTCTTAACCTATCAGCTCGGCTACAAGCCCAGTGACGAGGTGGACCATCGCTTCTACTGGCCGCGCAATCCGTCTAACCAGACCTTTCATGCCATTAGCAGCGGGGCGCATGATGGTGATAATTCCATCACGAGTCTCAATGGCGAGAGCTTCGTCTATGATGCCGATGGCAATCTCACCGAAGGGTTTTTCAACGACCCTGCGGTGATGGAGACCGCTAGCTGGGATGCGCGCAATCGTCTCACAGGCATAGGCACGACGAGTTACCGCTACGATATGGAGGGGCATCGCGTGGAGGTGACTCATGAGGGAGAGACGACGCAGGCCCTCATCGATCCGCACAGTGGCCCGGTTTTGTCGCTGTGCATTTATGCTGAGGGCTTTACTATTGCCTGATCTAGGCCGAAGCGGCAACTGAGGGGAGGTGGGTACGAATTTTTGACAAGGCGTTGGCTACGGTGAGGCCGTGATTCTCACGCAAGATTTCGGGTTTGCCGTGCTCGACGAATTCGTCGGGCCAACCGATACGCTCTACAGGGACGTGCACTCCTCGATCGTGCAAGAGTTCGATAATACTAGCCCCAAAGCCGTTGGCTAAGACGTGATCTTCGTAAGTGCAAACGACTTTTGCCTTCTTGGCTTCGCTGACAATGAGCTCGGCATCGAGTGGTTTAATGAAGCGGGGATTAATGAGCCCGACACTGAGGCCGTCTTTGCTGAGTTCTGTCGCAGTCGCTTCTGCCATTTCAAATAGAGAACCAAGACCGATGAGGCAGACGTCGCTGCCGGATTGGACCAGTTCAGCTTTACCCATTTCGAGTAGTTTGGGTTCGGTCTTTGGCTTTGCTCCTGTTCCTGCTCCTCGTGGATAGCGGATTGCGGTTGGGCCATCGTCGTAGTTGGCCATAGTCCAGAGCATGTCAACGAATTCGTCTTCATCCTTGGCTTGCATGTGGATCAGGCCTGGAACGTGGCGAAGATAACCAATATCAAACAAACCGTGATGAGTGGGTCCGTCATCTCCGGAGAGGCCTCCTCGATCCATGCATAGGCGCACAGGAAGGTTTTGCAAGGCAATGTCGTGCACAATCATATCGAATGCGCGCTGCATGAAAGTTGAGTAAATGGCGAGGAAGGGACGCATTCCTTGAGTCGCAAGGCCAGAGGCAAAGAGGGCGGCATGTTCTTCCGCAATCCCGACATCATAGTAGCGTTCAGGGAGTTCTTCCTTGAAGATGTCGAGCTTGGTTCCGCCCGGCATTGCTGCTGTGACTGCGACCATTTTCTGATCGTTCTTGGCGAAGTCAGTAATGCTACGACCAAAGATTTCGGAGAAAGTGGGTGCTCCTGTTTGAGTGGCTCCGTCTAATACGTTGTAGGGGCCGAGCCCGTGGAATTTTCCTGGTTTTTCGAGGGCTGGCTTGTAACCACGACCTTTCTCGGTGATAATATGGAGAATGACAGGTTCGTCTTGCTTCTTGAGATACTCAAAGGTTTGGGTAAGGAGTTCGAGGTTGTGACCGTCAATGGGACCGAAATAACGGAGGCCAAATTTCTCAAATAGGACGTTGGGGAAGAGGAGATTTTTGGCCGAACGCTCGATCTTATGCGCGAATTTGCGGACAGATTCTCCCGCTACTTTTTCGACGAAATCAGAGGCTTTGTCTCGTACCGTTGAATAGGCAGAGTGTGTTTGGAGTGCGTTGAAGTACTTTGCGATCGCTCCTACGTTCTTATCAATGGACCATTCATTGTCGTTTAGGACGACGATGAAGCGCTTGGTGGTTTCGGCGATGTTATTGAGGGCTTCGAGAGTTGGTCCACAGGTGAAGGCTGCGTCGCCAGCTACCGCGACGACGTGGGAGTTTTCTCCTTTTTGGTCCCGTGCGGCAGCCATCCCGAGAGCTGCCGAAAGAGCTGTCCCTGCATGTCCGGCACCGTAGGCGTCATGCTCGGATTCGGTGCGGAGAAGGAATCCGTTCAGTCCCTGGTATTGGCGAATGGTACCGATTTTGTCGGCTCGTCCAGTGAGCATTTTGTGGACGTAGCCTTGGTGGGCTACGTCGAAGACGAACTTGTCCTCGGGAGTGTTGAAGACGCGGTGAAGGGCGATTGAGAGTTCAACCACCCCAAGATTAGGCCCAAGATGTCCTCCCGTATTAGCAAGGGAACGGATGAGAGTATCTCTGATTTCGGCTGCAAGTCCCTCAAGTTCTCCAGATTTCAGATTCTTGACATCCTCTGGTGACTGGATCCCTGGCAGTAACGGAGGGTCGGGCAGAGTGACGAGGTCAGTTTCGGTTTCAGGATTAGAGGAGTCGGATGTCATCGGGCGAGTCTTCGGAAGCAGGAGTCTCACCCGCGGATGTCTTGCTGGCTAGCTTGTTTTCAGACTGTGTTTCACCAGCTACTCGATTGAGTTGCACGACTTCGATGCGCTTGCGAGCATTTTCAACCATTGTTTGACACTGTTGGAGTAGTTCGTGTCCTTCTTCGTAGTTGGAAAGGAGATCTTCGAGAGGAAGAGAACTCTCCTCCATATTACTTACGATGGTCTCTAACTGACTGAGAGACTCTTCAAAAGTAGCTTTAGTTGCGGCTTTGCGGGACATGTCTTAGAAATTGGAGTTACGAGAGGTGTAGAAGATCATGGGAGAACCGCGGAAGATGAGGGGACGCACTTGAGGGTAACTTGTGTAGAAGGCCTTCAGGTCAGAGTCTTGTCGGCTCACAATGCTGAGATTACTCGAAGAACTAGTGGAGAAGGAGGCCCAGCCGTCGAGCATCAAGCTCATGTATTCGCCGTAGAAGCGAGCCGTCTGAGTAAGAGGGATAGTGCCACTAGAGATCGGCGAAAGAATGACGCCAACGATGGGAGTTTCCTCGTCTTCGGCAATGTTCTCAATCTCTTCTAGTTGCGTTAATTTCATAGGAATCCAGAGGGAGCGGCGATCCGTATACCAAGCAACTGCCCACGGTTGATCAGATGCGATAATCTCGTCGGGTTCGGCGTAATCTACTACACTTTTATCAAGAAGGCTGGGAGCATAAGGCGGGTAGTTAGGGGGAAAATCATTTCCCGAGCGGATGGCGTAGACGGCGTCGAAGGGCATTCGCAAGAGGAAGGGGCTTGCGGAAATCGCAACAGCGAGAACCAAATGGGCATTGCTTAGGAAGGGTGCCGTAGGAGACAGCTGGAGGCGTGCCCAAAGCACACTCAACATCGCGAGCCCATAAGCTCCCATGAGAGGAGCAAAGAGGAGGTGAAGCTGGTTGGGTGAGGTTTCTCCTCCTTTGAGACCAAAAATAGCCATGCCGAGAGTGGAGAAAACCCACATGATGAGAAGAGTCCAGCGGAAGTGGCTAATAGAGATTTTCTTAAAAGGATGAAAGAGTGCGATGAAGAAGATAGGAGCGGCAACAATACTACCGAAGTAGGCATAGAGGTTGGTTGTTTGCGCAACCATCAGCTTCAAGATCGTGGTCGTTAACATCCTAAGGTTGAGCGGAACTGTGTCTAAGCTGCGCATCGCCCATGATTCTGCTCCGGAAAGGCCCTCAAAGAGAACGAGAACGGCTGTTCCTCCTGGATTCCCAGTGACTTTGATATTATGAATCACAGGCAATGCCGCTGCTAAGATAACGGCTGTAAGAACAATAATGCCTGCTAAACCACGAGGCTTGATGAACATGGCTGCAGCAACGGCGTAACCAATAACGAGCCAAATCGCAATCCAGTGAGTGAGGCAGAGTAGTGCGAAGAAGATGGCGGCGAGAATGGCGGGAATCAAAGGCAGGCCTTCTTCTTCGCTGGATTCGATAGAACGGTAGGCAAAGTAGCACCCTGAGGTGAAAAGAAGTAGCATGAGCATCTGCGGTAGGCCGCTCATCGAGATGGTCCAGAAGAGTTCGCAGAAAAGCATCAAAAGAGCAGTTGCTCCGGCAATTTTGGAGTCAAAGATACGACAAACGAGGAGATAAGTCACCCCGATGGAAAGAAGGAGACAGACGATTGCAAAGCCAGCGACCACCCGATCCAATTGATAAATATACTCGTTTTCATCGGGCCGGAAGGATTCAAAATCGTTGGCTCCAATGGCCCGAAAGACTGCACCGAGGAGCAAGGGTTTGAGTGGAGCATGATAAGTATTTTGGCTCGCATCAGCGAGGGTAGCGTTATCACCGATATTTTCTCTGGTCTGGCGAATGGCCGCGGGCCGGATGACTTTAGTGACGAGTCCGTTACCGCGTGCGACTTCACGAGCAATAGCAGCCTGCTCCATGCCATGAGCAGAATCGAGCCCTTTGAAAAGGAAGGTGACATGTAGAGCTCCTAACGAGATCAGAAGAATGAAGAAGATTGCCCTCAGAGAGAGGGCTGCGATGTTGGATGAGCCTTGATTAGACATGAAATTATTTCGGGGGAGAGATAGTTTTGTTTATTCTTTCGTGGCCGAATCCGAGGGGGATTCACTTAATTTTCTTTGGAGGGTTCTCCGGCTGATGCCCAAGAGTATGGCAGCTTGTGTTTTGTTTCCTTCGGTCTGATGCAGGGCACGTTGGATGGCATCTGCTTCCAAGCTATGCAAGTTGAGTTCCGCGACCGGGGCAAGACTCTTTTGCGGAGCGGAACCTTCGGAGGAGGGTGAGGAGGAGTGAGGAGGAGGTTGCGCGATAAAGGCAGGGAGGTGTTTGGCCGTAATTTGATCCGAATTGGACATGATCACACCGTGCTCGATAGCGGTACGTAGTTCCCTTACGTTGCCAGGCCAATAGTAATTCCGAAGGAGTAAGAGCGCGTCGTCGGCAAAGGCTTTCGCAGGACGGTTGTTCTCTTGCGAAAACTCGGTGAGAAATGAGTTCGCGAGGAGAATGACGTCTTCTGGCCTAACTCGCAGGGGAGGCATATCGATTTTGAGCACATTGAGCCGGAAGAAAAGGTCTTCTCGGAATTCTCCTGCGTCGACGAGTTCACGTAGACTTTTGTTCGTCGCCGCTACTAATCTGACGTCTATCGCAATCGGAGTATTGGATCCGACTCGTTCGATGGAACGTTCTGATAAGGCACGAAGAAGCTTTACTTGGGTGGTGGAGTCGATTTCGCCGATCTCGTCTAAAACAAGAGTGCCACCATGAGCTTGTTCGAAACGACCAATGCGTCGCTGGCTAGCTCCGGTGAAGGCTCCTTTTTCGTGACCAAAAAGCTCGGACTCAAGAAGCTGTGCGGAGAGCGCGGCGCAGTTCACGATGACAAATTTCTCCAAGGGGCGGCCAGAGAGGTCATGGAGGGCGTGGGCGACGAGTTCTTTGCCTGTGCCAGATTCACCTTCGATAAGTACTGTTGCGCGGGTTGCCGCAACTTGTTCTACCATCTCGGTCACTCGGCGGATGGCATCAGATTTACCGAGGATTCGATCCAAGCCCGAGGGCGCTTGCGAAGTCTTCTGACGAAGGCGGGCATTCTCCGTCTTGAGTTCGACGTTTTGTTTTTCGAGCTTTTGAGTGCGGACCGCACGTTGGAGGAGGTTTTCGACCTCATCGATGTTCAGTGGTTTGGTGACAAAATGGAAAGCCCCCCGGCGCATCGCTTCTACCGCCGTATCCACTGAGCCGTAAGCTGTCATCATCACCGCGACAGGTGGTTTGGGAAGGGCGAGCGCTTCTTCGATGAGGGTCATCCCTGATTCCGCACCCAGTCGCAGGTCCGTTAGCAGGAGATCGATATTTTCGTTTTTCAGGACTTCGCGTGCTTGCGAAAGGTCCGCAGCCACGTAGACATCAAAGGTCTCGTCCAGAGCCATCCGCAGACCATCGCGAGTGGGTTTTTCATCATCAACTATCAGGAGAATGGGCTGCATCTCAGGCTCATGAAGATGAGAGGGAAGAGCGGTAACTGCAAGACACAAGCTTGTCCCGCTCTGACCATTCTCGGGAATTGATTTGGTTATTTCTTTCCCGGAGTAGAAGGGCCCCTTTGGCAACTTTTTTTGGAGGAAGTCGCGAAGTATTTTCTTACAGTGAGGTTGTCGGAGGTGCCCAGAACTTTATCTTGGTTTTAGCGTTCTGCAGAAGACAAGCCTTAAGAGAAGAACTCGCAACAAGGTGAGAGGGCCTAATCAGGCATTGCATAAGAAATCGAAAACACCTACCAAGTCCCTGCCTAGCACTTATCTCTTAACTCAATCTCTAATAAATTGAACTTAGGGAATCTCGTTACATTTCAAGATTCGGGAAGAGGGGCAAGTTGACTTCTTAGCTCTTGGGCTTTGAGTCTTGTTAGTGAAAATTTCGGAAGATGAACTTAACCACTCTCAGATTATTTATTTTTGGATTGTTTGGTTTAGTGCTGCCTCTTTTAAGTGATGAAAGTGAGGGGCCAGTAACACCACCCGAGTCGGCAACGACTACCACAGAACCTCTTATATCCGAACAAGAGAAAGAAGTGGAGGCAGAAGCTCAAGGAGAGAAAGATGAGCAGGAGGAGCCTGAAGTCGTCGAGATCCGTCAGATCTTTGGGTGGAAGGAGTGGGTGAAGATTGGTAGCAAAGCCGATGAAATGCGAGCCAAGTTAGATAGCGGCGCTCGCACCTCATCACTCCATGCCGAAGATGTCGAAGAGTTCGAGCGAGATGGTCGGGAGTGGGTCCGTTTCACACTCTGTGATCCCACCAAGGAGGAGTCCAAGAGGATCGAAGTGAAGGCTCCCGTGCAACGGATTTCTCGCGTCAAAAATACGGATAAAACTGTGAGTAGCCGCTACGTGGTCGAACTCTCATTTGAATTGGGAGGAATGCAGCGAAGAGCGGAGTTTAACCTGAACGATCGCACCGGCTTCACTTGCCCGATTTTGTTGGGAAGGAACATTCTTCGCAAAATTGGCTGGGTGGATAGCCGTCGCGTGGATTTAGCAGAAAAGAAGATCTTCCGATGAAGACGAAAAGCCTCCTCCTCTGGGTAACCAATCTCTTCTTCATCGGGCTCGCAGTTAGTCTAGCTCTCTACAAGACGGTGAGCATGGAAGTGCCGTTCCTACCAGGGCAGAATCTCACCAATTGGACGGTAGAAGCTCGTGTCCAAATGCAAGCCGTAGGAGGTCGGCTCAAGGCGGAGATGACCTTGCCCAGTTTTGAGCATGGCGGAGAAGTTGCCTCCCTAGGGTTTGGCTACATGGAGCGTAATCGGGGTCGAGAAAAGATTGGGGTATGGAGTGCTGCTGAGCGCACTGGAGAACAAGTGATTTATTACCAAGCTTCTGCTCGAGATTCTTCTTGGTTGGCGAGCAAGGAGCTAGCAGGACCAAAACCCCCGACTGAACAGAAGGTTCTGCCAGATGATGGGGCTGAAGCCGTTGCCTTGAAGAACCTGTTAGTTGAGGCCGAAGCTCGTTCAGCAGACTTGGAAACCTTTGTTGGTCAGGTCCAGTTGTTAGTTGAGGGGGAAGTTCTTTCTCAAGAGGCAGGCATTCTGCGCCGTTCATACGAAAAGAAGTACCGAGGAGCTTGGGTGCAACAACTTCTCATGGATTTGTTAGCCGCCAAGGGAGTTCCCGTGCGACGGGCTTGGGGAGTCGTTTTGAATGAAGACTTAGGACAACAGACGCCGATCCGAATGGTTGATGTTTATGAGGGAACGCGCTGGCGAGCTTTTGCAGTAGAGGCGAATAGGGAGCCTGGTCCACTCGCTGTTTGGTGTCGGGGAGAGGCTCTTCTCGATATTACCGGAGGAAAGAGCTCCGAGGTCTACTTCTATGTTACGAAAAGTCTAGTAAATCCCGAAACGGCTTCTTTGCTCAGAGATGCTCCCATTTGGGCTCCTTCTATTGCGATGTTGCCAGTGAGTGATCGACAGGTGTTTCGCTATATTGCCCTCATTCCGGTAGGGGCCTTTGTGATCGTCCTGTTGAGGAATCTTGTAGGTCTCTCAATGCTGGGAACTTTCATGCCCATTCTGCTGTCGTTATCGTTTTTGGAAATTCCCGTGGTGCCGGCATTACTAATGTTTGCCTTATTACTCGCCGTTGGCCTCGCCTTCCGCTTTTACCTCTCGCGTTTGAATCTGTTAGTCGTGCCACGAGTAGCCGCTTGCGTGGGGATCGTGTCTATTTTGATGATCATCTTTGCATTGTTATCTTATCGCTTGGGCTCGAATCTTGGGCTCAAGATTACCGCCTTTCCGATGGTGGTGATGGCGTGGTCCATCGAGCGGATGTCGTTGATGTGGGACGAAGAAGGCGCTTGGGATGCCATTCAACAAGTACTCGGAAGCATCCTCGCTGCCATCGTAGGGTATCTGGTTATGAGAATGCCCGTCGTCGATTACTGGTCCATCTACTTCCCTGAGCTCTTACTCATTCTGATGGCGGGAATCTTAATGGTCGGGCGCTATACTGGCTATCGCCTCATGGAGCTACATCGTTTCAATCGCTTCAGCCCCTCATGACCTCACTGTTATCCTATTTTGCCAATCCCGCTAAGCTACGGAAGCTGGGCATTGTTGGGCTGAACGAGCGTAATGGTCGCTATCTTTTACCGAATAATCCGCGCCATCTTTATCGGGCTGTTGATGACAAGTTGCGGACCAAGGAGCTGGCAATAGCAGCCGAGATTGCCGTTCCCGAGCTCTACGGCGTCCTTCGTAGTCCTGGTGATTTGAGGAAGATTGAGTCCCTTGTAAGCGAGCGTTCCTCCTTCGTGATGAAGCCTGCTATGGGCAGTGGCGGGAAAGGGGTTCTTGTGATTAAGGAGAAGAAAGAAGAACGATTTCTCAAAGGAAGCGGGAGTTCTCTTTCTTTAGAAGAACTCAAGTTCCATGCCAGCAATATCTTGGGAGGTCTTTTTAGCCTAGGCGGCAAGCGTGATGCCGTGATGTTAGAAGAGTTTGTGAGCTGTGAAGCCGGACTTCAATCCTACAGTTTTCAGGGTGCGCCTGATATCCGAGTAGTGATGTTGCATGGCTATCCCGTCATGGCGATGATGCGCCTTGCGACACGGGCTTCGGATGGGCGCGCAAATCTCCACCAAGGAGCCGTTGGCGTCGGGATTGACCTTGGGACCGGACGCACCACCCACGCGATTTGCGGTCGCGAAAGTGTGGCGAAACACCCCGACCTTGGAGTTGCCCTGATCGGTCAGCTCATTCCTCATTGGGGCGAGGTGTTAGAGCTGGCGAGCCGTTGTTATGACTTTGCTAATTTGGGTTATTTGGGGGCTGATGTCATGGTCTGTGAAGACCTAGGGCCGACTTTGATTGAGGTGAACGCGCGGCCTGGATTGGCGATTCAGTCGGCTAACGGAGCGGGACTTCAGGATCGCTTCGAGAGGGTGCAAAGAGAGGCTGATCGGCTGAAGGGGCAGGCTGTGCTTGAGGAGAGAGTGGATTTTGCGATGCAAGAATTCACTGCCGGTTAGAGGTCTTCCGCATTGCGGTCAGGCGTCCACCAATCTGTGTTCCAGAAGAGATGCATTTCCTCCGCGCTGGGAATTGCTACGGAGCGAACGATGCGAAATCCAACGTGCTGGCCATTAGTGTGATACCAGATGCTTTTGGGCACTTGCGGGTCGATCATTTTCCAATCCTTGGAGGACTTGGTCTGTGAGGTGATGGTTAGGTCTTCGGGGTCATCATCCCAGCTACCGCCTTTCACAATTCGTGGGTAACGGGTTTCGGCAATACGCCAAGGATTCGTGGTGCCAGACTTGAGGGAACTTCGGTAGTTGGGATCGTGACCATCGAGAACCCATTCTGCGACATTACCATGCATATCGTAGAGACCCCAAGCGTTTGGCTTTTTCTGCCCTGTTTGGTGGTAAGTATCGTCACTATTATCGTAGTACCAAGCGTATTCGCCGATCTGATTTTCGTCGGAACCAAAGGAGTAGCTCGTAGTTGCTCCGGCACGACATGCATACTCCCATTCGGCCTCAGTGGGCAGGCGATAAAAGTTACCCGTCTGAGCCGTGAGCCATTGACAGAACTTAGACGCAGCATGATGGGTCATGTTCATGGCGGGATAATTAGGGCCATTATCAAATTGCCCGGAGAGAAACATGTCGTGATACTGGGGTGTGGGCTGAGAAACCGCGTCGACGAGTGAAGTGTTCTTCTCGGGTTCTAACAAAGAGCCGTCCTTATTCCGTCCCAGATCGTTTTGATAATAGGCTTGGTAGAGAGACCAAGGAATCTCGATGGACGAGATCCAGAATGGAGAGAGTTCCACGGTACGTTTCTTATCTAGCGCTAAAGTGCCACCAGGAATGGCCACCATTGTGAGTTCTGCTCCTTTGGCCTTGGGAACAGTTTCACGGTAAGTTTCGTGTTTCGTTTTTGCGGTGGCATTCGCTTTCGCAACGACCTTTGCATGGATTTTTTTTGTGATCGGAAGCTTTTGTGGTGCTGGGAGAGGGTAGTCCTCAGGAGTCGAGGAGGTTGTCGCTGGGAGCGTTTCTCCTCCTAGAAAATTAGTAAGAAAGAAAAAGAGGAGAGGCTGAAGAGGGCGCATGGATTCTAGTTTAAAAGAGAAACTAGACGAGTTGATCAACTCCCGCTTTTGGCAGGGGCGCGATCGGGAATTCGTCATCGATACCTAGGGAGTCAGGGGCTAAGTCTTCGTTGGATTCGAAGAGTTGTTTCCAGGTGATTCGCTGTCCAGTGTGAGCCGCCTCACGTCCGAGGATGCCGAGCGCGGTCGAGTTTGCCATATATTCTCCCGTATTGATGTGCTTGCCCTCACGGAGAGCTGAGAAAAATTCGTTGTGGCAGACTTGATACATGTTCTGTTCTTCGCCATCGGCTGCCTTGTAACGCCAGATTCTTTTCCCGGTATGGTCAGTAATCTGACACCGACTAGGAGAGACCATGGTACCGCCTTCGCAACTCACTCGGTCGATGATTTCGTTGTGGCAATTGTGGAACTGGCGTTGACCCACGTGGCAGAAGACGTTGTCTGGGTATTCATAAGAGACCGAGTAGTTGTCATAGACATTGCCGGGATCAGTGCGTTGATGTTTTCCTCCGTTGCCAACAGCCGCTATCGGAGCGACGTCGTTCATCGCCCAAGCGACTTTATCGACGGTGTGAATGCATTGTTCTAAAAGCGGACCACCAGAAAGCCATTCGAAATTGATCCACTTCCAGAGTTGCCACCGCACATCTGCCATTCCCTGAGGCTTTTTTTCGTTATTGGCGAGAGCGCGGACTCGACCACTGTAGTAGGTCCCGTAGACGGAGGTGACCTTACCAATATCACCGGCGAGTACTTTGCCATAGGCCGCGCGAGTACCTGGCTGAAAGCGCCAACAGTATCCATGTTGGATGGAGATCTTCTTCTCGTCGGCAAGTTTGGCGGAAGCGAGGACTGACTTGACCCCAGCCATATCAACCGCCATCGGTTTCTCGGCAAAGACGTGTTTCCCCGCCTTGATGGCCGCGTGGAGGTGTTGTGGCCGAAAGCCTGGAGGGGCTGCGATCAGAACGACATCGACTCCAGAGTCGATCAGTTCTTGGTAAGCATTGAAGCCAGAGAATTGGCGTTCGGCGGGAACCTCGATGCGTTTTTCGAATGAAGGTTTCGCCGAGAGATTATTGAGAGACTTGGTGATCTTTTCAGGAAAAGCATCTGCCAGTGCCCAAAGGCGAACATTGGGATCAGCGGTCAGAGCTTGCACGACGGCACCGGTACCGCGGCCTCCGCATCCGATAAGGCCTATTTTAATGGTGTTATTGTTAGCCGTCTGCGCATTTGCGAAATAAGTAGATCCTACGATAATGCTAGTAGCGGTAGTTGATTTAATAAATTGACGACGGTTTTTTGGCACAACATAGTTTTACGCTAGGGGAGATTTCATCTTACAGGCAAAATGGTTGTTCCACATTGCCGTTTTTTGGCAAGAAGAGGTCAGTGAGAATATCCTTAATTTTCAAACGAATAGAGGGAACCATGGATTTCTCTTTCGATCTCTCCGTCAGGGGTTGGGAGTTTGGTTTTGAGCACGTAAGGTGCGTGCTGAATGAAGCCACTGGAGTGGTGAGTTGGCTAGCTCTACTATCTGTTGAGACGATGCATTCGATGATCGTAAGTTCTTTCTCATTTTTAAGATCGGAGCCGTAAGTCTCTGATCGTTCGATAGTGTAGCTTTTGAGCGAAAAATGGGAGGGCTGGAGTTTGTCGGCCAGAATTCGTTACGTTGGAGCAGAGAATACTTTTCCCGCAATTCTAGCTCCGAGGGGAGCACCGAGGAAGGGTGCAACGATGTAGACAAGGAACCAACTACTGCCATTAGCTTGGAAGGGATAGAGGCCCCAGCCTGCTAGGGTGGAAAAGAGACGAGGAGCAAAGTCCCGCGCGGGGTTGAAGCCAGCCATCGAGATTGGCGCAAAGATGGAAATGAGGATGGTGAGTGCAAGGCCAATCCCAACTGGAATGAACCAATTAGGGAAGGGACTACTACGGTGCTTGAAGATGAGTCCAAAGACAAAGAAGGCGAGTAAGAGGGTGCCGAGGAATTCTGCTAGAAAAGCGTTCCAAAGTGGGATGTTAGAGGAGTGGAATTCCCCGAAAATTTTTGCGGAGGCTTCACTCCCTGCCGACCCGCGTGTCAGTCCTTGGGCGGCTTCCAAGGCCGTAATGGAAGGACCGAACAAGCCGTAGAGAAGAGCTGCCGCCAGAAAGGCTCCCATGAACTGTCCTGCGAAGTAGTGGGGGATTTTTTTCTTTGAAAAACCGTCAACACTCACGAAAGCAATCGTGATCGCAGGGTTTAGATGAGCTCCGCTCAGTGATCCTGTTAGCGTAATCGCTAAGGCTACCGCGATACCCCAGATGGCAGCGATTTGGAACAGCCCTGAAAAGGCGTCAAAACAAACAGCGCCTGCGACGGCCCCGCAGCCGAAGAAGACAAGGAGAAAGGTGCCCAGAAGCTCGCCAGTGAATTCTTTTTTCATCGCACGTTGTGGCAGATGTCACCGTGCGCAGAGGGATATGGCGAGCCAAATTTGTGAACTCGTATCCTAAAAGAATAGGGGGACGATTATTCCTCTTTTCCGCAGCACGATTTGAACTTTTCACCCGAACCACAAGGGCAGTTATCATTACGACCCACTTTGACGGTAGGGCGACGCTTGGGAAGGTTGATTTTGAGTTCAGGTTTATCCGGTTTGACACTGCCAGCGTCGGTTGAGACCGACATGTTATTCTGCGCGATTTGACCCGGGCTCGGGGCCGTGCCACCGAGTTCGAGAGGTAGGTTTTGCAGGAAGTTCTCGTAAGCGTCCAAGTTCGTAGTCGAGCGGAAGAGATTACCTAGCGCTTCTTCCTCGATGTTAGCCATCAATTCTTCGAAAAGCTTGTAGGCCTCGTTCTTGTATTCGACGAGTGGATCCTTCTGACCCTGTGCTCGTAGGCTGATGCCGTCGCGGAGGGAATCCATATTGTAGAGATGCTGCTGCCACTGACGATCGATCGCTACCAGAATGATCTGACGCTCGAGGTCGTCGAGGGCCTGCGGCACTTCGTGAGTAACCTTCAGTTCATAGGCCTGTTTCACTTTTTCCATCAAGAAAGTGGTGACCTCATCTGAGGTCATGTTCTCGAAGCCAACCGTGTCCTTATCGAGACGGAGGGGGAAAGTCATGTTGGCCCAACCAATGAGTTCTAACAGATCAGAGGCTCCCTCATCACGCTGGTTCATGTAGAAGTCGACCTTCTCGGGGATGGTCTTGTCGATGACTTCGTAAATCAGTTCACGAGGATCTTCAGAGGTGAGAACTTCATTACGGTAGCCGTAAACTACTTCACGCTGATTGTTCATCACGTCGTCGAAGTCGAGGACATACTTACGCTGGCGATAACGGTGCTGCTCGACACGCTTCTGCGCCGTTTCAACCGAGCGGTTCAGCCACTTGTGTTCAAGAGCTTCACCCTCTTCCATTCCGAACCGTTCCATCATGTTGGTCATGCGGTCAGCGGCGGCAAAGTTGCGCATGAGGTCATCCTCAAAGGAAATATAGAATTGCGACATCCCCGGGTCACCCTGGCGGGAGCAACGACCGCGGAGCTGGCGATCGATTCGGCGAGATTCGTGGCGCTCGGTTCCGATAACGAAGAGCCCACCGAGGTCGGAGATGCCTTCGCCCAACTTAATGTCTGTTCCCCGACCAGCCATGTTCGTCGCGACAGTGACCGACCCTTTCTGACCGGCTGCTTGCACGATCTCGGCCTCCTGACGGTGGAATTTGGCATTGAGAACCTTGTGCGGGATTTTCGCTCGCTTGAGCATCCGCGAGAGCGTTTCCGAGGACTCGACGGAAGCAGTTCCGCAGAGAACAGGTTGTCCCTTGTCGTGTGCTTCCTGAATCTTGGTAATAACCGCGTTATATTTTTCGCGTCTTGTCTTGAAGACCTGATCGTTGAGGTCTTCGCGCTGATTTGGTCTGTTCGTCGGTATAGGAAGCACGTCGAGGTCGTAGATGTCCTTAAACTCAGAGGCCTCCGTTTCTGCCGTTCCCGTCATTCCGGCCAGCTTGGCGTAGAGGCGGAAGTAGTTTTGAATGGTAATGGTCGCGTATGTCTGGGTTTCAGCCTCAATTTCGCAATTTTCCTTAGCTTCGACGGCCTGATGGAGCCCGTCTGACCAGCGGCGACCCGGCATCTCGCGACCCGTATTCTCGTCAACGATAACGACCTTGTTTTGCTGGACCACGTATTCGACATCCTTCTCGTAGATACAGTAGGCCTTCAGCAACTGAGAGATGACGTGCATTTTTTCCCCCTGTTCGTCGAGGCGCACGGTGGCCTCTTCTTTCATGCGGGCGCGTGTCTCTTCGTCCAAGTCGAGCTTGGCGTCGATCTCGGCGTAAGCGCCAGCGAGGTCAGGCAAGATGAAGCTTTCGGGATCGTCAGGGGAGAGGAGTTCGCGACCCATTTCCATGAGGTCGGAATCATGAGCCTTCTCATCTATGGTGTAGTAGAGTTCCTCCTTGGCCGCATAGAGGTCCTTCTTTTGAGTATCTTGATACATTGCCAACTCCGCCTTTTCAACAATACGGCGGATATCAGGATCCTCCATGAAGCGCATGAACTGCCGGTTGCGTGGTTGCGCGAGCTTGAGCTTGAAGAGTGTCCGTCCTGCTTCTTCTGGTTCTTGATCGTCGAGCTGCTTCTGAGCTTCGGTAGCCAACTGGGCGCAGAGCATGTTCTGCTTCTTGACTAAGCCCTCAATGAGCCCCTTGTATTGAACGTATTTTTCGGTGGAAGTTGCTACCGTAGAAGGACCCGAGATGATGAGGGGAGTTCGCGCTTCATCGATCAGGATGGAGTCTACCTCATCAATAATAGCGAAGTAGTGACCGCGCTGAACTTGATCGAGGCTGGAGTGAGCCATGCCATTGTCGCGCAAATAGTCGAAGCCGAATTCGGCATTCGTCCCATAAGTGATGTCGCAGCCATAGTGTTCGCGGCGCTCTTGTGGCATGAGCGAGTTCTGGATGCATCCTACGGTGAGACCGAGGTAGCGGTAGAGAGAACCCATCCACTCCGAGTCCCGGCGAGCAAGATAGTCGTTCACCGTAATCACGTGAACCCCGAGACCAGTGAGCGCATTTAAGTAAACGGGCAGAGTCGCCACCAGAGTCTTACCTTCACCCGTTTGCATCTCCGCAATGAGACCGCGGTGCAAGCCCGTGCCGCCCACTAGCTGAACGTCGAAGTGAACCATCTCCCAAAGAATCTCCTGATCCGCGACATTGATGGTCTGACCACACATCCGGCGGGCGCCGTTTTTGACCACAGCGTAAGCTTCCGGAAGGATGGTTTCTAAATACTTCTCCCGTAATTTAGGGAATTGATCTTCAATGTTTTGAAAGGCCTCCTTGGCTTCTTCGATGGAGGTGGTCGTCGCCGTGACCTTCGGCAAGCTTGGGAAGTCTGGGCGAAGAGCTTCGATACGGTCAGAAACGCTTTTGGTAAGCTCTGCTAAGGCATCGACATCCAGTTGCTCAATGGTGCGCTTGGTAGGCGTCTTGAGGGGGAGAAAGCGATGGAGATACTGCTGCCACTCGCGGGTTTTCTCCACCAAAACACTCTCAGGTTGGCTTTGGAGAGCCTCCTCAAGCTGATTAATTTTGGTCGCGACTGGGCGAAGCCGTTTTACTTCGCGTTGATTCTTTGTCCCGACGATTTTTTGGAGAGTCCACTTGAGCATGAGATTGTTGCGCTGGCTTAGAGCGCGGTTAAATACACTTGCCCAGCAGACAAGGCAAGGAAGGGCTGTGCCCTTTCTCGGCTAAGAGTGAGGAAAAATGGGGTAAACTAGCGAATTAACCGGATAATTCCAGGAATCCGGAACCAGTTTCCCTCCGAGGCGCGAATGCAACCGATGATTCCGAGAACGTAAAATAAGATCACGAGCGGGAGGTAGAGAAAGCCGGCCAGTCCAAAAGTGATAATGGTGATAACCATAAGTGGGATGGAGTAGATAAAGAAGGTGATCTGTAAGTTAAGTGCCTCTTTGCCGTGGTGGTTGACGAACTGGGATTCATCCTTCTTGACCAGCCACAGAATGAGAGGTCCTAGGAATCCGGTGAGAAGACTGAGAAGGTGGATTAGCATTGCCTGAGTCCGTTCTTCGCTTGTAGGAGAGTAAGGTCCGGCCAGGGGATCTAAGCCGGGAACCGGAGCGCCTTGGGCAGGTTGCCCTGGTGGCGGTTGTGGAAGCTGGGGTGGGGCAGGGACGTCATGCTCATCAGACATGCTCCAAAAGCTAGCGAACTCCCACCCAAGAAACGAGCACAATTACCCACTGCAATAGAGCTAGAGTTGTTTGTGGGGTCGACTTCCAGTCGACCCATCCTACCACTGCAAACCACCACCCCCTCACTACCGCCCTAGGCCGATTTTCCAGATTCCCCAAAACGGCCTCATCCCAAATCTATCGGCCGGTAGCAGGAACCTTACTCAGAAGTTCTTTCACTTGCTTCTGATAAAGATCACCATTGCCCCCATGATAGGGTCCCGCCATGTGATTATGGCGCAGTTTCCCTGTGTGATCGAAGATCAAGTAATAAGGAACATACTTCACCGGAGCACCAGGGAAATGGGTGTGATACATCACCGAGGTATTTTGCAGCTCTTTTGTCCAACCTTGCCTTTGCAACGCCGCCAGTGCGCCCTCTCGCGAGCCATGTTGGCAGTAGGAAGCGATCATGTGGAAAGGTTTGCCCTCGAGAGACTTGGCCAAACTGACCATGCCTGGGGTGAGTTGTCGGCAACCCACTCATCCTCCCCAGATCACGAGGAGGGTGACTTTTCCCTTCAGATCAACAGGTGCTTTCACTTCTGGTCCTGCCCAATGAAGCCCCCACTCAATGCCTTTAGCAGAGCCTTCGACTTTCGTATTATCCTGCCGACCCGCATGTAGCGGCAGCGTGAGAAGAAGGGAGTAGAGCAGGGAACGAAGCATCATAATATTCATCGTTGAGTAGTTAGTTGTGTGGAAAGTAAGACAAGTAGAGCCAAGTTTTTATTCCTCGCGCGTTTGAAAAACCTTCATTGGTCGAACCTGTCGAAAGATAAGGAGAATGCTAACGAATAGTATTCAGGTTTACTGCATTTCAGAAATTACTCGTCTTATGAACTGAACAAACAAGGGGATCGTGAATACCTTGCCCCCATGGCTTGGGCTTCAAATCATTTCTTTCGCAATTAGTTTGTTGCCCATCCGAGCTAAGAATTGCACTTCGCAGAAAAAGTTCTTCGATCGAAGCAAACTCGGAAGAAACTCGCGTCAAGGGCAGCTGCTGCAATCGCACTGAAGTGGTCTCCTTATAAGCTAAGAGTGTAATAGGGCTGTTGCCGGCAATATCTCATAAATGTTTCCTCCATTCTTGCAGGGCGGATTCAAGTGTCCGTATCAACTTACCGCTACAAATTTTTGGTAAGTAGTGGATTGTTCGGGAGTTCTGTTAGGCAAGGTTCTGTTAGGATGTCTTTCGTTCGCCGAGACATCATGCGATCCTGACGAAGAACCGTCTTTCTTTCACTAGCTATTACTTCTTCCGTTTCGGCAGGCGCTTCCCTTCCAAGCGGGCTTGGATGAGGTTGGGGCATTGGCCTTTGGAGCGGAGCTGTTCGCAGGAGGCTTCGATGCGGAGGGATTGTTTGACGGGCCGGAAGCCGAGACGACGGGTGAGGCAGTCGTTGAGGACTTCGAGATGATCGTCCTCGAACTCGAGCACTTTGCCGCAATCGATACAGACGAGATGATTGTGGGTCGGGCGGTCGAGGAAGTTGGGATCGTAAGTGGTCTGGCCGTCACCGAGGTCGATCTCGTGCAGGAGGTCGGCTTCGACGAGGAGAGAGAGGGTGCGGTAGACCGTGGCCCGGGAGGCAGAGGAGCCTTGTTTGCGAAAGCGGTCAAAGAGTTCTTCGGCAGTAAAGTGTTCGTCAGAGGCAAAGATGAGTTCCACAATGGCATCGCGCTGTGCTGTTTGACGGAGTCCTTTTGAACGGATAAAGGCGTCGAGTTTTTCGCGAATAGAAGGAGGCATCATGATGATGCCCTAATCAGTAATTGAGGAAATGAGAATTGGGAAGAAAGATTGGGAAATGAAAGCGTTCTTCGCAGCGGGTTGTCTCGCATTGATCTTAGTGAGCTGTGGCTCGCGTGAACCACTAGTAGTCAGGCAGTTCACATTACGAGAGACGGATCCTGATTGGAGTGATGACCGTCTCATTCGGGGAGAAATCCAGAAACGCCTCTACGGTGCCGTTGAGCAGTCCGAACGCGAGAAGCGTATCGGGCAATACTATACCGCTCGTTGGCGAGTGGATCCAGCGGCAGGTCCCATTGAGGTCGGTTTTTATTATCGCCAAGCATCGACTGGCAGCAAAGTGCAGAAGTTGACTCAAAAAGTGCAACCGAACAAAGAAACCGGGGTGGTCGAATTCTCGGTTACAGGGGATTCGTATCTCAAGGGTGGGCGCGTTCTGGCTTGGCGAATGGAGCTGAGGCGGAGTGGGCAATTGCTGGGGGAAAAGAAATCTTTTCTCTGGGAGTAAAGGTCATCGTAGCATGGTTGCGAATAAAATGACTACTGCAGCGGTCTAACCTCTATGATGAAGCGGGAAAGTGCTCTTCCGCCGGAGACGGTAAAAAGCGTGTCTCCATTCTCAGCTTTCATTGACGATTTCGCTAATATTTCTTACCTTTCTCACGTTGATTCTCAGGTAACTCGATTACCGGAACATGTGACAAAAGCAGACTCCATAGCGGTAGGTAAGGTTGATGACTCTCAATGGGTAAGAGTCCATGGCAAAGGAAACTTCATGAGTAGTCCTCGCCTCAAAGAATACGTGGAAGAGTGTCTCGAATCAAATGATTGCAAGAGCGTGGTCATTGATCTCGATACCTGTCCTGCGATGGATTCGACCTTTATGGGGACGCTTGCAGGTTTTGCGAGTCGCCTTTTAGCGCGCAAAGGTCGGCTTGTGGTTGTAGGACTTTCAGCGCGTAATCGCAGTTCTCTCGTTGATTTGGGGCTCGATGGGGTCTTGCAGTTAGAGGAAGAGGGAGGAAGTTCTCCGTGGAGTTCACAGCTACCCGCGATTCGAGAGGGACTCATCACTTGGAAGGGTAGCCAGAATGGAGCGGCTGCAGCAGAAGAGGTGTTAGAAGCTCATCGTAAGCTCTGCCAAGTCGATAATCGCAATCAGGAAAAATTCGATGCCGTGCTAGACCTTCTCCAGCAGGAATGTGATTCCAAGCGCGATTGATCCTGACCGTCAGCTTATGCATTGAGCGAAGTGGAGACACTAGCGGAGGACGTTCATAGAAGCTGAAGCTGAAGAAGGTCGCAGGTGACGGCCTTTTGACTACTTCTTGACTGCGGAGATCGTAGCAGAGATCACATTTCATGCCAGCAGTTGCACCGCGAGCATTACCGTGGGTGGGGAAGACTTCAACATTGGCTTTGGGGAGATTTTCTCTACCGATCATCAAATATCCACCGAATCTTCCGTGAAGATGCATAATGTCACCTGGTTGAGGGATAAATTTCTAAAATATCCCTCAAATTTTCTTATAATGTGAGCCTTAACCGCTCATTATATCCCTCATGCGTTGGAATTGTCAGAAAGACGACTGGCCCCATTTTGCCTACCAGGCTGAAGTTTTTCGTGAATTCGAGAATGATTTCTTGGCTCTATCAGGGCAAGTGTTGGGAGCATTTGAGCATCTCTCGCGAGAGATCCTGACCCTTTGACTTTAGCTTCAATCACGCACCTTTGGTTTGAAAGTATTCATCCCTTTCCAGATGGAAATAGTCGAGTCGGTCGCACCCTCGTAGAATATTCTCTTTCTTCTTTCTAAATCGTTGGGACGGCCTGCAATCATATCCCTCTTTTCTGCAATAGAGAAGGGGAGCAAACACTACTACGAGACTCTTGAGCGAGCTAACAAAGGCAACGATATTACTCATTGGATTAAATACTTTATCTCGACTTTGCTTAAAGCTCAAAAATTCAGCCTTACTACTATCGAGTTCGTAGTTTAAAAAAAGGAAAGTTCTATCAGAGGCATGATCATTATCTGAATGAGCGGCAAAAAAAGTGGTGAGTCGCGTTTTTAGGGAAGGGGTTGATGGGTTTGTCGGTGGCCTCAGTGCTGCAAACTACATCAGTATTACCCAGACTTCACCTGCTACCGCTACTCGTGATCTCAATGACCTTGTCACAAAGGGAGTTTTTCGGAAAACGGGTCAGAAAAAATCTACACGATACTGGATAGTGTTGTGATCTGTTAAAAAAGCATCTCGCTAGGTCGAAAGCTTTTCTGAATGGGCCGCCTGCTTAAGGAATCCTCAGAACGCTCTATGTGTGGGAGTCTTCCTCACTCCTCCTCATTGCCCGTTGTCGCTAACACGATCAAGAGACCTAAAAGCCACGTGGACTCTTTTCGTAAGGAGGTGCGCAAGGTGCAGAGCGAGAAGACTGCGCTTTTTATCATCGTCCCATCTCAAAGCCTCAAGCACTACTGCTATCTCTTAATCTTCTCTACACTGACTTCTTCAGCCAAATGATAAAGATGTTTCCAAGCTATGCTCGCCGCTAAAGCTTAGGCCCTGTCACTACAAGGGCATAAAAAAGACCGGTGAGCCGGCCTATCGTTTGGGGAAGGGGATGAGGTGAGGAATGGTGCTCGATGCGGGATTTGAACCTGCGACCCCCACAATGTCAATGTGGTGCTCTACCCCTGAGCTAACCGAGCGTTCCTTACGGGGCGGGGAAGCTATGAGCAATCCGAGATAAAGGCAATGTCTTTTTTGCTCGAAAATACGGCTCGCGGGGATTCGGCGAGAAGAGGGTAGACGGGATGTATTGCTCTCGTTAAAGCTACTCCTCATGGACCGTCGTCAATTTGTCACCACTGTTGGATCTGCCTTCGCTTTAGCCGGAACAAGTTCACTCGCGAGAGGGGAAAAAGTTGCCGCTTCAGGAGGGGCTGAGAGCAAGCCCTTCAAGGTGCAGTTCGCTCCTAGTCCGCGTCATTTCAAAAAAGTGAAGACGATCGAAGGCTATCTTGCTGCCATGCAGCAGGCTTACGATCATGGGTTCCGAGCTTGGGAGGATAACCGCTTGCCGACTCGTTCCCCCGAAGACCAGGAAAAGGTGGGCGAGTTCCTCAAAAGCAAGGGGATGACGATGGGGGTGAGTGTAGTGACCACCGGAGGCGGCGCTCGTTGGTTTGAGCCTACCAAGGAGGAGGCTGAGAAGGCGGTGCAAGATTGTAAGGATGCGGCTGAGGTTGCGAAACGAGTCGGTCACAAGTGGCTGACCCTGATCCCCGGTGCGCGTGATGAATCCCGTCCCTACCAACCCCAGTTAGAAGGGGCCGTTGATTTGATGAAGCGTTGCTGTGATGTCTTCGACGAAGCGGGGTTAATCTTTGTGCTAGAACCTCTTTCCCACAATATGGGCGGGCAACCGGTGTTGCTGAGGACTTTTAAAGAAGGTTTTGATTTTTGTAAGCTCGTGAACCGCCCCTCCTGTAAGCTGCTTGCAGACTACTTCCACCAACAGCAGATGGGTGGCGACTTGATTAAAAATACCGACGACTGTTGGGATGAGATCGCTTATATCCAGTATGGCGATGTTCCGGGGCGGAATCAGCCGGGAACGGGTGAGATTAATTACGCGAATGTGACACGCCATATTCGGGATAAGGGATTCACCGGAATCTATGGCATGGAGCACGGGATCGATGGCTCCTTTGAAGATTTGGTGAAGTCTTATCGCGAGATCGACGCGGCGCTTTAAAAAGGAGAAGAGGAGAGAAGGTTTTCGTTTTTTACTGAAGACTTCTTTCGCGCTTTCCGTTCAAGGTCGATAATGAGAGTTTGCGCAACGATGCGAGGCATTTCAGTATTAGTAGGTTTAGCGAGTTTGATGAGTATGATGGCCTGTGCCCCCGTGCCGGGCTCATTTCCATCATCTGCGCCTGGGGTGTCAGTCGCGCCGCAGGGTAGCAGTCTTGCTCCGGTTCTTGCTCCGCCAGTGGCTCCTCCTACAGGGCTGCTCCCAAACAATCCTGTGCCGCCGATCACCTCTGCGGCAGCGGTGGTGATGGATGGGGTGACGGGACGCATCTTGGCCGCTAAGAATCCGGATGAGCGCCGCGCGGTGGCCTCGACTCAGAAGATTCTAACTGCTCTCGTAACTCTCGATAATGGTCCCCTCAGTGATCCGGTGACCGTGGTGACGGGGGACACCCAAGTAGAGCCTTCTAAGGTCTACATTCGCGCGGGCGAAACTTACACTCGTGCCGCCTTGGTCAAGGCGTTGATGGTGAAGAGTGGCAATGACGTTGCGAAGGCATTAGCGCGTGATGTGGCGGGGAGTGAAGAGGCCTTTCTAGCCTTGATGAATGCGAAGGCGCGGTCTCTTGGGATGCGGAGTTCGCATTTTAAGAATCCCCATGGCCTCACGGAAGAGGGGCAGTATTCCACCGCACGCGATATCGCAATTCTAGGTCGAGAGGCTTACCAATCTGCGGTGATCCGTGGTTTCGTGCGGACGAAGAGTTATTCCTTCTCCCGCCCGAGCGGGGAGACGAAGACTTTGACCAATACCAATCAGTTACTACGACGCATCTCGTATTGCACTGGGATGAAGACTGGCACGACGCGCGCTTCGGGTCGTTGTCTGGTCTCGACGGGAGAGCTCAATGGTCGTCTCGTCGTCATTGTCGTGCTAGGAGCGAGTAGCGAGTCCGTTCTCTATCAGGACTCGGAGGCCCTGATGAGATGGAGTCTGGAGCGGACGACCGAGCCCGCTCTTAATTAAGTGCTATCTACGGCACGCGAGGAAATTGGCTAAAGTCAGGAGCTCTCTTTTCGAGGAAAGCGTTTTTACCCTCTTTTCCTTCTTCACTCATGTAATACATCAGGGTGGCGTTGCCAGCGAGGTCGAGGAGACCCATCTGGCCATCGCAATCGGCATTGAGCGCTGACTTGAGGCAACGCAGCGCGAGGGGGGAGTGGACCAGCATTTCACGGCACCACTTGAGAGTTTCGTTTTCCATTTCAGCGTAGGGCACCACGGTATTGACGAGGCCCATATCAAGCGCCTCTTGGGCGTCGTATTGACGACAGAGGAACCAGATCTCGCGAGCCTTCTTTTGGCCAACGATACGGGCTAGATAACTGGAACCGAGACCGCCATCAAAGGAGCCCACCTTGGGGCCAGTCTGACCAAAGCGAGCATTGTCGGCGGCGATGGTGAGGTCGCAAACGACGTGCAGCACGTGTCCACCACCGATGGCGTATCCAGCCACCATCGCAACGACAGGTTTGGGGAGAGAGCGAATCTTTTTCTGCAAATCTAACACATTGAGACGAGGGACACCATCGTCACCCACGTAGCCGGCATGTCCGCGTACTTTCTGATCGCCACCGGAGCAGAAGGCTTTTTCTCCTTCACCTGTTAGAATGATCACTCCGACAGTAGGGTCTTCATGGGCCATGTCGAAGGCGGCGAGTAGCTCTCGCACGGTGAGGGGGCGAAAGGCGTTTCTGACCTCAGGGCGATTGATGGTGATTTTGGCAATGGCACCCTCGTCGGTGGTCTCGTAGCGGATGTCTTCGAATTCAGCTTTGGTAGTCCAGCTCATGTGCGCCTATTCTAGTTCGAAATGGGGGCGTGTCGAAGCGGAATTGTCAGCTTTGCTCACTGTCGGATCGCTCTTGGGGCGTTCTTGTGATTGATTCCTGAGGTGGCGCTGACCGGATTTCCTATTCTCGAACGAGACCTCGCTCTCACCATGCGCGAGGCCGCTCTCGATCATGAGAGTTTTCAAACTCCGATTCGAGCCTGTGAGCTGTCTCGTTGTCGAGGGATGTGCTGCCACGATGGTGTCTTTGTGGGAGGAGAAGAGCGGCGCGTGATTGCGGAGCTGTTAGAGGGAGTGGAAGGAGATTATTTTGAAGAGAAAGAAGGTCGCTGGAAGACCCGCACCCTCACTGCGCGAGAAGATCAACTGGGCGAGGACTATCCTTCCCACTTTCCTCGCACGAGATGCCAATTTCTCGATGAGAATCATCACTGCCGTCTCCAGAGCAGGGCTCTCAAGGAAGAGCAACATCCTTGGTTCTGGAAGCCCTTTCCCTGTTGGTTACACCCGCTGAGTTTTCGGCGAGAGGCGGCTTCGGGGCGTCCCGTGCTATCGCTACCTCGCCTGGGAAAGGACCCGGCGGCAGAGCCTGGTTATGATGGCTTCGCCTCATGCACTACCTGCGGTCGGGCCGAGTCTACGGGGGAGCCTGCTTGGCAGGTTTTGGCCCCCGAGCTTTCCTTCTTGTCAGAACTCAGTGGTCGCGACTTATTACGTGAATTGGGTGATGAGTAGCATCGTTCAATGGATAACTTATTAACTGTAATACTATGAAAATCGTTGTTTCTTTCGTTTCTGTTTTCACCGTTTTTTTGTGGGCGGAGATTACGATGGCAGAAGAGAGTGCGGTTGAGCTGGGACTCCTGACCAGTCACCCTTCAGCGGAGGTCCGGTTAGCGGCGGTGGAATCTCTGCGAGCATTAAGGGCCGAAGAAGTGGATCGTTTTTTCAATGACCGGAGTGTCGAGATTCGAGAAGCCGCAATCAAAGCTGCTTACGACGAGGGTATCGAAGCCGCGCTGCCGTCACTCGCGCGGTTAGCCCCTCTGATTGCGCGCTCGATAGGGGCGGGAAACCAAGAGTTGCTGCCAATCGCACAAAGAGCGGTTTATGCCGCTTGGAGGACAGGCCGCGAAGCTGACCTTGCTGCTGTGATTACGATTGCACGTGACCGCGCGATCGATGGGCAAATCAGGCGGACGGCGGTGGATGTTTTGAATCTTTGGAATGAACCGCCAGCTGAGGATCCATTCCTCGGAATTATGTGGAAGTTTTCCGACGAGAGAGTTCTTCTGAAAAGAGAAGCCCTGAGTTGGTTAGGTGAATTCTTAAAAAATAAGGAAGAGGCTAAGCCCCTCTGGAAGGAGTTCACTCAATTGGCTCGTCAGTTTGGTTACACTTCTTCTTCAATGTGGTGACAATGATTTCAGAGCTTTTTTTTGAATGTGAGTAAGCTTGTGTTACAGTTCTCCTAATAAACCGTGGTTCAATCAATTACAGCCTTGTTTCTGGCGATTCTCATCGGAAATCCGATGTGTTTTGGGGTCGCTCTGAAGATGCTCGTTGAGAAGAACGCTTCTTCCACAAACTGCTATTCGAGCTGTTGTGAACATGAGCTTGCAAGGGAGTTAGAGGAAGAGGGACCGGAACCGATTTCGTGTCTCTGTTTCCTCGACAAGGAAGAGATTTCTCCTGAAGCGAACCCCATCTGGGTGAAACCTCCTCAAGAGGAGAAGCTGAGAGCATTGGGGGTGTTTGATCGAGAACTCGTTCGGATTCACCTTTCTTCGGCAGTGAGCCACGTTAGTAAGTGGCCTCCCGATCGTTTTGTCGTAATCCAGCATCGAGAGCGTCTTTCTCTCCAAGGGTGCTACCTCCTTTGAGGTTTTGGTTTTTGTCCCTGTATCTGTCTGCGTCCGCACCGTTCACTTTCGTGCCGTGGTCTTCTAGTTCTCTTTGTTAGAACGGACTCATCGCTTCTGTTAGTTAGGCGTTTCCCAATGTCTCTTTGGGCTTGCAACTCTGCGGTCCTACCGACTCTGACGAACGTGGATTATCCGTCTGCGCTCACCTTTTTCTTTCTCCTCTGCAAGAGATGCGGTGGAGAAGCAAAACCAAGATTTTATCCCTTTCACCTACCTCAAAGAAACAATGAAATTTACCTCATTGCTTGCCGCTATTTTCTTTCTCCCATTTTCCGCCTTTGGATGAGACGGCTGAAAACTCATCGCACCGCCAGTTGGCGGTGCTACTATTTCCCACGGCTCGGATTTTAGCCTTTCGGTCAATTATCAGTTTCGCAGAAACGACGATATTTTCAGGGGAGATTCTCGCGTGGCGAATGCTTCGGACTTTGCTGCGGAGCTCAATATTGTCGCGCTCTCTGGGAGTTACCGCTTGAATCGTCATTGGTCTTTTTCGGTCTTCGTTCCTTTTGTGGACGGAGTGACCGAAGAGCAAGGTCAGGCAGACATTAGAATCAATGGACTGGGTGATGTTTCGGTCTCCGCAATTTATTCTCCCTGGTCAGGCGAGGACTCTTGGTTGGCGGGGTTGGGCTTCAATGCCGGACTGATTCTTCCTACCGGAGAGTCCAGTGATGATCCGAATGTGGGGGTAGTGAACCCCCATGTTTTTCAGCTCGGAACAGGGGCAACTCAGTTGACTTTGGGCGCGAGTTACTTTGGTCAAGTTGATGAGGATTGGTCTTACTTCACCAGTGTCGGAGTTTCCTTGCCGCTTCACGAAGGGAGGGATGATTTTCTTCCTGCAGAGACTTTCTCTTGGCAGCTAGGAACGAGTAGAAAGCTCACCGAGAATCTGAGTGCCAAGTTGACTCTGAGCCTCTTCCATGGCGAGAGAGATGAGTTCTTGGATCAAGAGATTGGAAACACTGGTTCGACCACTTTAAGCCTTGCTCCAGCCTTGAGCTATGCCCTCACCGATAAGCTCACTACTTCGCTATCGGTGACCATTCCGGTGTATCGCCGAGCTAATGAAACGGCCCTCGTCGTCGGCCCTCTGTGGTCAGCGGGAATGAACTACCGATTCTAGTCGGATGGAGAGATAAGGTCTTTACGAAATGAAAATCTACTAGAATTCTAGTTTTTGATTTAAGCGAAAGTAAGCTTCATGCTAACTGTTTAAAAATCATTAACTTAAGTAATGATTGCTCTTCAATTTATTTAAAATTTCTGAGCCAATCTTTTGTGGCTATTTCGTGAGAATGTGCGTCTACTCGCTTGCTTATGAAAAAATATGTAGCGGAATTTATCGGGACCTTCTGGTTGGTATTAGGAGGTTGTGGTAGCGCAGTTTTGGCTGCCGGAGTGGCGGATGTCGGCATTGGGTGGGTCGGTGTTTCTTTCGCTTTTGGTTTGACTGTCCTCACTATGGCTTATGCTATTGGTCATATATCAGGTTGTCATCTTAACCCTGCTGTTTCCATTGGTCTCTGGGCTGGAGGACGATTTTCTTCGAAGGAACTTGGACCTTATATTGTGGCGCAAGTGGTGGGAGGAGCCTTGGGTGCGCTTGTTCTTTTCTTAATCATGTCTGGGAGAGAGATCGGTGGTTTCGCGACTAATGGTTTCGGCGAAACATCTCCCGAAGGATTTGGGCTGATGCCTGCTTTTTTGACTGAGGTTGTGATGACCGCTTTCTTCCTCATTATTATTCTTGGTGCAACCGATGGCCGTGCTCCGGCAGGATTTGCGCCCATTGCGATTGGCTTAGGTTTGACCCTCATTCACCTCATCAGTATTCCGGTTACGAATACGTCCGTAAACCCCGCTCGAAGCACTGCCGTTGCACTCTTCGTTGGTGGAGCTGCCATGAAGCAACTTTGGCTCTTCTGGGTAGCCCCCATTATCGGTGGTTTCCTTGGTGCCGTGATTTATAAGTTCATTGGTTCTTCCGACGACGCTAATAGCTAAAGCACATTAAACTTTCTAACCTCCCAGTTCTTCTTTTCTTGGAAGGCTGGGATTTTTTGTGGTTTCTGATCTCTTATTCGTCTTCTGCTAGGAGCTGCGCCAAGGCCTGTTGCGCTCGGACACGGAGAAGTTTGCGAATTCCGATAAGGAGTAAGATTGGGCACACGACCCAGGCTGAGAAGCGATAGAGATCCCCCGGGTGTTGTCCGATGAGGAGATGACTCTTTGGAGAAAGGTCCGCCAAGCTGCCTGCGATTCTGAAATTGATGGCGCTGAAAGCGGTGCCCGCACAGGTCCAGACGGTGAGGGGCCAAGGTTGCTTACTGCGGAGGATTCCGAATAGGACTGCGAGGGGCACTCCGCCTAGGACTGCGATTTTAATGATGAGAGTCAGCCAGTCCATGGGTCTAGTGGATGGGGGATTTGCGATGGGGGAGAACCTTGTTAAGGCGGGCGCGGGTATGACGCTGTGACACGAGGCAGGGTAAGTTGGAGAGGATGGCGTAGACGATAATCACGGTGTTAGCAGGATAAGGATTCCAGATCACGAAAAGTAAGATGGCCGTCATCTGAACCCAATGAGAGAATTCTCCTCGGCAGGTCTCGATCCGAAAGTCGGTGAGATAAGCTTGGTCTCGGGATTGGAGGGAGCCTTTCGCAAAGCCCGAGAACCAACTAGCACCGTCGGGGAGTTTATCTTTCCAAGCTCGGACTCGGAAAAAACGCTCATAGAAGGTTCCGTGTTTTTCCCAAGTGCGAATTCGAAAGAGAGGGGACTGGGGCTGAAACCTTTCGCTGGCCAATCGGGTTGTTCGCCAAGCAATGAGGAGGTGGCTTACCGGAATCCCAATGACATTGAGGAGGACGATAGCGAGGGCTGGCAGTTCAATAAACATCGCGTCCTTTCCAGTTGGT
Organism: uncultured Roseibacillus sp.; assembly: GCA_937949965.1. Classification (GTDB taxonomy): domain Bacteria; phylum Verrucomicrobiota; class Verrucomicrobiia; order Verrucomicrobiales; family Akkermansiaceae; genus Roseibacillus. The sequence goes on from CALFBF010000108.1 coordinate 29,452, forward strand.
TTGGATGCCTAATTTTTTTTCTAACAGAGATGTGAAGAAAAGGATCTGATAAAAGATGAGACCTAAGGGGAAGAGAAAAGCGTTCAGGAGAGAAAAGCTTCCTACTTGGCGAAAAGCCCACGCGCATTGGCTGGCGAAGAGAAGATACGCGAGGCTAACTACTAGTGTAAAAGAGGGCTCCGCAGAGGGGAGAAAGAAGAGACTGACGACGGTCATCATCCCTGCAGTGAGCCAGAGCGAGATGAGGATGAGTGCTCGTGGTGCCGCTTGCTTAGCTCCAGAGGTGAACCCTTTTTTCCAGCTTCTCCAAAGTTCTAGGAACCCTCCCGAAAACATGCGCATGGAGAGGGTGCCTTTTCCCAAGAAGCAATTGCGGGAAAATCCTTCTTCTCGCAAAAAGGCTGCGAGGTGGAAGTTTTCGAGAATTTGGTTGCGAACTTTGTTATGTCCTTCGACTTGTTCGTAGGTTTTTTTGGCGATAAGAAGGCTTTGTCCGAAGAGGGCGGAGGATTGGCGACTGCGTGTAGGGTAGCCAAAGGAACTCGAACCAGCTGCCATGATGAGATTGAAGAAAGCAGAAAGCTCCTCGGTCCAGCTTGCGATGCGATGGTAAGGGCAGAGGGATGAGACTTGGGTGGGGTCACCAGTGAGAGCGAGAATTTTGACAAAGGCATCGGGCTCTAACCAGACGTCAGCATCGAGAAAAAGCAGCCACTCGCCAGTGGCTTGGTTGGCACCTTGTTGGCAGGCCCAGGGCTTACCTTTCCAGTCATCTGGGAGGGAAGGAGGAGTGATTACTCGGGCTCCGTTTTCGAGCGCGATGCGGGCGGTGTGGTCAGTAGAATCGTCGTCGACCACGATGATTTCGTGAGGCTGGTTCGAACCATGGTGAAAGGAGGTGAGGAGTTTTGGAAGGTTCGTTTCCTCATTACGAGCGGGGATGATCACAGAGATCTTCTGCGGAGAAGGAGCTACTGTGGGAGAAGTTAAGAAGCGTGGTTGCCCGAATACGAGCCTGATCGCAAAGGATAGCATGATAGCGAGAATGGGCGCGATGAGGAGCATCTCTTAAGCTTGCGAATGTTTGGCGACGATCCGATCCGCGACCTTTTGCCCGGAGAGAATCACCATCGGCATTCCTCCTCCAGGATTGATGCTGCCTCCGCAGAAGTAGAGATTCTCATACTTACTACTCGTCTTGGGAGCCTTGAAACCTCGGTTTAATTTCCAGTCACTAACAACCCCGTAGATAGACCCTTTGTGAGAGCGATACATGCGCTCGATGTCCACCGGAGTGAGGAAGTCTTCGGTGACGATGTGTTTACGCAGGTCGGGGCAACAGATGCGTTCCATCTTATCGAGGACGCGCTCGCGCAGTGCGAGGTAGTCCTCGTGAGTAATCGAGCCGTCATCGGAGAGAGGAGGGATGTGGGGCAGGATTTTGATGTTATCGCAGCCTTCGGGGGCTTTGGAAGGATCGGTGCGTGTGGGCGCGACGACGTAGAGAGTGGGGTCATCGGGTAGTTGCCCTTTCTCGAAGACAGTTTTGAAGTGCTTGTGCTGATTCTGTGAATAAATGAAATTATGATGCGCTAGCTTGGGGTAGATGCAGTCGGTGCCGAGATGAATAACGAGCCCTGAGCAAGCGGGTTCGAACTTGTCGAATTTACCGAGAAATTTCTCCGACTCGCCTAGTAGTTTCTGGTAAGTAGGCACTACTTCCATGTTGCTCACCACCGTGTCGTAGGAGCGTTGTTGGCCACCTGCGAGAGTGATCCCAGTTACTTTTTTCCCCTGACGGTTAATGGCTGTCACGTCGGCGCTGAGGTGAATGTTAATTCCCATCTCGCGCATCAGTTTTTCTAATCCCTCTGCGAGGTGATACATGCCCCCACGGACATACCAAAGACCGTAGTCGAACTGGATGATGGGCATCATGTTCATATACCCCGGGGCAGCTAGGGCGGAGGAACCAACGTATTTGATAAAGTATTCGAAGATACTGCGCAGAGCCGGATCGGTGAACCGTTTCTCAATAGAACCCGCCATCGTGGGGCGATAGTCGATTTCGCGGCCAAGGCGACTCAGGCCATAATGACGGATGAATTCCCAGAGACCGTCTAACCCTTCTTGCAGATACCCAGAGTCGATGACCTTGTATTGCTGGCGGGCGTAGGCGAGGAAGTTCTGCAGCTCTTGCCAATGTTGCTCCGTATTGCCGGGTAGTTTGGCGAGTTCTTGACGCATGAGATCGGGCTCTTCGAAAAGATCAAGCGTGAGACCGTCTTCGAAAAAATTGCGCCAGTGGGGGGTGACGGAATCGAGCTGAAAGTAATCTTCCATTTTCTTGCCGGCACGCTGGAAGAGGTCTTGGAAGATCTGCGGAAGCGTGAAAATGGAAGGCCCCAGGTCAAAGGTGAAGCCGTCTTGTGCGAGGACGTTGAGCTTGCCTCCCAAGTGAGCATTTTTTTCGAAAAGATCGACCTCGTATCCTGCCGCTCGCAAGGAGATTGCGGCGGACATTCCACCCAGACCACCGCCGATTATCGCTACCCGAGAAGCTTGCATGGCACGACCGTTTGCTGGGAATAACCCCTTGTCAATGGCTAGGCCGCTCTTAGTGTGAGGCGACCTCTTCCTCAAGCTATGGAACAGACGACTTTAAAGCAGTGTGATGACCTCTTACAGGCGCAAAGTTCTTACTTCGCGAGCGGTCAGACACGTGCTTTGGACGCGCGGTTAGAGGCTTTGGCTCGCTTTGAAGAGGTTCTGAGAGAGCGGGAGGAAGAAGTTCTAGCTGCGGTAGCGCAGGATCTGGGTAAGCCCACTTTGGAGGCTTTTCTCTCGGAATATTACTTTGTCTTACAAGAGCTGCGGCTGGTTCAGAAGTCTTTGCGGCGTTGGCTTCGTCCGCGTCGAGCAGGCAGTCCTATTTACTTTTGGCCCTGTCGGAATGAGGTTCGGCGAGAGCCTTATGGTCAGGTGCTCATCATCTCGCCTTGGAACTATCCTATTCAACTGGCCCTTGCTCCCGTCATCGGTGCGATTGCGGCAGGTAATACCGTTCTCCTCAAGCCTTCAGAGGAGACCCCCACATGTGCGGCCTTACTTGCCGAGATTCTATCAGCAGTCTTTCCTCCCGATTGGGTTGCGGTGGTGCAGGGCGACGGGCCTTTTACTACTCAACTGTTAGAGAGGCGTTTTGATTTCCTCTTTTTCACCGGGAGCACCCAGATTGGGCACAAGGTCGCCCAGCAGGCGGCCTCTCATCTGACTCCTCATATTTTAGAATTAGGAGGAAAGTGTCCTTGTGTCGTGGATCGCACTGCTGATCTCAAGATTACCGCGAAGCGAATTCTGATTGGGAAACTGTTTAACGCGGGACAGACCTGTTTTGCGCCAGATTTCGTGGCGGTAGAGGAGTCGGTTTGTGAAGAATTGGTGGCCGCTCTTGTCGAGGTTTTGCGAGAATTGCCTTGGGAGGATGAGATGGCTCGCATCATCAACGATCGCCATTTTCAGCGTCTACAAGCACTCCTCTCTGAAGAGGCGAAAGTGACTTTCAAAAAAGGAGAGGATCAGATGGCGGATTGTCAGTTCGCTCCTCGTATTTTAGGGAAAGCCGATTGGGATGATGTCGTGATGAAGGAAGAGATTTTTGGACCTCTCTTGCCAGTTGTTTGCTACCGCGACTTGGCCGACCTCACTACTCGGCTTAAGAAATTTTCGGAGCCCTTAGCGCTGTATTGCTTTTCACGAGAGGAAGCTTTTGTTGCGGAATTAACCTCACGGATTCCGTCGGGTGGGGTCTGTGTGAACGATGTTGGCAAGCAAGCGACCAATCTACACCTTCCTTTTGGAGGGAAGGGGAGTAGCGGGCATGGTCGTTATCGTGGGCGTTATTCCGTGAATGCCTTCAGCTATGAACGTGCCTATACTAGGCGCTATTTTGTAAAGGATCCTTTTGAATCATTGCCACCACGTCATCGGCAGAATGCCACCTTGCGAAAGTGGATGAAGTGAGAAGGATTGTCGCTGTTTTGCGATTTCGCCTTTCTGCGTGATGGAGACCGTTTACGCTCACTTTCCGCACTTGAGTTTATTGCTCATCTGCGGCATTGCCAACCCGTGGAAAAACGGATGGCACCATGGTGGCAATGGCCCAACCTGCTGAGCTTGGACGCTCCGTTGGTCGCGGTCGCTTGGCTGTGGATGTTTTCCCACTTTTACTATATCGACTATCAGGATCCCGCGCTCTACTGGCTGTTGGGTGGAATGGTGTGGGTGGTCTATGTCCTCGACCGGCTCCGGGATGTCCGTAACGGCGATCAAGAGTTACGAGATCGTCATCACTTCATTTGGAAGTATCGCAAAGTTTTTTACGGGCTCGTGACCTTAGTGCTCATTGGAGTCTTCTTCGGTTTCCTGCTTGGGGTTCCGTTCTCTATTCTGTGGGATTGGCCTCCGGGACTGCCCTTTGGGATTGCGGGGATCATTAGTGCTGCTTTCACACACGGCTTTGTGGTGGTTTTGTTTACGATCTTCTTTTTCCTCGCTGGTCGTCGTCAGGGATCGAGTATCGAGTCTGTGCTTTTCAAGAATATCTTGGCGGCACTGACCTTCTCCTTTGGCACTGCGATGGGAGCACACTTCTATACCTGGAACGGAGTAATCAGTATGATGACTTCGTTCGAGGCCTTAGGCTTCGCGGCGTTGTGCTTGATGAACCTCAATGCAATTGACCTCTGGGAACGGGAGGAGAAATCGGGAGAGGACCATGTCCGACGAGACTTTTTGCTGACTTTGCCGCTACTCGTGATTGGGTTTTTCTCTCTCCTTGCTGCCACCTTTTGGCATGAGTATCAGAAGCCTTTTTTCTACTCCATGTTGGTGGCCTCTGCCGGGCTCTTGATGTTGGATCATTTTCGCTTGGCTCTCTCGGCTCGTCTCTTGCGCGTGTTGGCAGATGTCGCTTTGTTGCTCCCTCTCCCCATTTTTTGGCTCTGGTTCCAAAATTGACGTAGGCTCTTTTATTAGGCATACAGCGGGGAAGTGAGTGAATGGGTGTTAGATTTGAAAGGGGTTCGCAAAACCTATCGCGGGGGAGTGGAGGCTCTTCGTGGGATTGATTTACAAGTCCCGAGAGGCAGTGTTTTTGGTCTGTTAGGTCCCAATGGCGCTGGGAAGAGCACTTTGGTGAAGATTCTCACCACCATCATCCGTCCCACAGCAGGAGAGGGGCAATTCTTGGGTGAACGAGTGGGCCACAAACCCACTTTGCGAAAGGTAGGTTACCTTCCTGAGCACGCTCGTTTCCCCGAATATCTAACCGCGCGTGAAGTGGTGAAGATGACCGCAGGACTGTGCGGAATGAAGCCTGCTCTTACCAAAATCCGCTCAGAGGAACTTCTCAACAGAGTCGGTCTTGCGGATTGGCAGCATAAAAAAGTTGGCGGGTTTTCCAAGGGAATGAAGCAACGGGTAGGCCTTGCGCAAGCTCTTGTGAATAATCCCGAAGTGGTCTTTCTTGACGAGCCTACTGATGGCGTTGACCCCGCTGGTCGTCGCGATATTCGCCTCTTGTTAGAAGAGCTGCGAGCGGAGGGAAAAACTGTTTTTGTAAATAGCCATCTGCTCGGCGAACTAGAGATGGTGTGCGACCGAGTGGCGATCTTATCAAAAGGAGAGATTAAGCTCGAAGGGCCGCTCACCGATCTGATGGGGCAGAAGGTGGAATACCGCGCGAGTTGCGGAAAGCTCACAAGTGAACTCCAATCGAGTTTAGAAAAAAAGGGCGGACGTTGGGAAGGGAGTCAGCTCGTCATTCCCGTCACCAAGGCCGAGGAGGCAATGCCTTACCTCGACCAACTCCGAGAAGCTGGTGTTGTGGTGGAGAGTTTCACGCGCAACTCCATGAGCTTAGAGGAGCTCTTTATGGAAACCGTTGGGACTGACACTCCCGGAGCCTCTCCTCGTCCTCCGCAAACGAATCGTCAAGCACCTCCCTTACCACCAACATCATGAGAGAAACACTAACGATTCTATGGGACTCCCTGAAGCTACTGCTCGCACGGAAGCTTTTCTGGATTGTGATGGGAGTCTCCCTGCTTGTCGGGCTCGTCTATGCCTCGATCGGCTTCAATGATTCTGGGATCACCGCCTTTTTTGGTCTGGCTAAGATTCCTAATGAGTTGGTGACCGAAGGTTCTGACTTTGCGAAGATGTTTTACCT
>CALFBF010000109.1 GCA_937949965.1 uncultured Roseibacillus sp.
CAATCGCAGGCCATCACGGCAGGCACTTACGCGCAAGTGCAAGTGCTGCGCCCCTTTGTGAAGCTTCGCAAAGAAGACATCGCCGCACGCGGAGCAGAGCTGCAAGTCGATTACCGCCACACTTGGTCTTGCTACAAGGGCGAAGACCTTCACTGCGGACGCTGCGGCACTTGCGTGGAGCGTAAAGAAGCGTTCGCACTCGCTCACCTTCCCGATCCCACCGTTTATCAATAAGGCCGCTCTACCTCGTCATGGATCAGTCTTGCTTCCACTTTCCCACTACCACTCCCAGCAACCTTCTTCCACATGAGGGCGAGGCTTACTATCATGGGTCCATCTTAGAAACAGCACAAGCCGACTCCTTGTTAGAAAAATTGTTAGAATCTCTTCCTTGGCAGCATGATGAGATTTTTCTTTTCGGAAAAACAATTGTCACCGCGCGACAAGTGGCCTGGTTTGGTGATACGAACAAGTGCTATACCTATTCTGGAAAAACGCATCAGCCTAGTCCGTGGACCAAAGAGCTCTTGCTCATTAAAGAGGAAATCGAGAAGCGCACTGACACCAGTTACAACTCTTGCCTCGCTAATCTCTATCAGGAAGGAGAACAAGGGATGGGATGGCATCAGGATAACGAAAAAGAACTAGGCCCTAACCCTACCATCGCCTCCCTCAGCCTAGGAGCCGAACGCCGCTTTGATTTCCGCCACAAGGAAACGCGCGAGAAGATCTCTCTGCACCTTGCTCATGGCAGCCTCCTCCTCATGACGGGCAATACGCAACACCACTGGCAGCATCAATTACCCAAAACGAAAAAGGTCACTCAGCCGAGAATCAACCTCACCTTCCGCACCATTCAACCCTGACCAGACCAAGCTCTCAACGCAGGAAGACTCGCCTTCCAGACTCATCACGCTTACCCTGTCTCCTGATTCCATCATGACCAAAGCCGTTCCCCTTTTCATCGTCATCAGCTTAGTTGCGATTGGCATTTGGTTCTTTCTTGTTCGTCCTGACGACGTAGAGAGAACAATTGCCGAGCCGGAGACGACAGCTGCGCTACCACTGGGGCCAAAACTCTCTTCGCTAGCGAGCACCCCAAACTGGTCTAAGCTCGAAGCCTTTCAAAATCATGTAACACGCGAAGAATTCGAACACGATCTCACTGAAATATTCGGCCTTCCTCAGTCTTGGGAAAACTCTCTCGCGATTGAGAATGATGCAGTCTGGGTGAAGCATCATCAAGGCCCAGACTCTGGCGAATCGAAAATCGCCTTTGCCACGAGCGAACTCACTCCAACGCCGCTTCCGCCTCTCAGCGAGATGCACATCGCCATTGACCCGGGACATATCGGAGGAGACTTTGCCCATCTCGAACAACGGAATTTCCAACCCTTCCCCGACGATGACGGCCAAGTACCGATCCGAGAAGGAGACCTCACCCTCGCAACCGCCCACCTTCTCAAGCCTTTATTAGAAGAGCTGGGCGCCCAGGTTTCTCTCGTGCGTGACCAGCCCGAACCGGTAACCACCCAACGGACCGCTGACTTTTTGCCTCACTTTCCCGACCGCCTTATGGCCGAGAAGATTTTTTACCGCACCGCAGAGATCCGAGCACGCGCAGAACTGGTCAATCAACAACTCCAACCCGACCTCGTCCTCTGCCTGCATTACAATGCCGATGCTTGGAACGATCCCGCAGACCCATGGGCTGCTCGCAATCACTTCCACATCCTGCTCAATGGCGCCTACCTCCCCGGCGAAGTCGCTCTGGATGACCAACGCTTTGAGATGCTGCGCCACCTCTTCACCCGTTCTACTAGCCGAGCCCTCCCTTTGGCGCAAACCATCTCGGACGTTTTTTTGAGAGAAACGAATCTCGTTCCCTATCACTACTCGCCAACCGCCTCGGCCACTCAGCTCGATTCTGCCCGGCCCATCTATGCTCGCAACCTCCTCGCTAACCGGCTCTATCAGGCCCCTACTATTTACCTCGAACCATACGTTATGAATCATCGCGATACTTATGACCGCGTGCAGATGGGCGATTACGAGGGAGTGCGAGACTTCCGTGGCCAACCCGTCCGCTCGCTGGTGCGCGAGTATGCCGAAACGATTCAACAAGCCTTCCGCGAACACTTCCCCTCTCCCACATCATGACCCCCTCTCTCCTTATCGCAGGTCACGGCTATCTTGGCCAAGAAGTCGCCCGCCAAGCACGGGACCGGAACTGGACTGTCCACACTCTCTCGAAATCCGGGGAGCGTTCTGATTTTGGAGTCGATTTCAGCGACCCCACAGCCACCGCCAGCCTTGCTCAAAAGATTTCTCCCAGTCACATCCTCGCGAGTGCCTCCTCTGGACGCGGAGGACCCCCTGCTTACGAACGAGTCTTTATTAATGGAACCAATAATCTGTTAGAACATTTCCCAGAAGCGCAGCTCACCTTCATTTCATCGACCTCGGTCTACCGGCAAACAGATGGCAGCCGAGTGGACGAGGAAAGTGACTTCGCTGGCGAAACAGCTACTTCTCGCATTCTCCGCGCAGCTGAAAAAATCGTGCTCACAGCGGGAGGAACGGCGCTCCGGCTCTCGGGAATCTATGGTCCGAAACGCAGCGTCATCTTGCGAAAATTCCTGAGTGGAGAAGCTCGCCTCGAAGAGACCAGCGCAGGCCTCGGCGTCCGAATCCTGAACCAAATTCATCGCGACGACGCCGCCAGCGCCATCCTTCATTTGATGCGCGAGCAACAGTGCGGACTCTACAACGTCACCGACAACGAGCCTACCAGTCAGCGTGAGACCTTCCAGCTCCTCAGCGAGGCCCTTGGCAAACCCATGCCGACCACTGCCCCTCCTAACCCCAACTCTAAACGCGGCTGGACTAATAAGGCAATTGCTAACGACAAGCTGCGCCAAACAGGCTGGCAACCGCGCTATCCTAACTTTATGGCAGCATTACCTGACCTCCTTGCGGCTGAAGACAGCGGAAAGACCGATACCCCCTAAAACGCTCCCTGTGTTGTGACGCTTCCGACCTACATCACCATCTTTCGGCTTCTCCTCATTCCGGTATTTGTCACCACCTCCATCTACTATAGTTACAGTGTTCAAGATAAACAACCACTAGAAATCCTCCGCTGGTCAGCGGTAGGCATCTTCATCATCGCCTCTCTCTCGGACGCCTTGGATGGCTATCTCGCGCGGCGGCTCAATCAGTTTTCCAAATTAGGAGCCTTCCTCGATCCTCTCGCTGACAAGTGCCTCCTCCTCTTTGCCCTCACCACCCTCGCCGTTTTCCCATGGGGTCTCGAAGGGTGGCGCCTGCCACCGTGGTTCATCGTCCTAGTAGTCACCCGCGATATCATCATCGTAGGTGGGCTCTGGATTCTCCATCACTACCAGACTGGGGTCCGCATCAAGCCGCATTGGACGGGAAAAGTGTGCACTGTGACCCAGATGATTGCGCTGGGTTGGGTCATGCTCAAGTGGGTTCCTTTTTCCCCTCTTTACCCTGCCATCCTCGCCTCCATTTTCACCGTCTGGTCCGGCGTCTCCTACTTCCAGCTCGGGCTGCGCCTCATCCGCAAAGTTCCCCATCTCCATGAAAAACCTGATTAGAACTATCCTCCTACTCGGAGCAGGAGTTCTCTCCGCAGAAAACTCCCTCGAAGATTTCCTTGCTGAACCGGCACTAAAAACAGCCTCGGTAGGATTCGCGCTTATCCCGCTGAATCACGAACAATCCGAAGAACCAAACGCCAACGAAGAAGAAAGCGAAAAAACAATAACCAAAGAACTCACGCACAATCCCCACCTCGCGCTCACCCCAGCTTCTGTTCAAAAGGTGATCACGACCGCAACCGCCTTACAGATTCTAGGCCCAGACTACACCTTCGTTACCGAACTCTATCAGGTAGGCGACGATCTCATCATCAAAGGAGGGGGCGATCCTCTCTTAGCCACCTCCAGTCTCAACGCGGAATTCCCAACTTGGCATCAGGCTCTCCTGGATGCCGGACTCAACGAAATCACAGGCAGCCTAATCGCGGACCCTTCTTTTTTCGAAGACCGGACCACTCCCAACCAATGGCTCTGGGGTGATATTGGGAACTACTATGGAGCTGGTCCATCGGGGCTTAATTTTCATCGCAACAGCTATCAGATCACCTTCCGCCCAGGATCCGTCGGAAGCGCTGCAAAATTGCTCTCAACCTATCCGAAGCCGCCCGGAGTGCGCTTCGAAAATTTGATGAAAACGGGTTCCAACGGAAGTGGCGATCAAGGCTACGCCTACGCGGGACCACGGCGCAGACTGGTCACCTTCCGAGGGACCGTGCCAGCAGGAGGAAAGTTTACCATTAAAGGAGCACTTCCCAATCCACCTCTCTCGTGCCTGCATGCCTTCCGTGATTACCTGAAAAAGAAAGAATTCTCCGTCGAGGAAATGGCGGTAGAAAGAGGGGTCTCCCTCGCGGAGGGGAAGCGGATCTATCAGGGCCACAGTCCTTCGCTGGCAAAAATTCTTGTTCCTACGAATCAGAAAAGTGTCAATCTAAACGCCGATTGCCTATTTAAAGCACTCACTCCCCAAGGCACCACCCTCGGAGCACAGACAAAGATGAATGCCCATTGGAAAGAACAGGGAGTGGACTTAGATGGTTTCCTCGCCCACGACGGCTCGGGGCTTTCCCCCCAGAACACCGTCACCGCTCATCAAGTGGCGCATATCTTGCGGCTGACTTCAGACTCCGAACACGGTGCGACCTTCCGTAAATCTCTTCCGGTGGCAGGTCGGAGCGGAACCCTGCGCAGCTTTGGTCGCGGGACTATTCTGGAGGGACGTCTCTTTGCCAAAACTGGTTCCATGGAACGGGTGCGGGCCTGGGCGGGTTACCTCATTACTCGTTCCCAAGAGCGCTACGCCTTTGCTCTCCTCATCAATCACTATCATGGTAGTGATGCCGCAGTGCGTAGTGCCACCGCCCGTTTCTTGGAGCGCTTATGTAAGCAATGAGAAAGACGGCCGCACCAAGCTATAAGCTCGAAAACGGTCTAAAAACGCAAAACAATCGACAAAAGACCTCTTCTTGCTAGAGGCTTCTGCTCAACCCGCTTATCTCATCGTGCTTACCGTTGCTATCGTTGGTCGACCGAATGTCGGCAAATCCGCCCTTTTCAATCGTCTCGCTGGGCGTCGTATCGCAATTGTGCACGATCAGCCGGGAGTGACTCGCGACCGGATTGCAGCACCGGCTTCCCTTCCGGAAACTCCCTGCGAGCTTGTCGATACCGGTGGTATTGGCGAAGGGGTTGACGAGTCCTTCTCCGACGCCGTCACCACCGAAGCGGAACTGGCGATGGCCTCTGCGGACCTGATTCTCTTCGTAGTTGATGCGCGCGCGGGGCTCACCCCCGTGGACCAAGCACTCGCCAAAGTGTTACGCAAAGCCCAGCGACCCATCGAGCTCATCATCAACAAAGCGGATCACAGCGAACAAGAAGACACGGGCGTGGAGTTCGCGCGCTTGGGCTTCGGAAACGGTCTCCCTACCTCTGCCGAACACGGCCGGAACATCACTGCTCTGGCCGAACTCGTGGATCAACATCTTGCTCCCCTTGCCGAAAAGCTCGCGGAAGTGGCTGAAATCACAGAACGAGAAGGACTCAAAATCGCTGTCGTTGGTCGTCCTAACGCTGGTAAATCTTCTCTCATCAATGCCATTCTCAAAGATGAACGCACCATCGTATCAGAGATTGCGGGCACCACTCGCGACGCGGTGGACATCCCCTACTCTCGCGACGGCGAGAGCCACACCCTCATCGACACAGCTGGGCTCCGGCAACGCTCCAAGATGGATACCTCAGTAGAGGTCTTCTCCGCAATGCGAAGCGAGCGCTCGATCCGACGGGCCGATCTCTGCCTCCTCGTCATCGACCTCGACGCCGGCGTCACCGCCATGGATCGCAAGATTGCGAGCACTATCCAAAAGGAAAATAAGCCCTGCCTGATCGTCGCTAACAAGTGGGACCTCTATCACCCTGATCTCCCCAAACACGAGCGGCTCGCAAAAGCAGATGCCCACCTTCGCAAGGAGCTCTTCTTCTTGCACTACGCCCCCTTCACCTGTGTCTCGGCGATGAAGAATCAATCCCTCGGTTTGGTCTTCAAGATGATTAACGAAATCCGTACCGAAGCGCAGACCCACATCACCACGGGACAGCTCAACCGCCTCCTCAGTGATGCTCTTGCCAAGAATGCACCTCCGCAGAATAAGTCGCTCAAAAAGCGCCTCAAGATCCTCTACGGAACACCTGCCATCAACGACCGCTACCGTGCGATCCCGGTACCAGAGATCATTCTCTTTGTGAATGACAAGCGTCTCCTCTCCGACAACTACTCCCAGTATATCGAGAACCAAATCCGCGAACGATATCCTCACCCGGGAGTGCCCTTGAACCTCTCCGCTCGCTCACGACGGAAGCCGACGAATTAAGGATTCGCCTGACTTTGCACGTATTGGTAGAGACTTTCGGAAAGGGTCTTTACCACTGCTTCTCGCTCTTTGCGTGTCTTTCGTTGACCTTTAAAAAGGATATCCAAAGACTTCTCCCCCCACAATCTGGCAAAACTGTCTTCTCGTAAACGAGCCACAATTTCATCGTTACTAGAGAGACCGTAGTAAGACTTTAAATCGTGCTTTTGAATCGCATTAAGGAGAACGCCTTCCTGATCAAGAAACTGGTTACAGAAAGCCTCCTGCTGCTCGTTCATTGGTCCTAGCTCTATGCGCAAGCCCCAATCCTCTATTTTTTGCTGTTGTTGCCAGTAAAGATAACCACCCGCTGCACCAAATAGAAAAAAGAGAAAAACAAGAAACGCCGCAAACACCTTCATGGCAGAGGATTAAATCAACTTTCCCCCTGATGGCAACGGCTTTCCTCTCACTGCAAAAAGGGAGGGAATGAACTTCATTTTCCCAGCAAGTTCCGCCAGCCTTCCGGTGCGACACTCACTTATGACTTTTCCCCAGACTACTGCTACCAGCCATCAGCTCCCTTGCGGCCTCACCATCATCCTCGATTCCAACGCGACTGCTCCCGTGGTTTCGGCTCAAATCTGGATTGAGGCCGGCTCCCGCCGCGAGCAACAACACGCGGGTGGTGGCATCTCTCACCTTCTCGAGCACATGGTTTTCAAAGGAACCAAATCCTTTGGGTGCGCCGAACTCGCACAGTCAGTACAGGAAAAGGGCGGCCACTGGAATGCCTACACCTCCTTTGATCGCACCGTTTACTACATCGATGGCCCCGACGAATCGGCCTCATTCTTCCTGCAGGCACTCACCGAACTGGTCTTCTTTCCGACCTTTCCCGAAGAAGACTTTGAAACGGAGAAAGATGTCATCCGGCGCGAAATTGATATGGGACTCGACGACCCTGACAGCGTGGCGTCGCAACTTCTCTTCAGCACCACTTACCTCCACGATCATCGCCGCTTTCCCGTCATTGGCCACTTGGATCGTTTCAACGCCATTACTCATAGCGAGATGGTTTCTTACCACGCCGAGCGCTACCGCCCGAGCAATTCCTTTCTGGTGCTGTCGGGTAACTTTGAGGAAGAAGAAGTACTCGCTCAGCTCACAGAATTGACCGCCGAAATTCCTAACAAACCTGTCGCCGAGTTTCACGATGCGCTCGAAACCCGCACTCCCGGTCCCCGGGTTGCGCGCCAATCCTTTGCCACCCCCATCTCTCACTTGAGCCTCTCGTGGCCCATCCCTACCAATACCGATCCGGATTGTCCGGCGCTCGAACTGCTCGCCCAAGCCCTCGCTGGCGGAGTCTCTAGTCCGCTCTATCAGCGCTTCCGAGAAGCCACCGGTCTGACCCATCACATCGGAGTCTGGGCCTGGACCCCCAAGGACCCGCCTGGGCTGTTCGCCATTTCAGCAGAAGTGGAGGCCAAGAAGCGAGACCGAGTGGAAGCTGAGCTCCTCGCTGAACTCCCCGCCCTCATCAACGGGCTCACCCAAGAAGATCTCGCTAAGGCCGTTCGCCAAATTGCAGCTGCACAATTCCGCTCTCTAACAACGGCCTCTGGAAGAGCATCTGATCTGGGCTCTAACTGGCATGAAGCACGTAACCTCGACTTCACTCGAGACTACCTCCTTGCACTGCAAAAAGTCACCCTTGCCGACCTTCAACGCGTGGGCGCTCATTACCTCCGGCCCGAACTCCTCACGACCACTTCCCTCGATCCCGAAGGAGCTTTCCAAAAAGACGTCCAAATCAAAACCAAAACGGCAGCCGAACCGGTTACGGAACACCAGCTCAGCAACGGGCTCCGCGTCCTCTTGCGGAGGGATTCCCGCATCCCCGCCGTCTACCTCCAAAGCCCCTTCCTCGCCGGATTACCGAGCGAAACCATGGCGCAAGCCGGCCTCGGACAGCTCCACGCCAGCTGTTTCCGCAAAGGAACCACGCAACAGAGTGCTCTCGCATTTAACAACCGCATCGAGTCCCTGGGCGCCAAGCTCCACCTCTCCACCGGGAACAACACTTCGCTCTTGTCTGGCTTCTGTCTCAGCATGGATCTCGCCGCCTATCTCCCGCTGTTAGGAGAAAGTCTCGCGCAGCCTCTCTTTCCCGAGGAATCGCTAGAACGAGAGAAGGCTAGTCAGCTCGCTGCCATCCAAGAAGCGCAAGAAGACCCCGCCCGCATGGCCTTCTACCATCTTCGCAAGGCCCTCTTCGGAGAACAACACTATGGCATCCCCAAGCTGGGGCTTTCGGAAACAGTCAACGCCCTCACCCGCGACGATCTGTTGGCACATCATCAGCGAGCCTTCACCGCCGAGAATGCGGTGCTCGCTCTCTATGGCGACTTACCGACAGACGAAGTCACTCTCAACTTGTTAGAAGACCACTTATCCGGTCTCTCCCAGGGTCAGCGGCTCAGCTTCAGCCCTGACACCTCGCAAATCCCTGTTCTAACTGGCGAGCATCGCTACCAATTGGATCGCGAGCAAGCGGTCCTTGCTATCGGGATGCCGGGACTCTCCTTTGATTCCACGGAAGCACCCGCCGCTGAACTCCTCCAAGAGCACACCTCCAACATGGCCGGCCCCCTCTTCACACGTATCCGCGAAGAACTGGGTCTCGCTTACTATGTATCTAGTAGTCAATTCCACGGCATTGGCACCGGACTCTTTGCCACCTATCTCGGGACTTCTCCTGACCAGCTCGACCTCGCGCACCGAGAGCTCGCCAACGCACTCGATCAACTCGCGGAGAAAGGACTCACCGATGTAGAGCTCGCCCGTGCACGCACCGCCGTCTTATCCGCACACGCTCTCGACGAACAGGCCCCCGCCTCGCAAGCTCGGCAAGCGGCACTGGACTCTGTTCTTGGCCTTGGCTTAGGTCACTCCGAAGAAAGTCTCCAAAAACTGAAATCTCTCTCCTTAGGAGAACTCAATGAATTTATCAAAGAACTGCTAGGCCGTCCCCGGGTTACCTCCATCGTCACCCCCTCCTGAGAGCCATAAGCCAAGACGACCGAACTAGGGAGACCCCGCAACAGCTCCCACACAGCTCCCACACAGCTCCAAAGGAGCGTCAGGATACCAGCATAGCCCGCAGGGCTATGACCTTATAAACCAGCAAAAGCCTCAAGGTCTGAAAGACCGCTGGATGCAGTGAACATCATCATTAGCACCAAAAATCGCCATCTCCTTCTTGATGCAACACAAGAAAGAAACTCTACCCACATAGGATCTCATTGATAAGAGGGCGCCGAGTGGAAGGAAAACCACATGCATCTCGCGGTCTTTCAGACCTCTTGATTAGCACTTCTTGTTCAATAGCCCTTCGGGCTATTCTGGTATCCAGACGCTCCTTTGGAGCTAGGGTGTTCAAGCAGGGGCTCCGGCCTTGCTATCTCGTGCCATCCACGCTAATTCCCCCCACAACATGGCTATCGAAACAACTCTCATCCTCTTCAAACCCGACGCGGTCTCCAAAGGAAACGTCGGCACCGTCCTCGCTCGTTACGAAGCTGCTGGGTTCCAGATCAAGGGCATCAAAATGCTCTCCCTCTCTGATGAAATCCTCGCTGAGCACTACGCGCACATTGCGGAGATGCCCTTCTTCCCCAACGTGCGTAACTTCATGCAAGAGAGTCCCGTCATCGCCCTCGCTCTCGCTGGCGAAGACGTCATCGCCAAAGTGCGCGATCTCCTCGGACCGACCGACTCTACCGTCGCCGCTGCTGGAACGATCCGTGGCGACTTCGGCGACAAGTCCGGAGACTCCAAGATGCGCAACGTCTGCCACGCCTCCGACTCCCCTGAAGCCGCAGCCGCTGAGCTCAAGCGCTTCTTCGGCGAAGGCGAAGTCTTCGCTTAGACTTCCGCAGTTAAAGGTAATCATCTTCGACAAGTTTGATTGGATCGAGGTGTTCGTAAACCTTTCAGCGAAGACAAGCTGAAACGGGTTCCTATCATCGTGATTGTTTTAAAAGAAGCCCTCAAGAGCACTTATCCTAAAAAATCGTCCGACCATGAACCCGCTCAGTAATCTTTTTGCTTCTCCTACGGTTTGCGAATTCCTACTTAGCAAAAAGTGGCAAAATCGTTTTTCCAACCAAACTTTGCGCCGAGGGCATAATTTGCACAAAGACGGCAAGGTATTAGAAGTAAATCACTTCATTGGAAACAAGAAGGACTTCATGTTTTGCTCTTTAGTCCAAGGAACACGGGCACAACCCTACAAAACCGATGTTATTGGAATTTACGAGGGCGGACATTGGATCTCTTGGGGAAATTGTGACTGCCCAGTAAGAGGTGATTGCAAACATGCCGCAGCCTTATTCCACCACCTCCTCGAAACTGTGCAGAAGGGAAGTCACGGACAGCCTGGCTCCACCTCCCATCAGACCCAATGGCTAAACGCACTTCAAAGCGAATTAGCGCCTAAAAAAGCGAAAAAGTCTTCCAAACCGAAACGGCGTACTGCCGCACTCACTTTCTTGATAGAACCACTTTCCGATGGATCACTGAAAGTCGGATTTGGGAAAATTAAATATCTGACCGATGGTTCCCCGCGTATCGAAAACTACAATCTTAACCCCAATATTCGGAACAAGGTGCCAGCCTACTTCCAAGAGGGTGATCAAGACATCACAATCGCCTTTCAACAGAGTCTCCCCAAGGCCCCACAATCCCCTTACCAATGGCAGGATAATCGCGTGCTGAAAGGGCCACTCGCAAAGAATCTACTGCCTCGACTTCTCAAGAGTGAGCGCCTTTTTCTACTAGAAGAATTTCAAGAAACTGGGCAGTACGAAAACTTACCGCCATTCTTCTCTGAAGGCCCTGAAATCGACCTCAGCTATCAATGGGAACGCGACCAAGCAGGGAACTGTCGCCCGACCGTGGGACTCCCAGAAGGATCGCAACTCATCGAGATCGATGGCCCCTACTATCTCGATGCCAAAAAGCGCCAATTAGGAGCGATCAAACATGCCCCCGATCAGTCTCTCGCTTTGTTAAAGCTTTGGCAAGAAGGCCCGATCGTGAGCCCCGAAGCCGCGATAGAGCTCAGCTCCGCAATGGAAAAAGCAAACCTTTCTCCCATCGCGCCAAGACCGATAACACTAGAAGAACAGGTACTTGAGCACTCGGGACCAAAACCAATCTTAACCCTGTTCCGGTTTCCGGTTCTAAGTCATTATTCGCAAGAAACATGGGCAGGACTACAAGAAATTGAGGCGCCTCCGCTCACCATTGGGGTGTTATCCTTTCAGTACGGAGAACAGGAACTGCCCCACCTCAAGAAAACGCCCAAAGTTTCCAAAACCATCCAAGGAAATCATATCCTAGTTATCAAGCGTGATGCCAAGGCAGAAGCACGATACCTCGCCTCACTAAAGGATATCGATTTAGTCAAAATCTCTCCGCTCTTTCCTAAACATCAAATTCACCCCGAACATCAAGAGAGCTTCATCCCAAATACGGACTTGGTGAGCTGCGACCTCATCTGGGCTCATCACATGGCTCAAAGTTTTCCGCAGTTAGAAGCTGAAGGATGGCAAATCCGGATGGAGGAATCCTTCGATCTCAAGCTCACCCGAGCAGATGAACTCTTCACCGACTTTACCGAGGACTCTGATAAAGGAATCGATTGGTTCCAGTTCGAAGCAGGCCTAACAACTTGCGAAGGCCAACGAATGAGCCTGATGGAACTCATTGCAGGCGTCTTACGCTCCGATCCCCTGATTCCAGAAGATGAGGAATTAAATGATGAAAAAAAGGCGATCGTTTCTAATGATGCCGGAAACGAATTTTTCGAACTCCCCGCCAAGCGTTTCTTCCGAATCGTCCGCTCGGTGCGCGACCTTTTCAACCGACCTGATGATGGTCTCCATCGGTTAGAAGCGGCTAAGATTGCCCAGGAACTCGCCCTAGATGACTCGCAGACCATGGCTGATCTGCGGGCCTTGGGAGAGCAACTTGCCAAGAAAGAACCACACCAACCAGAGCCTCTCCCAAAGGCCATCAAGGCCGACCTCCGCGACTATCAGAAAGACGGCTTCCAGTGGCTCCAATTCCTCGCCCGTCACTACCTGCACGGCATCTTAGCCGATGACATGGGGCTTGGAAAAACCCTGCAAACACTCACTCATCTCGTAGCCGAGATCGAGAGTCAACGCCACGAGGGGAAGCCCTCTCTCGTAGTCGCCCCCACCAGTGTCGTGCCAAACTGGGAGGCTGAGATTGCGAAGTTTGCGCCAAGTATTAAGGCCCTCGTTCTCCATGGCACGGAACGAAAGAATCACTTCGCAGACATCGACGCCCAGGACATCGTCGTCACCTCCTATGCTCTCCTACAACGCGACATCGAGGAGCATGAAAAGCATCGCTACCACTTCACCGTCCTCGATGAAGCTCAGTATATCAAAAACCCGAAAGCCAAAGTCACGATCGCAGCTTGCCAGTTAGACACCAAGCATCGCCTCTGCCTCTCTGGAACTCCTATGGAGAATCACCTCGGTGAGCTCTGGTCACTGAGCCGCTTTCTCATGCCAGGTCTCTTAGGGAAGTTGCCGGACTTTAATGCCAGTTTCCGCAACCCTATCGAGCGCCACAACGACACTGATGCGCAACGCTCACTGAATAATAAAATCGGCTCTCTCATTCTCCGCCGCACCAAAGATCAAGTCGTAGAGGAGCTTCCTCCCAAGACCGAAATCATCCATCACATCGCGCTCAACAAGGCCCAACAAGATCTCTATGAGAGCGTCCGTATGGCAATGGACAAAAAAGTCCGCGAAGCTATCGCTGACAAAGGCCTCGCCCGGTCCCAAATCGTTGTTTTGGACGCCCTCCTCAAGCTCCGTCAAATCTGCTGCCACCCACAGCTCATCAAAACCGAAGCGGCACAAAAGGCGACCAATTCTGCCAAGCTTGATTTCCTAACAGAACTCCTCACCACCCTTGTGGAAGAAGGACGACGCATTCTCCTCTTCTCGCAGTTCACCACGATGCTGACCATGATTGAGAAGCATCTCAAAAAAGAGAAAATCAAATTTGTTAAAATCACGGGAGCGACTCGCGATCGCAAGACCCCGGTCGAGAAATTCCAGCAAGGAGAAATCCCCATCTTTCTCATTAGCCTCAAGGCAGGTGGCACGGGGCTCAATCTCACCGCCGCCGACACCGTCATTCACTACGATCCCTGGTGGAATCCGGCAGCCGAGAACCAGGCTACCGATCGAGCGCATCGCATCGGTCAGAAAAACCCGGTCTTTGTCCACAAGCTCATTACCGAAGGCTCAATTGAAGAACGCATTGCGGAGCTGCAAGAAAGGAAATCCAAATTAGTGGAAGCCCTCCTAAGCGAGAAAACGAACAAGCTCCAACTCGATACTGAAACTCTCCAAAACCTCCTCGCTCCTCTCGACTAGTATTCCCTCAAAGCGACGTCATCCGTTCAGCAATTTACGCGAAACGAGATGAGACTGAGGACATCATGCAGGCACAAGTGACACTTCTAAACTGGAGATTGGCTACGATTGCGGCTGATAATCTTGTCTATTTGGTCAGCCAGATACGAGCAGTGAACAAATTACCATCTCGATCTTCTTCGAAGTCTATGGCTGGATAAGCAGCCAA
>CALFBF010000110.1 GCA_937949965.1 uncultured Roseibacillus sp.
TAAAGAGCCGAGGAAATTGAGACACATTTTCTAGGAATGAGGTTGTCGGGGAAGCCCTAAAATCTAAAATTTGCGGATTCTTTAAGCTTTCTTAAAAAAAGATGAGTAATGACAAAAAAATATCGGGAAGTTGTCGTAAGCGGTATTCACGAAAATTTATAAGCCTCCGTTCAATCTTTTTTTCGTATTTATTAGGAGGATGTGGAACTAAGAAATGTCAATAAACCTTGATAGAATAGGCTTTGTAGCGTGATTTTGCGGTCTGCTAAAGATTCCGATTTTCTTTGTTTTGTAGCTCTCTTATTATTCAATATTTCTAAAATAAAAAGTAATTCTAATGATTGGTACAACAAAAAAGATTCGTAATCCTGATGGTCCCCCTTCACAATCTGTCCACCCTTACGAACCACCCCGTCTATGACTGCTAACACAAGTTCCCCTGGAGATCTGACCGTAACTGATGGCCAGCAATTGCCTGAGAGTTTTTTGACCTCGATCGTAGTTGAGAAGGCTCAACTTTCATGTGAATCCGTTGCTGGAGCTCTTCATGAAGAGGCGTCTGAGCATGCAGTGTTAAATGATTTTTTGTCTGCGTGTGGAGAGTATTTGACGGCTTCCGCCCGTGACAGTCGTCACCGAAGTCGATACGCCGCATGGTGTGCGGAACGTTGTGGCGAAACTGCAGCAATTTGTGATGACCTTGGCGACTCCTCTGCACGTCGCTGTGCTCGCTGGTGTCGTCTTCTGATGACTGAGCTTAATAAGGAGCTTGCTGGTGTTAAGAAGACTATGAACAGCGATGTTAGCTGGGGTGGTGTGAAGGATATTCTCAATAAAGAGGTGAAACTTCCTTGGGGAGGATAATTGCTTTTCACTCGATAAGGATCTCTGAGCAGTTTTTTTATGAAAAGGCCTTCCTTTAGGAAGGCTTTTTTCGTGTGTGCGCGCCCGGCAGGGCGACACTGTAGGAAGACAAGTCCCTTGTGGGCGGGTAGAGGGAGCCACTAGCTGGGACGGCAAGCATTACCCTGGAAGGCCTGCTCCGGCTCAAGGCCCTGAACATAAGAATGACATGAGAACCTGAGATATTTAGCAACTACTGGAAGGGGTAAGATGTCGCACGGGGAGCCTCAAAGGTTGGTTCAGAGTGGGAACAAGCTACTATACAAGAAAGTCTAATTCTTTAAAAAGATCTTATTCTAATGAACCATCGAGATACGGAATCATACGTCTGGAGGCGTGAGTGGTGGCAGGGGTAACCCTGTTGCTTACTTGATAAAAAGGAGATGCAAAGCGAGCTTGCCAGACTGGAGCTTGCCGTCATTCTCGCACTTGTATGTCTGTGCAAGGAGCCGAAGACCGATACCGTCACCAACCTGGCGAGAAACTGAAACTGTCGAATCTCGACACGAACGAGAAAACCCTCGCCGAAGACCTCGTGAAAGAGGATTCCTTTGCGCCCTTGGATGCCTTGCGTGATGAGTTACAACAACTGCAGAAAGTCCTCTACGCGCAGAGTAAGAACCGCGTGTTAGTCGTGATTCAAGCCATGGATACAGGCGGTAAGGATGGGTGCATCAAGCACGTTTTTTCCCGTGTCGATCCCCAGGGTTTGAACGTAGTCTCCTTTAAAAAACCATCAGAGAGGGAACTCGCTCACGACTTCCTCTGGCGTATTCATCAACGAGTTCCGCAGAACGGTCATTTGACCGTCTTTAATCGTAGTCATTACGAGGATGTTATTGCCGTGCGGGTGAAGGAACTCTATCCCAAGAGCGTCTGGAGCAAGCGCTACCAACATATTGTCGACTTCGAGCGTATGCTTGCTGAGGAAGGAACCACCATCGTAAAGATTTTCTTACACATCTCCAAGGAGGAGCAAAAAGCACGCTTACAAGCACGCTTAGATAACCCTGATAAATACTGGAAATTTAATCCCGATGACCTCGCTGATAGAGCACGTTGGGAGGACTTCCAGAGCGTTTACGAAGATGTCATTGAGCGGACCTCCTCGAAGCATGCTCCCTGGTATGTTATCCCGTCTGATCGCAAGTGGTATCGCAATCTCTGCGTCGCACGCATCATGGTGGAGACTCTCAAGAATCTCGACATGAGTTTCCCCGAGCCTAATTGGAAACCCGGCGACATTGTTTTGAAGGATTAGCCTTCTTGTATCTCGTTGTGGAGAATTGAGAGATCAGTTTGGCGAGGTCGAGGGGCTAGACGGGGATGATTGCACGATTTGTTGCTAAGTAGTTAACCGGACGATCATGGGGTTCGGAGGGGAGGTGAGGCACGAGTTGGGAATGGTAAGAGATCCCAATCGTCGGTGTTGTTGATACCCTTGTTAGAAAACGATCGTAACAACCCTTACCTTGCCCCAGTCGATGTCCCATAAGATCAAATGAGAGCCCCGGCACGAGGATGAGGTCGATGTCATCAGGGGTGACGGGAGCATGTCGCTGGGGATCTGGTTCTCGAATTCCGAAGGAACCAGGCACGAGGGTATCCAGATCAGTGACCTGATAGAAGTTGATCTCGTCTTCCGAACCAAGGAGGGGATAAAGGAATTGCCGGGTAGGTAAAAGCTCCTTAAGGCTATCTAACTGAGGCTCATTAGGCAGTGAGGCATAGCTCGCAATACGCAAAGCATTCGGGAAATGATGCTTCAGATAACTCGCCAAAAACTCGACCAACTCGCCAGAGAGTTGTTGATGCTCTCGAGGCGAAAGATTGCTCAGAGTCTTGCGCGCGATGATGCGGAGCTTGTTTTTACTTTTGGGGTTCTTATTTGGATTTTGGTTCATCGAACTCACAACATCGGAAGGGGGATTTGGGCAAGATTCCACGGCTTCTGAATTGGTGCAAGTCTCGTATGGAAAGGATACGAGGGCCGAACTGCTCCCAAAGGTAATTGTGAAAAGTAGGTAACATTCGTTATCGTTTCGCGAAGCGCTTATAGAATAGTATGACCTTTGTGACGCAACGAGACGGGCAACCTCTATTCCGAACCACGCACTGGTCTCTGGTGGGCAGAGCGGTAGAGGAGGGGGATGCTTCTTTGGAGACTCTTTGCCAACAGTATTGGCAACCTGTCTATGCCATGGTCCGACGAGAGGGGCATGATATCGAGACTGCTAAGGATTTAACGCAAGGTTTCTTCGCTAAATTGCTCCAGAATGATTGGCTCAAGGTCGCGGACCAAGAGAAGGGTCGTTTTCGCACCTTTTTGATGACTTTGTTGAGGCGTTACCTAGTGGATGAGTGGCGGAAGGAAACGGCTGCCAAACGAGGAGGACGAAATGAAGTTCTCCATCTGGATGAAAAATTTATCAACCAGTTAGAAGTAACTCATTTACCTCCCGACGCCGTCTTTGACCGTCACTGGGCTTTGGCGTTGTTAGAAACGGCTCTTGCGCATTTAGAAAAAGAAACGGGACCAGATTTTTCGTTGCTCAAGGATTGTCTCACCGCTCAACGGGGTGAGACAGATTATGCGGAGCTCGGGCAGAAGCTGTCGTTACAAGAGGGAGCTGTTAGGGTGGCGGTGCATCGCTTGCGCAAGCGCTATCGGTTAATAATTCGGCAGGAGATTGCTCGTACTGTGGGGAAAGAAGACGAGGTTCAGGATGAGATGGAGATTCTTATGCAGGCTTTAAGTTAAAAAAATCTCGGTAACAAAGAAGAAAGGGTCGCGAAAACAAGGGTATGAACAGTGATAAAGCCTGTCGTCGTTGCGAAACGGAAATTAGTTCTCAAAATACGGGAGGACTCTGTCCTCATTGTTTGATGGCGAGGAATTTTGACTCTCAAACCATGCCTACGGGTGAGAATTCTTCGCCCGTGCCACCTCTTTCGCCAGAAGAGTTGGCGCAATTTTTTCCTCATTTTGAGATTCTAGAATGCCTCGGTCGGGGAGGAATGGGGGCGGTGTATAAGGCCCGTCAAAAGGCTCTCGACCGTATCGTTGCGCTCAAGGTGTTAGCTGGAGAATGGCAAGGCGACCCTCATTTCGCAGAGCGTTTTGAGCAGGAAGCCAAGATTTTAGCTCAGTTGAGTCACGCGAATATCGTAACCATTCACGACTTTGGAGAAGCCGGTGGGCTGTATTATATCGTGATGGAGTATGTTGATGGGGTCAATTTACGTGACCTCTTACGAGACGGGAAAATGAAGCCTGAACAAGCCCTCGCAATTGTTCCTCCCGTTTGTGAAGCCTTGGAGTATGCCCATGAAAAGGGAATCGTTCACCGGGATGTTAAACCTGAGAATTTGTTATTCGATCAAGAGGGACGGGTGAAGATTGCGGACTTTGGGATCGCATCTTTGATGGGGGTTTCGGGCGAAGATGCGGGAACCCCTCTCTACATGGCTCCCGAGCAGGAAAGGGAGCGCGTTGATCGCAGAACCGATGTCTATGCGTTAGGAGTGGTTTTTTACGAGATGCTAACTGGAGAACGGCCGGCTAAGGATCTCGTTTCTCCTTCGCAGAAGGTGGAGGTCGATGTCCGCATCGACGAAATGGTGTTGCGCGCTCTGGCGAAGGAGCCTCAAAGGCGTTACCAAACAGCAGAAGAGTTTGGAACCGTGGTCAAGACCGTGATAGCTACTCGAGTTGATGAGCAGAAGA
Source organism: uncultured Roseibacillus sp. (assembly GCA_937949965.1). Classification (GTDB taxonomy): domain Bacteria; phylum Verrucomicrobiota; class Verrucomicrobiia; order Verrucomicrobiales; family Akkermansiaceae; genus Roseibacillus. The sequence goes on from CALFBF010000110.1 coordinate 4,631, forward strand.
TTACCGAGAAGGAGAAGGAAAATTTTTACTCAAAGGAGTCACAACTATACAAGATTACTGCCGCGTTCGCTTTCTTTTTCGGCGTTATCAGCGGACTTATTCCGATGCTCTTTTACTGGTTACGGCCTTGGGCCGCTCCTTGGTTAACCGATCGGGCCTTGAACGTGTTGTTAGAAGTCTCTGGAGTGGCTGCCGTCTTAGCCATTCTGTTAGGTTTTTTTGCCAAGAAGCGTCTGTGGGGATTATATGGTTTTGTTGTGGGGGCGATCTCCCTCGCCATTTGGTTATCTTTCTTTTTCGCCGGGAAACTTTCGCAATCTGTTAGGGAAGAAAGGAAGCTTGGTCAGAACAATTTCTTCATGTATTCCAAGCTCCCTTAATCGCAGGTAATCAAGCAACGGATCGAGTGCTACTTGAGAGGCATCAAAGTGAGTTCTTTGAACTCGACTTCGGAGCCTTCCGCTTGGAGAGCGATTTGGCCTTTGGTGGCAGTGCTGTTAGTGCCGTGGTTCACGAGGTCACCATTGACCCAGACTTTGATTTCGTTTTTTTGGCATTCGATAATCATTTCGTTCCATTCACCCAGTGGCTTTTCGGAGTCATCAGTCAGGTTGAGGATACGACGAGCATCCTCTTTGGTTCCACCGAATTTTTGTTCGGGATTTTCGCGAGGACGTCGCTCTTCCATATTTGGGACGGTGATGTCTTCCACGATGGCCCAGAAGTCACCCGCATTCTTATGCATCATCTGGACTTCGATAGATGCCGGGAACATGCGATAGAGGGCACGAGGAGTAGAGCTATGGACCAGCACTCCGCAGTTCCCTGCTTCTCCTGAGAAGCGGTAGACGACCTTGAGACGATAGTTCTCGTAGACGGCATCGGTGATGAGGTGACCGCGTGGATCGCCTTTGCTAACAAGGACGCCATCGCGAACAACGAAGCTTGGCTCTAAGTCCGGTTTCTTATCCGCACGGGGAACGTCCGCGTGCCAACCGGTGAGGTCTTTGCCATTGAAGAGAGAAACCGCTTTGGGTTGCTCGTTGTCAGCTATGAGCAGGCCGGTAGATAAAGCGAGAAGTGAGGCGAGTGTTTTCATAAAGAATTTTTTTAATACGATTGTGAAAGAATGGCAGAAAAAATAGGACTTACGAAGTGTTAAGCTTTTACTTTCTCTGCTTATTTTTCAGTCCATCCCGCAAACTCATCCGGTAGTGGTGCGGTGTAGAGGACTTTTTCTCCAGTGGCGGGGTGGGCGAAGCCGAGCTGTCGGGCGTGGAGCATGAGACGGCCGGGGTTGGGGAGGTTCTTAGGATTGGCCTTTCCGTAGATGGGGTCGCAGAGGATGGGGCTGCCAACGTGCTTGAGGTGGACTCGGATCTGGTGGGTGCGACCGGTGTGGATGGTGCACTGGACGAGACAGGTGCTGTCAGGTTGACGAGCTAGGATTTCATAATCGGTAATGGCAGCCTTACCGGCACCTGGTTCTAAAACCGCCATCTGTTGGCGGTTAATGGGGTGACGCCCGATGTTGGTAAAGATGGTGTCCTCTTCTTTCGCGGGGGGGCGAGCAGTAACTGCGAGGTAAATTTTGGTCGTGGTTTTTCGCTCCGCGAATTGAGTGAGCAGCGACTTCATCGCGAGGTCGGTCTTAGCCACGACGATGCATCCCGAAGTGTCTTTATCTAACCGATGAACAATACCGGGACGCTCGATACCATTGATACCTGCGAGCTCACCATTGCAGTGATGAAGGAGAGCGTTCACGAGGGTGCCATCGGGATTACCCGCCGCTGGGTGAACTACCATGCCGTGGGCTTTATTGAGCACGATGAGGTCTTCATCCTCATGTAGGATGTCGAGGGGGAGCTCTTGTGCGACGAGTTCAAGCGCGACGGGCTCGGGGATAGTGATTGTTACGATGTCTCCCGTATAAAGAGCTTGCTTGGGTTTTGCGGCACGGTTGTTGACTAGAATATGACCCTCTTTGACAAGCGCCTGCAGCCGCGAACGAGAGTGTTCGATGAGCTGAGAGGCGAGGTAGGAGTCGAGCCGAGGATGGGGCTGGTCGATCTCAAGAGTCATCGCGGTGGGGGTTGTTAGTGCCAGCCCGGAATCAAGGTCGGCGCGTTGACAGCGGGTTGATAACCATTCGCTGAAACTGCGATTGGTGTAGGTGCCGAAAAAGTAGGACCAGAACTCCTTGTCTCGCGGACAGAGCAACTAGTGGAGGTGGTGATACTAATAAGAGTACCGAAAGTAGAGATTAACCGTGTGAAAGAAAACATCCTAAGGTCAAAACTAGAAGAAATCGCCTCCGAGACAAGTAAGGAGCGAGGAAGCTGTGGCTTCAATGACTTCCCTGTGTGCTCTTAGGAGGACCTAAAATCTCGGCTAACACGACGGCATCGCGTGCTGCTGCGGGACTGGCCAAAAGCTCACGGACGCGAGATTGTACACGAGAAGTTTGCTTGGGAGGTTGGCCTTCCGAATGAGCTTCGAAGGCGGCAAGGGCTTGCTTTTCCTCTTTAGTGAGAGAACGAGGTCTGGTCTGAGTTGAGACAGGATCACTTGGGGCTACCGAGCGCACTTTCTGAGCTTTGACCGCGCTCTGGCTGGCGGGAAGGGGCGGGGGAGCGTTCTGATAGTCACTGAGTTTCTCCGCGACAACTTCAGGCTGTGGTTCGCTGCGGTTTTGCCGCTCTAGGATGGCGCGCCGAGCTTCTTCGTATGCGTCTTCGATGCTATCTGGCAGAGGGCGAGGTTGATGTTGATCAGCCCGTTCCTCGTAATCGTATTCTTCCCAATGCTCGGGCTCAGGTGGTTTCTTCTTACCAAAGATGTTCTCCAAGACCCATCGAATCGCCCCGATAACGAGGAAGGCGATGACGACGATGATGTTAAAATTGAAATCTCCGTCCATAGCAGAAAGGCTCAGAAAGAATGATTAGGATTGATCTCCAGCGATAGAGCTACGCATGTCGGTATCAGCATTCACGTTCTGATACTTGACGTAATCCATGATGCCCAGATTGCCATTCCGGAAGGCTTCGGCAATAGCCAGGGGAATTCCAGCTTCCGCCTCCACGACCTTGGCGCGCATCTCCTGGGTTCGGGCCGACATCTCTTGTTCGCTTGCTACCGCTGCGGCACGACGCATCTCGGCTTTCGCTTGAGCGACTTGTTTATCTGCTTCGGCTTGTTCGGCTTGGAGACGAGCGCCAATGTTGTCGGCTACGTCGACATCAGCGACGTCGATGGAGAGGATTTCGAAAGAGGTTCCCGAGTCGACGCCTTTTTGAAGGACGAGGCGGGAGATGGAGTCGGGGTTTTCAAGGACTTCCTTGTAACTGTTCGCTGAACCTACTGAGGTCACGATACCTTCCCCGACCCGAGCGATGACTGTTTCCTCAGTAGCACCACCTACGAAACGTTCGAGGTTGGTGCGAACAGTCACGCGAGCACGCACGTTGACTGCGATCCCGTCTTTGGCAACGGCCGTGATTTTGGCCACACCCGTTGCGGGATTAGGGCATTCAATGACCTTGGGGTTAATGGAGGTGCGCACCGCTTCGAGGACAGTTTTGCCCGTGTCCTTGGTTGCCAAGTCGATGGCGCAAGCACGTGAGTAAGGGAGTGGGATGCCGGCCTTGTCCGCAGCAACGAGTGCAAGAACCACGTTGGTGACGTCACCACCAGCGAGATAGTGAGCTTCTAGCTCGTCAGTGCTGATCGAGATGTTCGCTTTCGCGGCGGTAATGCGGTTGTTGACGATGAGAGCTGGCGGCACTTTCCGCAAACGCATGAAGAGAAGGTTGAGAAAGCCTACCGGAGCTCCCGAGACGCGCGCCTGCAGCCAGAGATTGAAGAAGGTGATGACGAGGAGGAGGAAGACAAGACCGACTAACCCACCAGCGGCGAGGAGAATGATTTTGAACATACCTGAGACTAACCTTCTTTGGTCGCTCTGCAATGAAATCCGTCACCAACTGGGATAGGCTTTGCCGAGAGCGGAAAAAACGAGTTCACTCTCCGACGTGAGGACGATAGGAATGCTAGCGGGGAAGGGACTCTACCCGACCGCCTTTGTAGCTGGGGCAAGGCGACAGAAAGAACCGGTGCGCATTGTGACGGTAGCCTTTCAAGGCGAGACCGATCCAGCCTTAGAGGAAGAGGTCGACGTCATGGGCTGGTTCCGCGTCGGTCAGCTAGGAAAGTTGATTAAGTTTTTTAAGAAAGAAGGAATCACCGAGTTGGTGATGGTGGGGCAGGTCACCCCCAAGAATCTCTTCGAAATGCGGCCGGATCTACGTGTCACGATGGCGATGGCCAAGCTGAAGAAGCGCAATGCGGATACTCTCTTTGGAGCCTTGTCAGATGAGTTTGCCAAAGATGGTATGACTGTTCTCCCTGCTACTACTTTTCTCGAACATCTCCTGCCTGGCGAAGGTCCCGTCCTAGGTCGTAAACTGAGTGACGACGAATTCGAAACTGCTCGTTTCGGATTTGGGATCGCGAAGGAAACCAGTCGCCTCGATATCGGGCAGAGCGTGGTCGTGCGCGAAGGTACCGTGCTGGCGGTGGAAGCTTTTGAGGGAACAAACGAGTGTCTCCGTCGTGGGGGGAAGCTAGGGAAAGGAAAAAAGGTGATCTTGGCGAAGGTCTCGAAGCCGGAGCAAGATATGCGTTTTGATGTTCCCGTCATCGGTCCGGATACCATTCGAGTCTGTGCAGAGGCTGGAGTGGGTGCTATTGCCATCGAGGCGAACAAGACTTTGGTGCTCGGCTGGGAAGAAGCGGAAGAACTGGCAACTAAGCTAAAGGTCGGAGTCGTTGCGGTGGCAAAGAGTGACGATAGCTCCTCTCTTGCATGAGTGACGAGACCGGGTAACTTATCAGCATGGATGACTACGACCGCCGTCACTTCATCAAGACCTCGCTGCCAGGGTTTTTGGGCTTGGGTTTGGCTTTGCCTCAACTAACGGCGTTTGCGACTCGTGCTAACGCCTGTCAGGGCCGCGTGCCTGTAGGAGCGTCGATCAACTGGGACGCCTTTCTGGAAGGAGTGGCTCACGAAGCGGCCAAACAGCATCTCGACTCATGGAGTGAACGGAGTTACGTCCAAGCGGCGAGTCAGTTAGCGCGTAGGCTCAATCTGAAAGACCCTGGGTTAGAAACCGCTTTTCAAAATGTGGTCGCTGGGCTAGGCGACGGCCGAATTGACTTCGAGCCTTTAGAAAAGCAACGAGATTTCCACGTCACCCTTCTTCAGTTTGAAAAAGAAGAAGCAATTCTTCCTCACAATCACCCCGAGATGACGGGGGTGATTCTCTGTGCTTCGGGAGAAATTGAAGTTTGGAATTACGACTTGTTAGAAAAGAAAGAACAAGAAGAAGAGGTTTTGTTAGAAGAGACTGGTCACGATCTACTACGTAAGGGGCAAGTTTCTACCCTGACCTCGCGCGAGCGAAATATCCACACCTTGCAAGCGAAAGAACTGACCCAACTCATTGACATTTTTGCTCCACCTTACGATGAGGAAAAGATCGAAAACAGTTCCTGGTATGAACTCGATCCCGATCCTCTCCAGGAAGGGAGTAGGGTGCATCGCGCAACTTTGCGCTAGGACCGCTATCGAGCGATTCCGAGAGAGGCATCAGCCTCGCCACGAACTCGCTGATAGATTTCAGCATTAGATTCGAGTTCCACTCCGTAACTCGGAATCATCGCGGTGAGTTTTTCTCGCCACTCATCCATCCGCTCTGGAAATGCTTTCTCTAACAGATTGAGCATAATGTTCACTGCGGTAGATGCGCCTGGAGAGGCTCCTAACAATGCTGCTAACGAACCATCTTTGCACACGATTGTTTCGGTTCCGAATTGGAGAACTCCTCCGATGTGGTCGTCTGATTTGATGACCTGCACCCGTTGTCCAGCGGTGATGAGCTTCCAATTTTCGAGGCGAGCATCAGGGAAGAATTCACGCAGAGCCTGCAGACGATCCTCGGGGGATTGCAGACATTGCTCGATGAGGTATTTGGTGAGGTCAAGGTTCTTAGCCCCAACTGCAAGCATTGGCGTGAGATTGGAAAGCTTCACTGAACTTGGAAGATCCATGATGGAACCTGTTTTCAAAAATTTGGGAGAGAATCCCGCGAAAGGTCCGAAGAGGAGTGAACGCCTACCATCAATGACGCGAGTGTCGAGATGAGGCACCGACATCGGGGGCGCTCCCACTGCTGCCTTGCCGTAGACCTTAGCCTGATGTTTGGCGACCACTTCAGGCTGATCGCAGACGAGGAACTGACCGCTCACCGGGAAACCGCCGTAGCCTTTTCCCTCTTCAATTTTGGACTTCTGAAGCAAGGGGAGAGAGGCCCCTCCAGCTCCGACGAAAACAAAGGGAGTATCGATGGTGCGATTGATTTTTTTCGTAAGATTGCGCACCTCGAGTCGCCAACGGCCATCTTTTTGACGAGTCAGATCCTTCACGATGTGCTGCGTCGCGAGTTTGATACCGTCTTGGGCATCAAGGTATTCCACAAGGCTCTCGGTAAGGGCTCCGAAGTTCACATCGGTGCCAGTATTGACCCGAGTAGCGGCCACGACGTCGTCACGATCACGTCCTTCTAACAGCAGTGGAGCCCATTGCTCAATCACGGCAGGATCTTCACTATACTCCATGTCGGAGAAGAAGTGGTGCTGCCGCATGGCCTCGTAACGAGCCTTGAGATAGCGACGGTTTTCGTCTCCCCATACAAAGCTCATGTGGGGAACGGGTTGAATGAAATTTTCAGGCTCGGGGAGAACGCCTGCTTTGCTGAGGAAAGACCAGAACTGTTTCGATTGTTCGAAGGCTTCGTTAATCTTGAGCGCCTTGGAAAGGTCGATTGTGCCGTCGTCGTTTTGCTTAGTGTAGTTCAGTTCGCAGAGAGCGGCATGTCCGGTGCCAGCATTGTTCCAAGGATTTGAACTCTCTTTAGCAACAGTGGCGAGAGCCTCAATGATTTGGATTTTGAGGGTGGGGTCTAGTTGGTGCAGCAGCACTCCCAGAGTTGCGCTCATCACTCCGCCGCCAATGAGGACGACGTCGGCTTCAGCCATTGTTTCGACGCGATTATCCATGCCCTCCCGTTCCTCAACTGCAGGATTCTGTCAATGAATAGTTGATGCCTTTTTTTGAAAAACTGTTGGAGGTAATGTTCTTACCGAGACGTTGCAAAGCGAGGCTGCAATTCCGCTAGTATTCCTCCTTTCGTCTGGAGAGTAGAACCTCTAACGTCTTCGTAATGGAACGTTCGGAAGAGTGGTGGAAGGTGCGAGACTTGCCTCAACGTCTCGGCCCCATGGTGACGAAGGAACTTCGGCAAGGTCTGCGCCGGGGGATTTTTCTTCTCCCTTTCATCGGGATACAGATTTTTGCGATAGCGGCTATGGTTTTGGAGTTTCAGATGGGGGGAGATGAGATTGAGAAATCGACTCCTTACGATGGGCCGCTTAATTTCTTAATGTTTCTCCCGGGAGAGATGTTCTCGGGTCCCTTCTGGGTTGTGGTAGGGGTAATCTGCCTAGTGCTTATGCCACTCGGTGGTCTTTTGCTCATGAGTGAAGAGGTGGAGGAGGGGAATCACGAACTGCTCCTCATGACGCCATTGAGCCGTTGGCAGGTCGTGAAGGGAAAGTTTTTCACCCTCTGGGGACTCTGCCTTCTGACTTTGTCGTCTCTTCTACCCTATGCCATTGTGCGTTATTTTATCGGCGGAATTGATGTGGGGCGAAACCTGAATTTAGCTCTGACAGTGATCCTTGGTTCTGGGATTTTTGTTGCAGGGACAATTGGAGCTTCTTCTTTTCAGAAGATGATTGCTCGCATTGCTATTTTGGGACTCTTCTTAGGATCCTTGCTATTTTCACTATTTGCCAGCGTCTTCTTCACGGCCATGGTAACCGAGGAGGCAGGTTTGTTTTTCCATCTAAATGCTTATGCCATTTCCTTTTGTTACATTGTCTTGGGGTTAGCAATCGCTCGTTCTCGCATTCGCTTGGTGGTTCACTTTTACGAGGTCAAGCCAAGCTGGATGCTCATTGGACTTTTGTTTTTTACTCCTTTTGTAATTGGGTTGACCTCTTTAATGACCATTGGATATGGCGGATTTGTGGGGAGTATTGGTATGGGGTTGGTGGTCTGGTTTGCTGACGTCACTCCCAAGGCTCCTAGCTGGGTAGAGGCACCCGAGGTTAATGTTCCGCCGCTACCGGATTCTCCCTAGCAATTCCGGTGGCGAAGACTGTTTCTGAGCATTCCAAGGCTTGAGGGGGATTCGTGTCCGGCCTTTTTGCTTTGAGTCTGATGGGGGAGAAGCCATGCTATCCAAGTTGTGGCTAAGAAGCAGAGTTTCCTCATTGATATCTGGTATTACTCGAAGGCTCTCTTGCACGATCGCGCTACTCGGAGGCGTCTGCTTTCCTATCAGCTCATCATTGTGCTTACTCTCATGATTTTGGGAAATTGGCCGCTGAGTGCTTGGGTGGAGCAAACTGCGCCCCGCTTTATAGTCTGGTGGGGAGGCACTTTGTTTCTCACTTCGTGGATGCTTCTCCTCGCGCTGTATGATGCCTCTCGGGTCCGTCGCGAGCTTCTTGATGAAGAGGATTCACCCTGAAGGCTTGCGAATTCCTCTCTCGGGGCAGAAGCTGCTCTCATGACACCTGCTCTCGAAGACCTCTTTGCCGTTCTCCGCTTCCCCTCCATCTCGACTGATTCGAACCATGCCGCTGATGTTCGCGCTTGTGCCAACTGGTATGTTGCGAAGTTTCAGAGCATGGGGCTCGCCGTAGAACTCTGCGAAACTGCTAAGCACCCCATCGTAGTAGCCAAAAACGAACCCGTCGCCGGTCGCAAGACGGTGCTTATCTACGGGCACTACGATGTCCAACCCGTTGACCCGTTAGAACTCTGGGATAGCGAGCCCTTCAATCCCGTGATCAAGGATGGCAAAATCTGGGCTCGAGGTTCGACAGACAACAAGGGCCAACACATGGCGCACTTGTTAGGGGTGGAAGAAACCTTGCTTGAGGAAGGGGAGCTGCCCGTGAATCTTATCTTTCTGTTAGAAGGAGAAGAAGAAATCGGAAGCCCTAATCTGCCCGGCTTTTTGGAAGAGCGAAAAGAGGAACTCGCCTGTGACATCATCGCGGTGAGTGATACCGGCATGGTTGCTCCCGGAGTGCCCACTTTAGGCTACGGACTACGTGGAATCACCTGTTGTGAGGTTAAGGTCACGGGCCCGGACAAAGATCTCCACTCGGGAGTCTACGGTGGGGCGGTGGCTAATCCCGCGACCGCCGCCGCTCAGTTGATCGCTTCTCTCCATGACTCCGAAGGCCGTGTTGCGGTGGCTGGATTTTATGATGAGGTCGAGGACCTCGCCGATTGGGAGCGCGAGATGTGGAGCCAGGTGCCGGGTATGGATCGGCAGGATGTTTTAGAGGTGACTGGGTCTCCCGATTTGTTTGGTGAGCAGGGCTATAGTTCTGCCGAGCGACTTTGGGGGCGTCCCACTTGCGAGGTCAATGGCATGTGGGGAGGCTATCAGGGTGAGGGTTCCAAGACTGTTCTCCCTGCCGAAGCGGGCTTCAAACTCTCTTGCCGCCTTGTTCCCGACCAAGATCCAGTAGTGGTTTTGGAGAGAGTAAGGAAGCACCTCGAAGCCCATACTCCAATAGGAGTTCAGATCGAGTTTGAGGCCGGTCACTCAGGGAAGGCTTACGTGGCTGACCCTCATTCCGAGGAAGGCAAGGCCGCCCAAGCCGCTCTGGAAGAGGTCTTTGGTAAGGCTCCCGTTCTCATCCGCGAAGGGGGAAGTATCCCCATTATCCAAGACATGAAGGAAATTCTCGGCGCCGATACTTTGATGTTAGGTTTAGCACTACCGGATTGCCAAATTCATTCCCCAAACGAGAACTTTACGGTCGAAAATTTCGAAGCCGGAATCCGTCTCAGTCGCGTGCTTTTGAAAAAGTTGGGAACGAGTTCCTAGACCTTCTCAAATACGATTGCACTCCGAGCTGGGAGGTAAGCTCTCAGCTCACCTTCGAGGGCGTGATGAGTGCTCTTAGGAGTAAGCCGCTGAAGGCCATCGAACTCGATTTGTTCGGTGTCTAACAGGTTCTGATAGGTGCCCGGGATATGGACTGGGAAACGGTAATCGGTGATGCTGTTAGCGGGATGGAAGTTGAAGGCAAAGATGAGGTTGGCTCGCTCGAATTGCAGCGAGAGATTTTCCTGATCAAGATTGAGCAGCTGAGCAGGAGCGGCTTCTAACAATTGACGATTTTTGGCGAGCTGGAGAAGGGCCGCTTCAAAGGCTTGTAAGCCGCCGTATTTGAGATCGGGATTATCGGCGAGGCTCCACTGTCGGCGTGCGTATTTGTAAGACCACTCGTTGCCTTCGCGGGGGAAGTCGATCCACTCGGGGTGACCGAACTCGTTTCCAATGAAGTTCAGCCAAGCCTCACCCCCGGCTGCGAGAGTGAGAAGACGAATCATCTTATGGAGCGCGAGACCACGATCAATGACGGGGCTCTCGTCACCTTTCTTCATGTGCCAATACATCTCCTGATCCATGAGCCAAAAGGCGAGGGTCTTATCGCCCACCAGCGCTTGGTCATGAGATTCGGCATAGGCTACTGTCTTCTCCCCACAACGCCTGTTAGATAGTTGCTCCCAGATGGTGGCAAGCTCCCAGTCTTCGTCCCTGGTATGCTTGAGGAGCTTGATCCAATGGTCGGGGATTCCCATGCCTAAGCGATAATCAAAGCCCAAGCCACCGTCTGCAGGTTCTCGACAACAACCGGGCATCCCAGAGAAATCCTCTGCGATGGTGAGCGCGTTTGGCTTGATTTCACGAATCAAGGTGTTAGCGAGTTGCAAGTAGATAAGAGCGTCTTGGTCGATGCCTTCGTGGAAGTATTTGTCGTAATGGTCGAAGGTGGTGTCGCCATGATGCTGATAGAGCATCGAGGTGACCCCGTCGAAGCGGAAACCATCGAAGCGGAATTCTTCTAACCAATAAGCGAGATTCGAGAGCAGAAAGGTTCGCGTCGCAGGATGTTCATAGTCGAAGAGCAGAGAGTCCCATTGCGCGTGCTCACCAGTGGGGCCTTTTCGGAAGAGATAACCCTCGCGACCGTCGAATTCGCGCAGACCCTCCGCAAAGTTCTTGATGGCGTGGGAGTGGACCAAATCGAGAACAACCGAGAGACCTAATTGGTGAGCGGTATCGATGAGGGCTTTCAGCTCGTCAGGCGTTCCAAAGCGGCTGGAGGGCGCGAAGAAGTTGGAGACATGATAGCCAAAGGAGCCGTAGTAAGGATGCTCCGCGATAGCCATCAGTTGCACGGTATCGTAACCCAGCTCCGCAATGCGAGGGAGCATGAAGCTACGAAACTCCTCGTAGGTGCCCACTCCTTCGCGCTCAGTAGCGATGCCGAGATGCGCTTCGTAGATACGTGGAGCGGTTGGTTTGGGGGGCGAGGGGTGTTGCCATTGATAGGCCTGTTCGGGATGCCAGATCGTTCCCGTGAAGTCATGCGTCTCAGGATTCTGGCTCGCGTAACGAGTCAAGGGTGAGAGGCGGTGGTGGATGCCATTGTCACCCGTGACGCACACCTTGTAGTTATCGAGATGCTTCAGCGATTCGGCTGGTAGAGTGAGAGACCAATTTCCCTCCGCGTCTTTGGTCGCGGGATGAGCTTGTTCGTCCCATTGATTGAAGTCACCGATGAGAGAGAGCGCATGAGCGTGCGGCGCATACTCACGATAAGTCCACTGCTGCTTGTCCTCATCAAAGAGGAGACCGTTCGTGTGGTGAAGCCTTGCCTGTTCAAAAAGAGGAGTATCCCCGAGCTGTTCTCGGTATTGTTGGCTCCGAGAGAGAATCGCTTCCCGGTAAGGAGCTAACCAAGGGTCATCAGCAATCAGGGAAAGTTCTTCTTCCATCGCCGCCGATCGTGACAGGTCAAAAAGGGAGCTTCGAGCCTCTTCTTTTTCTTTGACCCAGAACTCATCAAAAAATCCGAAGGGGTGTCGGCAAACTCACTGCCCTCCAATTCCAGGGCTCCTCCATTTAGAAAGGCTTTGATAATCAGTTTTTTAAGAAAAAGTAGCTATCTCTCCTTTTCCTCGAACGAGACCAGCTTTCAGTCGATTAGAAAAAACTCCTGCTAAACAAAGCTTGTACTTTGTAAATTCAT
>CALFBF010000111.1 GCA_937949965.1 uncultured Roseibacillus sp.
GGGTGGTCTATTGCAAATCCCTGAGTCTGATGATGAACTTTAAATCCAGCTAGGATTTCAATAATTTGCCTGTCCCCCTACGAGGGAAATTTCGACTGGAAAAACCAGGAACATGGTAGAAAACGCAGAGTCTATGGCCCAGCTCAAAACCCTTCAAGTCAACCAAAACTGGAACTATCTTGTGTCTCCCCAAGCCGCATGAAAAACTTCATTTAAAGGGTACCTCTGATAACCTCATTCCGAGAAAATGCTCCCCAATTTCCTCAACTCTTTGTTGGTTCGAAGCCTGATGAACTCGTTCAACAGGCTTTCAAATCGCCTCGATTTGAGAAAATTTAGAATCATTTTTTCTCGAAAGCAGGTTACCGGAGGCACCCTAAAATCACGCCTAATCGCGGGCGAAGGCTTGGCTTTTTCTTTCGACCAAGTTAGCAAGGATTATACACGCAGATATGTCAAAAAAGCTCCTCGATACTTTGCACGCAATCACGGGCACCGGTCAGTTCCACAGTGTGGGAAGTCGGGCATTTTTCACCCCCGGCCTGGAGATCGAGGGTTTTGGCGAAGTTGCTTTTCCTCTCCATCCCATCATGGCCAAAGCCCTCAAGAATGAGGCCGAACAGGCGCCTTACGGGAAAGGTCAGGATACTATTCTCGATCAGTCAGTGCGCAGTTGCTGGCAAATAGATGCCTCAGGTTTGACCTTTACCAATCCAAAGTGGAAAAAATTCATCAGTGAACTCACCGCCCAAGTCGCAACCGACCTGGGAGTCCAAGGGCAGGTGGCCGCTGACCTCTACAAACTCCTGCTTTACGAAAAAGGAGGCCACTTTCTCCCGCATCGCGATACCGAGAAACTCGGACGCATGTTTGCAACCTTGATCATTGCTCTTCCCTCGGCCCACCAAGGGGGAGAACTTCTGATTCGTCACGAGGGCAAGGAGCTTTCCGTGGATTTTAGCGAGGCTGGCAGTGACATCTTTTCATTCGCTGCCTTCTTCGCCGACTGCGAACATGAAGTCCGTCCCGTAAGCGACGGATATCGCTGCTGCCTCGTTTACAATCTTCACTTGAAGAAAGGAAATCCTGCCATTCTGAATCTTTCACTCACTGAGCACACGAGGCAGCTGTTGCCGCCTCTCGAAACTCTTAAATCCAATCTCGGCTCCGACCTGACCGCTATCCTTCTCGAACACCGCTACACCGAGGCCAACCTTTCGCTTCGTCAGCTCAAAAACAATGATCGCGCACGCGGTGAAGCTCTCATTGCTGCTGCTACCGAGGCCGGGCTGCGGGCTCACCTCGCTCTCGTGACTTTTCACCAGATGGGCGAGTTGGAGGGCGGCAATCATTGGAACGACCGGTATTCCTCCTCTTCGGAAAAGGAGACCATGGGCGAAGTCTATGAAGAGAGCCTGACCATCGACCATTGGCGTAATGCCAAGGACCGCAAAGAGCCTCTCGGTAGCTGGTTTGTTACTTCCCAAAAAATCCTAGCGACTGAAGAGATTGGACAGGGTGACCCCCACGAGAAAATAGCGGAGGGCTATACCGGCAATGCAGGCTGCACCATGGATTATTGGTATCATCGCGCCGCCGTTGTCCTCTGGCATCCTGAGGCTGAGGAAAAATTGTTGGTGCAGTACAATCTCACTGAGGCCTTGGCACGGTTTCACGCACTTTCGACCCGGAAAAATCGCCCCCGCCGCTGGAAGATCCTTGGAGAAGCGGTGATTGATGCGGTCGAAAAGAAGTATCAAACCTACCTTGGTTACTCAGATTGGAGAGACAACGACACATTTCGACCCCTTCTTGAGGCCATCGCCAATCAGGCTGACGAGCAGCTTTTGGCCAATCTGGTCGAAAGCCTGCCGACCCACGTTCTCAAGGCCTGCGATGCCAAACACTGGAAACTCCTTTTGGGCGCCTTTCCTCCAACTGTTTTTACCACTCTTCTTACCGACATCCCGACTGAACAGCTCTCCGATTTTCGCGAAACCTTGTTCGCTCTTGTTTCTGCTATGCTGTCAAAAAACAACCTCCCGGCGGCCATCGACCTCGTGCCACTTCTTCTCGGCTTTCCGCTTCGGACCCCGTCCCACCGTGGTCAGTCTGATTTTCTTAGGAGTTTGCGTACCCGAGAGTTGTCTTCCTATTCAGAGCAATATCATATTCTCATTGCGGCCTCTCATTTGCTGAAAAAATCGACCGAGAGTAAGAAGGCAGGCACTCTCCTCTTGGGCGAGCAATCATTGACGCACTTTCGCGAAATTCTCGCGCCTGCTCTCTTGGCAAAGACTCATGCCAAATACTTTGCGAAGGCCAACTCGCTTTTCCCGGAGCTATTGGAGACCACCCTTGGCGTGTTTCAGGAAGAAACCTCACGCCCGCTTGAACCCTTCTCTGATTGGAGTCGTCCTTGCCCACCGCTCGGTAAGGAAGCGATGAGAAGAAGATACTACGGATCCAGTAGAAAGAGAAATCCGCAGCAAGAGCTCCAAGAATTTCTCGCTGACCCTGATGCTGAAAGCCAGGACTTTAAATATGCTCAAGACATTCGGAGCGAACTCGAGGCACTCATCAAAACCCATCAACTTGATCTGGACTATCAAACGGTCAAGACCGGCACCCCACACATTCTCCGCTGCATTAAGAACTCCGCCTCCCATCAGCGGGCCCTCAAGCAGAGAAAAGCGGACCTCGCTCTCCAAGCCAAATTGGAGAAACTTGGGAAAAGCAGTTGAGTAGCGGGGAAGGGTGCTTCTTGGGGTTCGGGGTTACTGGAAGTTCGGTCTTAGCTTCTTCGTTAGGCATTCTCTTCCCGGGTTCGGCAGCGACTTTAGTTGAGGAAGAGGTCGGTTTCCCTCTGGCTTGGAGTAGACGTAAACGGTGGTTCCTTTTGGCTCAAGAGGGTGAATTCATCTTGTGGGAAGGCATATTCTTGGGGATGTCCGGGCGTCTTCGTGGGCATTAGGTTCAGCCGTTCTTCGACTTCTCCCAGATGCTTGAATTCGTGATTCTCAAGGATGGCATGCAAGCAGTTTCGCTGATAGTTTTGAAAGCTTGTGAGGCTGGCCGCCGCTCCTGAGAGAGGGGTGAGATTGAATTGCAGCTCAGGAGGCGCCGTGACACCGTGATTTGAGAGTTCCGCCAAGATGCGCTGGCAAAGGTTAGTGAAAAAGCCGTCAACATCACCGGGTGAAACGCGAAATAGAAAGGAAAAACGAGTCCTCTCATTGCTGACGATAAAGAGGCGTTCCTCGCTTCCTTCGATGCCGTTGAAGTCCTCGCAGCGCCAGTTTGAGACCCAGTGGTGGGCGGGGGCGTTCCAGTCTCCCCAAGATTGCAATTTGGCGATTCGGTCTCGCTTCAGATCGAGGAATCGAGCGGCCTTGCTGCTGAGAAGAAGGTTGCAGACGAGCGCCGAGTTTGATTTTTTTTCAAGCGGCTTGTGATATGTTTTGGTTGCAAGAGCCATGATCGCCTCATCATCCCATTCGCCGTATTCTCCACGAATATCTTCCAGCTCAACATTCTGGTCATTGTAAAACCTCACCCGCAAAAGAAAGCGTTCACGATCCTCTGCCAAGTGTTCTTTTAGGTTAGAAAGCCGCGAGGAAGGGACGAGATTTGTGTCCTTGAGATAGTTGAGGAACAGGTCGAATGCATCGAGATTTTCGACGAGCGATTTTTCGTCGGACCACATGCACTTGCGAATGAACCAGTCTCCGATGAAAGAAGGAAAGCACTCCAGACCTTCCAAAATATCGTGACCTTCATAGTTGGTGAGGTAGTCGTTCCCGAAAAACGAGAGAAGCTCGGCAGCTTTGTTAATTTTGATTTTCCCTTTCTTCTGTTCGCCAACGGTGAAGTTGGTGAAGTCGGCTAGAATTTTTTCGTTCTGTTTATTCAGACGCTGGACCATGTCTTCGTAATCTTCTTCCTCGTCGTTCATGGGAAAATTTTTCACGATAAAAGCGCGAAAGCTAGTAAGGAATTCAGCATTGCGGGAGTGCTCCAATGCTCTGATTCCCAGATGTCACCCCCGGATTTCAACCCTGCAAATCTCTGGCTGAGTAAAGCTGCTCCTTGAGCGGAGAAAGCGCGCCACGGGGTTTGCGGGCACCGGAGGTTCGTTTGGGGCCGAAGCGTTTGCGAGATTTCTTGAAGAAGGTGTCCACGAAATCCTTACTGCCGATGATGACTCCGTCGGAGAAGTAACGAATGCGATGACGAATGACTTTCGAGACAACGAGGTCGCCCGTTCCTTTTTCAAGAGCGCAAAGTTCGGTCTCAGCCTGAGCTTTCGACATGCCTTTCTTGATGATTTTGGCCTCGACGACCACCTCTTGTCCCGCGCCTAGCAGAAGCTTGCGATATTCCTTCCCGATTCCTCCTTGAGCCCAAGCCCGCGCCATACTAGCTACTCCGGTCTTGAGTCCTGCGTCTTGTTGTATCGAGTCTGCTCTTCGTCTTGAGTCAGCCCAAAGAGCCCTCACCAACCCTGCTTGTGCCTTTTTCCCGCCCGCTAAAGCCTCGGCATAGCTCGACCAACGATAATCCTTGGGATCGACCACGATGCCTGCTCGCACCGGATTCAAATCGATATAAGCCGCCACCGTCCGAGCCGCGAAGCCATCTTCCACAATTACACTCTTGAACCGTTCCTCCCAAAGCCGCCCCGAGCGATCCTGACTGCGATTGAACCAGCGGGTGAAGCGTTGCAGCAGATTCTTCATGAACTCGCTGAGGTCGTTCATGCGATAGGTGTAGCGCTCGAAAATCCGGGAGACTTCCGCCCAATGCTTCGCCTCACGAGCGCGTTCGAGCTCCTTCTCAATTTCGCCAACCGCGGTATCAGAGTAGAACGACTTCAAGCGCTGGAAAAACTCCTTTTCCTCTAAAACTACTCCCACGTCCGGTAAGTCAGCAGGGGAGACTCCTGGGGCGAAATCCTTTGCTCGCTCTTCCTTTGCTCGCAAGGCTGCACTCAATTCCACCTCCCGCCCATCGCGCAACCGCACCACCCGAATCATCGGCGCGACCTCCAGGAGAATGTGGAAGTGATTGGACATCACACAGTAGGAAAGCACCTGGCATCCCGAGAACTTCTCCACCATGCGCATGAGCATGCGGAACTTCTCT
>CALFBF010000112.1 GCA_937949965.1 uncultured Roseibacillus sp.
AATATGATGAAGTTCATGGCCTATTACTCCACTCCAAGAGTTTGGCAGGCTCACATGATCATTAAACTCGAACCCATCTAAACCAAGCGCCCCTGAATTGTACACTACTCGAAATGGC
Source organism: uncultured Roseibacillus sp. (assembly GCA_937949965.1). Lineage (GTDB taxonomy): Bacteria > Verrucomicrobiota > Verrucomicrobiia > Verrucomicrobiales > Akkermansiaceae > Roseibacillus. Next base: position 119 of record CALFBF010000112.1, read on the forward strand.
CCTACTGAAATTCCCGCCTTAAAATAGCATGCCTTTTGATCCCTAGAGCTTTCATCATTCTCACCACGAGCTACGACAAAAACAATCATACTAGGGTTCACAAAATCAGCCCAAGCAAACTGAGAGCTTGAAAGATCACCAAAAAAATCCTCAACAAATGGCACGCTTAAAGGGTCTTGATAACTATATCCAGAAACTGGAATAAGTCCAAGGTAGTCCGAGTAGTTCACCCCATCATTCCCAACAAATCCATAAAAATTCTCTCCCCCTCTTTCTCCAATCGGATCCCTACTTGGCCAGCGACCTGTTACGGGATCATAGTAGCGGTATCCGTAGTAGTAGAGGCCGTTTACTTCATTCAATGGTTTGGTGCTAAAGCGGTATTCGTTCTCTAAGGCTCTTTCGCCTTGCGTTACTAAGATGTTGCCGAAGGCGTCGTAGCGGTAGCTGTCTCGGCCTGCTCTGCCACAGAGATCTTGGCGAGAGACTTTGAGGAGGCGGTTCTTACTATCCCACTGATAGGCTCGCGTGCCGTCGTGGAGGAGCTTGCCCTTGACATCGTGCCTCCGTGCGCCCGAGGGCGGTATAGTGACCGAGGTGATGGATTGATATTGGTTCACCGAATTGACAAAGTAGTGCGTAGTCCGCCCTCCGTCAATAGAACTCAAGCGGTTGCCCATGGCATCGTATTGATGGCGGGCGGTGGGGTAAGGCTGTCGCGGTAGCGGATGGAGAGGAGGCGTCCTCGTTGATCGTAACTGTAGTCTTGGCGCTTGCCATCGGCGCGAATGAGGAAGGTCATGCGGCGGAGTTCGTCGTAACGGTATTCCTCACCCTGGCCATCAGGATAGGTTTTGCGGAGGAGAAGATCACGGGGGTCGTAGCTCCATTGGCTGACCTTGCCATTGGCATCGATGAGGATGGCGATGCGGCGAGAGTCTCCGTCGTAAGTGTAGCTGAGGGTCTCACCCGCGGCGTCGATGGCGTCGATGGCGGCAATGGTGCGCCCGAGAGTATATCGCGTAAGGTGCTGGTGACGGTGCCATCAGCGGCGGTCACGACCACGAGGCGGTCGGCACTGCGGTATTCGGTGGTGTGGACCCGGCCGAGAGGATCGGTCTGCTTGATGGGTCGATTAAGAGCACCATAATCGAGGCGGGTCTATCCTTCACATGGATCAGTGGTATGAATGTGGTTACTATCCTTATCGTAACGATAGATAGTCACTGCCTTGTCCCCAGTTCCGCTCGCGGAAGCCATCCAAGAGATGGCCCTCTAACTCCTCCAGCTGAGTCACCACGTTTTTACTCTTTCGGAGGCCTATTAATAAGATTAGTTCCTCTACTCACCACTAAGCGCTTGGAGGAGTTTTTCGTGGATGCCGCCGAAGCCGCCGTTGCTGAGGACGGCAACGACGTCGCCTTCTTTTGCTTCTTGGCTAACCCAACTAACGATATCTTCCACGGACTCGATGCTGCGGACATCGCCGCCTGCGACGTTCGCGTCTTTGACTAACTGAGGGACATCGAGGAGTTCATCTTCAGCAATACGACCAGCCTCTAACACCGGAGGCACGACTGCTAAATCGGCATTGGCGAGGGCGGCGGCAAGGTTCCCTTTATGGGCTTCTTGACGCATGGTGTTAGAACGCGGTTCCAAAATCACGATCAAACGGCGATCAGGATAGCCTTCGCGTAGACCTTGGATGACGAGTTCTACTGCGGTGGGGTGATGGGCGAAGTCGTCAATAACGGTGACCCCACGTTCCTCGCCGCGCACTTCTTGGCGGCGCTTGATTCCTTGGAAAGAATTAAGTCCCTCGCGGATTTCCTCTGTGCTGAGACCAGCCTTGCGAGCGACCTCAATCGCCATGGCGGCATTGCGGACATTGAATTCGCCAGTCATCGGGAGTTGAAATTCTTCCCCATTGAGGCGGAAAGTAGTCGCACCATCACGGGCGACCATCTCACTAATCCGAACATCACAATTCTCACCCAAGCCGACGAGCTGTATCGGACAGGGAGCTTCTGCTACGAGAGCGAGGGAGTTCTCGCAGTCGCCATTAAGAAAAGCCATTCCGTTGCTGGGTACGATCCGTAGGAGACGTGAGAAAGTGAGCAATACCGCATCGAGATCTTCATAGATATCAGCGTGGTCGAACTCGATATTATTAATGACCGCCACCTCGGGAAGATAGTGAAGGAACTTGGAGCGTTTATCAAAGAAGGCGGTATCGTACTCATCCCCTTCGAGGACCACGAACTCGGAATCGGTGAACTCGGCACCACGCGCAAAGTTCTTGGGCACGCCACCGATCATGTGACTGGGGTCGCGGCCAGCGGACTTCAACAACCAAGCTACGAGAGAACTCGTAGTTGTCTTACCATGCGTTCCCGCAATCACGAGATTGCGCCGTCCACGCAGAAAGTGTTCCTTGAGGACCTCGGGGAGAGATTGATAGAGTAACTTACGATCAAGCACTTCTTCAGCTTCCTCATTGCCGCGACTGACGGCATTACCCACGATGATCACTTCCGCATCTTCAGGGATATTGGAGCGACGATAGCCCTCGAAGAGAGGGATCCCCTCTCCTTCGAGGAAAGTTGACATGGGGGGATAGACATTGGTATCCGAGCCAGTGACTTGGTAGCCCGCGCGTTTCATCGCTGCCGCTACTGACCCCATCGCCGTCCCACAAATGCCAATAAAATGAAAGTGCCTCACAGGCAGTAGCCAAGCGAAATCCTCGCTACCATAAAAGCCCTCGACCGCTAAATCAGCGTCATGAATAACCCCTACTCTCGGCGATTAAGCGAAATCAGGGCGACCATAGAGGGTGTACCCAGTGGAATCCTCGACATGAACATCGAAGAGCTGTCCTGTCATGCGCTCGGCGTCACCGTCGAAGATGACGATCTTATTATGCACAGTGCGACCGCTGAGTCGTTGCTTATTGGTCTTACTCGGCCCCTCGCAGAGCACCTGCTGACGAGTTCCTATTAGTTCGGCATTTTTAGCCTTAGTCAGTTCGCCTTGGATACGGAGAAGCTCTTGATTGCGTTCCTCCTTGACCCGCTCGGACAACTGGCCCTCCATCTCAGCCGCTGGGGTGTCCTTGCGCTTGGAATAGCGGAAAATGAAGCTGTTATCGAATCCGATATGGCGCACACAGTCCACGGTAGCTTGGAAATCTTCCTCAGTCTCACCCGGGAAGCCCACGATGATGTCGGTCGTGATTGCCATGTCAGAACGAGCGGCCTTCATCTTCTCGCAAATCGCAATGAACTTCTCGTTCTTATAAGGACGACGCATCGCCTTAAGAATACGATCACTGCCACTCTGCATCGGAAAGTGGATGTGAGAACACAGCTTGGGCAAATAGGTGAAAGCAGCTACCAAGTCATCGCGATAACCAATCGGATGCGGACTGGTGAAGCGGATACGCTCAATGCCTTCGACCTCATGAACAGCCTCTAACAACTGAACAAATGGTGACTTACCGTCTACCTTATCGAACTCTGTGCGCCCGTAGAGGTTCACGATTTGACCAAGGAGAGTGATTTCCTTAACGCCCTCGTCGCGGAGATTTTTCACCTCATCCACGATTTCATTAATCGGCCTTCCCCGCTCTTTGCCGCGCGTGTCGGGCACGATGCAGAAGCTACAACGCATGTTGCACCCCTGCATGATACTGACGAAAGCACTGGCTCGCTTCTCAGTAGAAGGAACGTGATCGCGAATGGTGTTCTGGCTGCCTGATTCTTCCTCGATATCGACGAGGCCTTCCGAGATGGGCTTCGGTTTGCCATTGCCGCCTAGAGGTCGAATACTGACTTCATCCTCGACCCGGCTCGTCAAAATCTCGGCTCCGACCTCATCCATACGGCCCACTAAGCGAGTCCGCAATATCCCATCAACGTGATGAAACACCTTGTGGTATTTCTGAGTCCCGACCACGACGTCCAGGTGTGGGATGCGTTCAAAGAGCTCTGCCCCCCGGCTCTGAGCCATACATCCCATGAAGCCGTAGACCACATGGGGACGCTCCTCGCGGTGCTTGCCCATCATGCCCATCTTCCCGAGAGCCTTCTGCTCCGCCTGATCACGCACCGAGCAGGTATTGACCAAGATGGCATCGGCATCGGTTTCATCACGGGTCAGAGTGTAGCCTCCATCCACGAACTCACGAGCAACCTGCTCAGAGTCGCGTTCGTTCATTTGTCATCCGTAGGTCTTGATAAATACTTTCGGCATGGTCGTGGGAGGCGAGGATGTAGCGTTTTTAGCCAAAAACTCAATACTTGAGCCACGAAATCGTCTCGTATGGTACGGAGAGCTCAAATCAAGCCACTTCTACCCTCTTTCACATTCTTAAAAATGGGATATCTTCCCACTCTCCGTATACACTCACCCCCCATAGATCCCATCCCTCTGATGCAACTCTTTGACAAACATACTAAAATACTCGTAGAATGTGCGATTGCTGAGCGTCTGCGACGCCTCCCAGAGGTAGAACTTCACCCCACCCTCTTCAACACCCCCCTCATCTACACTCCTGGGCCTGCCCTCGAGGCGATGAGCACGATTTACCGAGAGTATATTGCCATTGCAGAGGGGGCTAGGCTTCCCCTCCTTCTCACCGCGCCTACTTGGCGGCTCGATGCCCACCGAGTGCGAGAGGCTGAGGTCCCTCTTACGATCAATAGTGACGCGGTACACTTCTTGAAAACTCTGGTTACGAACGCAACCCCTTCTGTCCCGGTCAAGGTAGGAGCGCTCATTGGCCCACAGAACGATTGCTACCGTCCCGACCTAGCCCCCGCACTGACGGTAGCTAAAGAACACCATCGCGACCAAATTGCGGAATTGGCTAAGACCGAAGCCGATTTTCTTCTCGCTCAGACCCTCCCCGCACTTCCCGAAGCCACTGCCATCGCACAACTGATCGTTGAAACAGGAAAGCCCAGCCTCATTAGTTTTTGCACTGGTCCTGATGGGCACGTTCTTGATGGGACCCCCCTACCCGAAGCGATGGCTACCATCGATGAGGCGACCTCTTCACCTCCATTGGGTTACTTCGTCAACTGCACTCACCCTCAGTTCCTGCTCGACCATTATCAACCTGGTGAACTGAGGCGCCTCATTGGCATTCAGGCAAACGGTTCGGCCAAGGATGTCCGTCGGCTTGATGGTTCATCACAAACCGAAGCCGACCCTCTCGCGCACTGGACCCATGCTATGCTATCACTCCATAACCAACATAAAGTCACTGCACTCGGAGGTTGTTGCGGCACAACTTCCGAGCACCTCTCGGCCTTGGCCAAAGGTTAGTGAGAAACTTACAAAAGAATCCCACTGTGACTTCCTCCTTCTCTTTTTTGCTAACACTTGGACTCGAACATATTTCCGAAAATGAATTCTGAAATCCCGCCCTCCTTTCCCGCCCTTTAGCGTAGAAACGGAGTAAGGACGGGCACCAGCCTTGCCTCCCCTCGCATCACTCAATAGTCTATTAGTGATGGCCCCTCTCGTGGACAGCTTCATCCTCTATCTCGCCACCGAGCGAGGACTCTCCCCTGCCTATCAACTCTCGGTGCGGCAGTCTCTCGACGGCTTTATCAAGTGGGCAACCGCCCAAGGGCTAACAGAACCTACCAACTGCACCACTGACACCCTCACGCGCTATCTCTCCAGTCGACGTAAGAGTGGACTCTCGGCTTCGTCACAACGGGTGCTCGTCGTCCACCTCAAGATTTTCTTCCGCTTCCTCACCACTCGTCATGGGCTCGCCCACGATCCGGCGGAATCTCTCCTCACACCGAAGGAGCCCGCCAAACTCCCCAACACCTTCTCTGCCGACCAGTTAGAACAACTCCTGAACTCCATCGATATCACCAAGCCTCTCGGTAAACGTGATCTCGCTGTGATGGAGCTATTCTACTCTTCAGGATTACGGCTCTCTGAGCTCTGTAATGCCCGGCTAGAACACCTCGACGAAGACGAAGCTATTCTACGCGTGACTGGTAAGGGTAACAAAACCCGCATCGTCCCTGTCGGTGAGCGAGCCCTGCAAGCGCTCACCCGCTACACCACCAACGAGCGACCAGAGTTAGTCAAAACTAGTAAAACCTCTTCTCATATTTTTCTCTCCATTCGTGGAGGAGCGCTCTCTCCGGACCGCGTTCGTCAAATTGTAAAAAAACGAGCCGAACAAGCAGGACTTCCCCAAAAAATTTACCCCCACCTCCTCCGTCACTCCTTCGCCACCCATCTGCTAGAAGGCGGAGCTGACCTTCGGGTCATCCAAGAACTCCTCGGACACGCTGATATCGCGACTACACAGATCTACACCCATCTCGATCAGAAGCACTTGATCGCAACCCATCAGAACCACCATCCGAGGGCTTAATTCAGCCATCTCAGTGCGCCCTATCGAGTGCATATGAAAAGAGTCGGGGCTGGTCATATCTCTACTTGCTCAAGACTCGAGACTCGATGAAGAATCTCGCCACCGTTGCGTCACTTCTTGATAAGTCTCGATCCTTCGATCACGAAAAAAAGGCCACCACCGGCGATGTTCCTCCAGAGCTGCAAGATCACAACTCCACCTCAAAATCTCAGTCTCGTCATCAGAAGCCTTCGCGACAACACGCCCCATGAAATCACTCACAAAACTCTGTCCCCAAAATCGAGTCTTCTCCTCCTCGCCAACACGGTTAACGGCAGCTAGGTAGCAACTATTGGCGACTGCATGACCACACTGAACCGTCTCCCAAGCATGATGCTGTCTAGAACGCAGCTCTTCCTTCTCATCAGCTAACCAGCCAATCGCAGTGGGGTAAAACAGGATCTCGGCTCCAGCGAGAGCCATGAGGCGAGCGGCTTCGGGGAACCATTGATCCCAACAAATAAGGACTCCCACTTTCCCAAACTGAGTCTTCCAAATAGGGTATCCTAAATCCCCGGGAGTGAAGTAAAACTTCTCTTCAAAGCCTGGGTCTTGCGGAATATGATTCTTGCGATAACGACCCAAAAGGCTGCCATCAGCGTCGATAATAACCGCCGAATTGTGATAAATCCCAGTTGCTCTTTTCTCGAACAAAGCGGCAATGATGACGACACCACAGAGCGCAGCCACTTCTTGCAAAGATTCAGTCGTCGGCCCCGGAATACGTTCTGCCAAATCAAAGGCTGCGGGATCTTCCTTCTGACAAAAATAGGCGGTGGTGAAGAGCTCTTGAGTACAGATAATCTGAGCCCCTTCAGCGGCAGCTTCACAAATGCGAGCAACCGTCCAATCGAGATTAGCAATATGCGAACCGAAGTCTTTTCCTTGAATGAGTGCAATCTCAGTCATGAGTGATGCTTTGCATGAAAAGAGAAATCGCTAAATCAAAAAGAGCAGCCTATTTCCAGACTACTCTTCTTGTATTACGGGGTGAATCTTAGTCCAAGATGGGTTTTGCTTAGCAAGCGCCACTGCGCTTAAAGAAAGTAAGAGCCATGATGCGAAGGTCCCATAGGAAATTCCAGTTCTCCATGTAGTGTAGGTCGAACTTTACCCGAGTGGTAAGACAGGTATCACCGCGAAGACCATTGATTTGAGCCCAACCGGTGAGACCTGGCTTAATGTTGTGACGGAGATTGTAATGAGGAATCTCTTCCTTGAAGTCGTGGATGAGTTCTGGCCGCTCGGGACGAGGTCCCACAAGGCTCATCTCTCCGCGAAGAACATTGAAAAATTGGGGAAGTTCATCAATATTCCAACGACGCATAAGGGCTCCTACCTTGAGGCAACGAGGATCATCCTTAACAGTCCAACCAGGTCCACCGGTAGACTCCGCATCGAGCTTCATGCTGCGGATCTTGAGAATCTCAAAGGGCTTGCCATCCTGACCGAGACGAACTTGCTTATACACAAGGGGACCCTTGGATTCCATTCTAACAAGGGCCATGAACAATCCGATAACAGGACCAAAGATAGCCAAACCAGCCAATGCACCTATGATATCGAACGTCCGCTTGGCAATACTGTTGAAGGCATGGTGGAGAGGCAGAGTCCCCACACCGAGGAGAGGCATTCCATTGACGTTCTCTAACTTAAGACTAGAGACGAGAACCTGGAAGCAACTCGGAACCAGTTTGAAATCGATGAACTCGCGCCCACAAATCTCGGAGACCTCCATGAGGGCTGCACGGTCAGCAGCTCCATTGACCGCAATGAGCATATCCGCATCTTCCTTTCTTAGCGAAGTGCGAAGGTCAGCAAAGGAACCTAAGATTGGGACCTCTTGAGGAGGTTCTTCTTCAAAGTTACCATCCTGTGGTTTGATCACACCAGCGACTTCGATTAGATCAACATCTCCCCCGGACATCCGGTTCACGGCAGAGGCACACTCCTCGTTCCAGCCTAAAAAAACGACCTTCTGGCGCAGTGCCTTGCCCCAAGAGAACGAGCGTAAAACGCTATAGAAAACGTAACGCCATCCCAAGAGAGTCACCATTGCAATGTTACCAGCCACAATACAGTAAATCCGTGAAATCGCAGGATCGAGCTTGAGGACCAGAGCCAAGGAGAGGAAAAGAACAGACCAGGACACACACACTTGGAAAACAGCTTTGGCCATGGGCCGAAAAGTCAGAAATTTCTTGGGATCATAAAGCCGATAGTTAATCGCCAAGGCAACCATCACAACAGTACCAAAAACAAGGTGCCCACCGTAGCTTTGTAAGGTCAGATTAAAATCTGCGACTCCAACTGTGCCTAAGAAAGTCTCGAAACGCACGAAGTAACCAACGCAAAGAGCTATTACAATGGCAACGAGATCACCCATGAAGCTGGTAACCACCATCTTCTGATGAACAAGGCCCGGGCGCTTACGAGCACGGAGTTCATACTGGGGTTTCTCCTCGACTTCGAGGGGATGTCCCTCAAGCGGGACGGTTTTAGCAGGCTTCATAACAAAGGACGGAACAAGGGGGGTGAACAAAGGGGGGGCGGCGGTTTAGAACAAAGTTTCGTTCGAAAAGCCACAAAGGATTTATAAAAATTATCGAGAAAGGGAAGTAGTTTTTACAAATTTTTAATGAAATAAAGCTATTATCTTACTTTTATTAACAATAAATTTTCATTGTTCACTAGGAAAAACGAGTCACTATTTGACCTTTAATAACAACTCAAATGACTTGTAACCAACCAGTTAAACCCTTGATTAAAAAAATCACGAACCTGAACGATTCAGCAGATACGTAATTGCGCTTCAATAAATACCCAATTGCGTCAAATATTTTTTCTTAGCTATCGAGTTTTCCCAAGTGCTTGCACGGCAGTTAAAACCTCCAAAAAGGGAAACGCACTTAGAATTCCGAACGAAGAATGTCTTTTTAGACGCGCTCCAGCACTAGCTGGACTCGTAATCCCGCAAAAAAAACGAGCTAATTGGCGAGAACTGCGTAGCGCAGCCTGTCTCTCGGCTATGACTTCCTGAATTTTTGCTAACTCCGCAAGGGAAAGCTCGGGAATGGAGCGCTCACCCAAAGGAGCGCTACTCCCCCGACAGACACTACAGTGCCCGCAGGTGCTGGAATCTTCTTCGCCAAAATATTGGAGTAGTGAGAGGGTGAGGCATTTCTTAGATGCGAGAAAGGCAAGCACGCTTTCCAAACGACTAATATCGCGTTCCTCGCGTCCCGCGAAAGTTTCACCGAGCCTTTGTGAAAGTTCTCTTACTTGGGATGAGTCAGTTGGTTGCAAGCGGCGAAAACGACGCCGGACTTGAGAAGGTTTCACCAATAAATCGCCGTAAGACTCGAGTTCATCAAGAACCTGTGCAATCCGTGTGGTAGGAACTTCTAACTGCTGGGAAGCTTCCTCTAATGACACGTGTAACCAACTGCGACCTTCGCGCCCCGTCGCGAATACTTTTGCTAACAAATTACGTTCCCCTTCTTCGCAGCCAGCCAAGACTCGATCACGACCTCGTAGAAAACGAAGTGAACGTTCAGCGTAAAAAGCGCCTCGGGATTCGATCCAGCCCTCAACCTCTAAATAAGCGAGAACAGTCTCAACCACTGCTGGTTTGACATCACAACTTCGGCTGAGCTGATAGAGACTGAGGTCAAAGTCTTCGCCTAACAAAAGCACGTGTTCTAGCACACTCTTGAGCGTTTTCTGATCGGGGGTGTCCGAGTAGACGAAATTCTCTAAAGTATTCAGATCATCTAAGCAGGCCAGCACCTCACAATGAGAGGCCTGTCCATCGCGACCAGCGCGGCCGACTTCTTGCACAAAGTTCTCCACTGTCTTTGGAAGATTATAGTGGAAGACTGCGCGAATCCCTCCCTTATCGATTCCCATCCCAAAGGCAATCGTGGCCACCACAATACGAAGATCGTCATCCATAAAGGCATTCTGCACTTCCTCGCGAGCCTCTGCTCGCATCCCTGCGTGATAAGCTCGCGCCGAAAAACCAGCTCGTTGCAGAACTCCCGCCACCGTCTCAGCAGTGTGCTGTAAAGTCACGTAGACGATGACCGCCCCCTGAATCTGCGCCACCTTTTGCTTAAGCAACTCATCCCGCTCCTCTGCTGCGCAAGGGGTCACGTGGAACGCTAAATTTGCACGACGAAAACCAGTCTGCACCACATCTGATGTCACAATCCCAAAAGCCTCTTGAATATCGCGAGCTACTTTAGGGGTAGCAGTCGCGGTCAAGGCTAGCGAACGTCGAACCTCTAACTGATTAGCAAGGCGGGCCAGCTTTAAATAGTCGGGACGGAAATTATGCCCCCACTCCGAGATACAATGAGCTTCATCAATAGCAAGGAGTTCAATTTGGCAATTAGCAAGCGCATGCCGGAACCGTTCATTCGCGAAACGCTCGGGTGCCACGTAGAGAATCTTGATCTCATTCTTACGCAGTCGCCCATAAACGCCCTGAGCTTGTCCAGCATCTAAGGAACTATCGAGACGAGCTGCGGCAACTCCTTTCTCCTGCAAAAAGTCAACCTGTTCTCTCATCAGAGCCATCAAGGGGCTCACCACCAGCGTCACTCCCGGCCATAATAAAGCGGGGAGCTGATAGCAAAGGCTCTTCCCTCCCCCCGTCGGAAACATAGCAAGGGACGAGCGCCCCGCTAACAGAATCTCCACCACCTCCCGCTGTCCTGGTCGCAGGGACGAAAACCCAAATACCGATTCGAGGCTAGAAAGGTAATTAGGATTCGGTGATTCGGTCATGGGATTGAGTGAACTGGACCTTGCCCCAAGAAAAGACCCCTGCCAAAGGAGAAAGTCAATTCCTTCATACAACAAGGACCTTTCATGAGTTGCCAGCGGGACTCTTCCTAGGCAAGGTTCGCCGCAAAGTAATCGCCTTACATCTGACCTCCGCCACCATGCTCTCTTCCCTCCTGCTCGCCGCTCGCCCCAAGACGCTCCCTGCCGCCATTGTCCCGGTCTGGGTTGGTTGTGCTCTTGCTTGGAAGCTCACTTCTCAATTCGACTGGCTCCTCGCGGTCGCAACTTTAGCGAGTGCGATTTGCATCCAAATTGCCACAAACTTGTTCAACGATGCCATTGATGACGCCAAGGGTGCGGATACCGAAGAACGACTCGGCCCTACCCGCGTCACCGCTAGTGGATTACTCTCTCGCAAGACCGTCTATCTACTTGCTACCATCTTCCTAGTACTCGCCATGCTCTCGGCAGTCCCCTTGATCGTCACTCGCGGCTGGATCATTCTAGTTGTCGGTATCCCCAGCCTCCTCCTCGCCTACGGATACACCGGCGGCCCCTTCCCGCTCGCCTATCTCGGATTGGGTGAAGCCTTTGTCATTCTTTTCTTCGGAATCATCGCTGTGACCGGCTCCGTCTTTGTCCAAACTGGACAGTTCTTCCCCGCCGCATTCTGGCTAGGGATCACTGTTGGCTGCCTCTCTGCCGTCCTCATCACCATCAACAATCTGCGCGACATCGCCGAAGACACCCAATCCGGTAAGCGAACCCTAGCGGTGCGATGGGGATTCGAAAAAGCCGCTAACTTAGTACGAACAGAATATCTCATCGCCATTGTCTCCTTTTACCTCGCCCTCAACACCGCTTTCGGGAAGCCCGGCTTGAGCGAAGTCTTCTTTGTCGTACTCATCCTCGCCTTCCCTTCCATCCGAGTGGTCAGCTCCGTAAAAGAAAATGGGCCTACCCAAGCACTCAATGTTCAACTCGCCCACGCGGGGCTCCATCTACTCATCTTCGCTTTGGGCTGGCAATTCTTGGTCTTTTTCAGTCGTTAGATCAGAATCTCTAACGGAACTGATCATATTCAGGATTCACCTTCGCATCGCGGAAGATATCTCTCTGAATCCAGAGGTCGAAGGTTGGCTTGAGCGAAACCGCACTCTCAGGCTCCGCACCCTTGTCCCCAGTTTCTTTAACCCAGTTCTCCAAAATATCACGGTGCTTCTTAAGCTCTTCAGCAAACTCTTCCTTCCCTGCCAAGTTATTCATCTGATGGGGATCGGCCACGAGATCGTAGAGTTCCTCTTTCGGGCGCTCACCAAACCAGTGCTCAGATTGGTAACTCGTTAGTTTCCCTTCTTTATGCAGATTATGCAGATCTGCTACCGTTGGATGCTTATCGCGGTACTGAGCTTGGAGCAGAGGACGATCAGTATAGTAGTTGCGAAGGTAACGATACTTGTCCGAACGCACCGTACGAATGCGGTCAATGGTGTAGTCACAACGGTCGCGTGCAGAAATCACATAATCACGAGGTTCATGTTCAGTGGCGAAAAGATCCTTCCCATCGAAATAATCAGGAATCTCGATACCAGCGAAAGCCAGCGTAGTCGCCGAGATATCGAGACTAAGCACCAAGTCATCACGGATAACCCCTGCTTTCAACTTCGGGTGAGCCCCCTTCACCATCAGAGGGACATGCACCCCCCCTTCATAACAAAACTGCTTGTGCCGGAGGGACTGATTGTTCCCGTGGTCCGAGAAGAAAAAGACAATAGTATTGTCCAACTCGTCGTCCTTCTCCAACTGGGCCAAAATATCTTCCACTTGTTTATCCGCTCCTCGGGCTGCATTATAGTGCTCCGTCCACGCTCGTCGATGGGCCGAGGTATCCGGAAAGTAAGGAGGCACCGCCACCTCTTCCTTCGCCAAAGCTTGCCCTTCTCGCACATGCTTCTCCTTCGCCTTGCCACCCCAAATCGTAAGTTGACCAAACCAAGGCATGTCTTCATCAGGGCGAGACTCCCAAGTATTTGAATTCCAATTCTTATAGTCCTCTGAGGTATTCCCCTGCCAACCATTCATCCCTACTTTATAAGAGGGCTTGTTTCCCACCGAATAAAGAGCAGCACGATCATAGTGGAAATTATAATCATCCTTCCCCGAATTAAAAGTAAAGTAACCGGCCTCTCGGAATAACTCGGGGATGGTTCGCATCCCCTCCGGCAGCTGAATCCGAACTTCTTCCGGAACAACCTCACCTTCGGGCCAACGAGAAGAACGATGAAGATGAGTCCCCGTCGTCGTCTGATAGACCCCCGTCATCATCGCCGAGCGACTCGCCGAACAAACCGGTGCCGCCACAAAAGCTCTCTTAAAAAGTACTCCCTCCTTCGCAAACTCATCAATCGCAGGAGTAAACCCCTTATTAACCGGATCATCGTAACAACCCATATAGGGTGAAAGATCCTCCGAAAAAATCCAAAGAATGTTCGGTCGGTTATCTGCCAGCGCATTGCAAGCAAAAGGTAAAAGAAGACAAGAGAGAGCTAATTTCATCATGACCTCAATACTCCCTTCCCCCGCCGCCTTCTATCAAGCGAAAAGAGGAGAATACCAAATTGCCAAATGTTAAAGACTCTCATAACCTAACAGAACACTGGGCATCATTCATTACTCTGACTATCCTGACGTACCGAAAAGTACGGAAAACACGAGTTGGAAGCATAATGGATTGGAACCACTGGATGCGGAGCCGCATGTCTGATAGTGAGTTGTAACGATTAGAACCCCTCACCTGCCTGATTTTTATCATTCGATCTTCGTTGCGTCATAGAGATCTACACTAGGAGATAGGATCTCTTCCGGGAATGTCTCTGAAGCCCTGTAAACTCGTAGCGCTTGGCTAGGGTAAGTTTGGTTATCTGACGGACAGGTTCAAGGTCAGCCTTTCCTGTTCTTCTGGCAAGGCGGAGGGGCCGCCAAGCAGGACCTTTTCCTTCGCACAAACGAGCTTCGTTCGCACTCTCGATCTCAAGAATCGAGCCTCCCCCTTAAAATGTCCTCCACGGTCGATGCTCTAAGACTTCGAAATAATCGCAGTCATCATGTAATCGTAAAAACAAAAAACCACTTCCTCGAAAGGAAATGGTTTTGGAAAAAAAGTGAGAGTGGAAGCACTCGTCGATTAACGCTTCGAGAACTGGAAGCGTTTACGTGCACCGGGTTGACCAGCTTTCTTACGCTCTTTCGCACGCGGGTCACGGCGAAGAAGACCAGCAGCCTTAAGAGCGGGACGAAGCTCGGCGTCAACTTGGAGGAGTGAACGCGCGATTGCGAGCTTCACTGCGCCAGCTTGGCCGTGCAGTCCGCCTCCTTTGGCGACGACGCGAACGTCATACTTGTTCATGAGGTTGGCGACTTGGAAAGGAGCCAACACTTCACTCTGGAGAGGGAGGGTCGCGAAGTATTCTTCGAAACCACGGTCGTTAATTTCAATTTTGCCAGAGCCTTCGGTGAGGTAGACCCGAGCGACCGCAGTCTTGCGGCGGCCTGTTGCAGTAAATTCAGATGCAGTTGCCATCAGATTAAATAGTTAAAAGAGTTTATGAAAGGTAGGAATTACTTGACTTCGTACGGCTGTGGATTCTGAGCTTCGTGGGGATGCTCAGGTCCAACGCACACCTTCAACTTCTTGATGATTTGACGGCCCAACTTGTTGTGAGGAACCATCCCCCAAACAGCACGCTCAAGGAGTAGTTCGGGACGGCGCTCACGGACTTTACGCGGAGTCTCCACCTTCTGACCACCGACGTATCCGGTGTAGCGAGTGTAGATCTTCTGCCACTCTTTATTGCCGGTGAAACGGGCTTTCTCGGCGTTGATGATGACGACGTGGTCGCCGCAATCAACGTGAGGAGTGAAAATGGTTTTGTGCTTTCCGCGCAGGAGGCGGGCAGCTTCGACGGCGACATCGCCGAGCACTTTGTCTGTCGCATCAATGAGATGCCACGCGCGCTCGACCTCTTCGGCTTTTGCTGAGTATGTTTTCATAAGGTAATGGGAGCAGGGGCTCTTAGACCATTCCGTCCAGAACCTTTCGGCACGGACGGGCGCGGAAGCTAGGAAGATTACTCCCCCCTGTCAACTTCAAACGTTTCTCGCTTCTCAAAACTGTTCCACTAGAATGCCCCTTCTTCCATTTGTCAGAAACCTTATTCGTTTACCTAAAAATCGGATTATTTGTCGGATTCTGCACTCGGCATGGACGCGGTATTCCTTTTCACTTCGTCCCAGAAATGAAGCCAATTAAGATGCGCCGCACGCGCCTACTCGCCACCCTGGGACCAGCCTCCGATAGCGATGAAAAAATAGAAGCTTTGCTCGATGCAGGTGCGGATTGCTTCCGTATCAATATGTCTCACGCACAGCACGAGGTCGCCCGCGACACGGTGCGACGGATTCGACGAATTGCGGTAGGACGTGAGTATCCAGTTGGCATTCTCTTTGACCTCACCGGCCCTTCCATCCGGACAGGCACTTTGGAGACTCCCTACCAACTCAAGAAAAACGACCAGGTGGAGTTCCGTATCGAAGGCTCAGAAGCCCAGCTCCCAATCTCGACCACCGTTAACTACGGAGGACTCCTCAACGATGTCAAAGTGGGCAACACCCTCATCGTTGATAACGGAACTCTCATTATGACAGTGGACTCGATCACTGAGGATCGGCTGATCGCTACAACGAGTACTCCCGGTGAGCTCGGCTCCCGTCGTCACATCAATCTCCCCGGCACACGGCTCAATCTGCCAGCTCTCACGGAGAAAGACCGCAAGGACTTGGACCTCGCAGTGGAATGCCAAGCTGACTTTGTGGCGGGTTCATTCGTGCGCGACGCTAGCCATGTGCTCGAACTCAAAGCGGAGATTGCGAACTTGGGAGGTCACGCTCAAGTCATCTCAAAACTAGAAGACCAAGAGGCCATTCGCAATCTCGATGCCATCATCGAAGCTTCAGACGTCATCATGGTCGCTCGGGGAGATTTGGGAATTGAGGTTCACATTGAGGAATTACCGATTCTACAGCGCAAGATTGTGAAGCGCTGTTTGGAGGAAGGTAAGCGCGTCATTGTGGCTACTCATATGTTAGAGTCCATGATCTCTAACCCAACCCCAACACGGGCAGAAGTGACGGATGTCGCCAACGCGGTCTTCGAAGAAGCAGACGTGTTGATGGTTTCCGGCGAGACTTCGGTTGGGCAGTATCCAGTGGAATGTCTTGAGATTCTCAACCGTGTCGCTCGTCGCATTGAGCGCTCGGGTGGGCTTGGTTTCGCTGAAAAATCCAAACTCGTCACTGATAAGCACAAAGCGATTCGTTCTGCCGTTCAGCTGGCAGACTCTATGCCGGGTGCGATTCTCGCCGTCTTTACCCGCACGGGAGAAACGGCACATCGCACCTCGCTGATGCGACCACGCTCCCCTATCTTCGCCTTCACTCCTGATGAGCAAGTGCGACGTTTTCTCACCCTCTCCCGAGGCACGCGAAGCTTCTGCATCGACTTCGAGGCCACTCCTCGGCTCACGATCTCGAAAGGAATCGAGCTCTTGAGACAACAACGAAACGTACCACAAGGAACTCCTGTCGTCGTGGTCTCCGATACTTTACAAGACGACCGTCCAGTTAACACGATTCTGTTAGAGCACGCCTAACAGGGCTTGTTAGAGTTCTACCGCAAAAAAATCTTTCATTACTTTGCGGTAGACTTGTTGCTTAAATTCTGGGAGCCAGCTGAGCTGAAAATCGGCTGGCTTGATCCAATCAGTAGCACGGAATTCGCGTGGTTCGCGTTCGATATCAATCTTGGCCTTTTGATCGTGAAGAAGGCAGCGGTAGTAAGTTTGCTCTTGGCCGTCAAAGTACTTCTTGCCCTTCTTCTTTTTCTTCACATTGTCAGGATACACATAGCGGTATCCTCCTTTCATTTCCAAAATGTCGTAGCTTACAGGAAGAAGGCCGATCTCCTCTTCGACTTCACGCTTGAGCGCTTCTTCGAGGGTCTCCCCTTCATCCACTCCTCCTTGTGGAAACTGCCAAGCTCCCTTCACTTTCAAGCGTTCGCAAACCAATAAACGCCCGTCCTCACGGACTAATAAAATGGCTACATTAGGTCGATATTCCATCATTATGGCTAACACCATGACCAGTCTCGACAGAGGGCTCAATCCTTGGAGCGATGTTTTGACGTCATCCTTTACACTGCTTATTCTTGCGACAGATTCTCCGTGTTCGCTCTGATAGACGGAGTCTATTTCTCTTTCATCTTTTCATTCATGAATCTTCCCAACTCCATCACGGTCGCCCGCCTAGTTCTCGCTGCTATTTTCGTAGTAGTGGCCTCTTTAGGAACTCCGGCAGGCAATCTTGCGGCCTTGATTTGCTTTGCCCTCGCTGCGGTGTCAGATTTTCTCGACGGCTATCTTGCTCGCAAACTGAACTTGGTCACCTCACTTGGTAAGCTCCTTGATCCCTTAGCGGACAAGATTTTGGTCGCAGCTGCGTTCGTTCATCTCACTGCTCTAGGTATTGCGCCAGTCTGGCTCACCTCCGTCATCATCGCACGCGAGTTCTTGGTAACTGGGCTTCGCCAAATTGCGGTCGAGCAAGGCCAGGTCATTCCTGCCGATAATCTCGGCAAGTGGAAGACGACCTTTCAACTTACCTTCTGCATCGCAGCGCTGGTCTGGCTTTTGGTGGCAGAGAAAACGGATCATCCACTCCACGGCCTGACTCAACCAGGAGGATTACTCTTGAATATTTCGCTCTATGGTTCGCTTATTCTGACCACGCTATCAGGGGCGAACTACACATGGAAAGGGCGCCACCTCCTCAAAGGGTAGACGCTCTCTTACTAAACTAGCCAACCGGCTCGCCCTTGGCCTCCTTGGCCCCCCCCTTCGCCTAGTGACGGAAGTGGCGGTGTCCGGTGAAGACCATCGCGATATCTGCGGCATCTGCGGCGGCGATCACTTCTTCATCACGGATAGAGCCTCCCGGTTGGATACAGGCAGTCGCACCAGCCTCAATGGCGGCATCGAGTCCATCCGCGAACGGGAACATCGCGTCGGAAGCAATGATGCTTCCCTGCAAAGAAAGACCTGCTTGTTCAGCCTTCCAGCACGCAATCTTGGAAGAATCGACTCGACTCATCTGTCCCGCACCGATTCCCAAAGTGCGGTCGGCACCAGAAAAGACGATAGCGTTGGACTTCACATGCTTCACCACGCGCCAACCAAAGCGCATGGCCTTGAGTTCGCCTTCTGTCGGAGGTCTCTTGCTGACGACTTTTCCTTCTAGATTCTCGAGTCCCTTCACTTCGTGATCTCGCTCCATGACCATGAGGCCACCGGGACAAGAACGAACTACAGGCTCTTTCTTCTCCTCGCGGTAAGCGGCCTCGTTCATGTGCATGAGGCGAAGGTTTTTCTTTTTCTGCAAAATCGCTCGGGCCTCTGGCAGATACTCAGGGGCGATGATGACATCGGTGAAAATCTCAGAAATCACACGTGCCAAACCTTCGTCAATAGGACGGTTACAAACAATGACCCCGCCAAAGGGAGCCTGACGATCGGTTTCGAAAGCCTTACTCCACGCTTTCCGCAAGTCTTCATCCTGGCCGATTCCGCAAGGGTTGGTGTGCTTGAGAATGCCCACGGTAGGACGCTTGAAATCGAGAATGAGGTCAGCCGCCGCCTCGATATCGAGAATGTTGGTATAGCTCAGTTCCTTGCCCTGGAGTTGAGAAAAGAATTCGGAGAAATTACCATAGAGACGAGCGGGTTGGTGAGGATTATCCCCGTAGCGCAAGTCGTGATCTAACGGTAATGAAATCGAGTAGTTGCCGGCTGTCCCTTGGTCACATTTGCCAAGGTAATCGGCAATGGCGCCATCATACTCATTGGTGCGGCGGAAAACCTTAAGGGCAAGTTCCTCGCGGAGCCGCAAGCTGGTCTCTCCTTTAGTAGTCGACTCGCCACCAAGTTCCTCGACTTCGTCCATCTCAGCGAGGACGCGGTCGTAGTCAGTCGGGTCTGTTACCACGGTGACGGCAGAATAGTTCTTAGCGGCACTACGCAACATAGAGGGACCACCGATGTCGATTTTTTCAATCGCTTCCGCAAGAGTCGTCCCTTCTTGGGCGACTGTTTCTTCAAAGGGGTAGAGATTCACGACCACGAGATCGATACCGGGGATTTCGTGCTTCTTGGCTTGAGCCTGATGCTCATCAGAGTCGCGACGTTGGAGTAGCCCGCCATGAATCATGGGATGCAGAGTCTTGAGACGACCTTCGAAAAGCTCCGGCTCACCAGTGTAATCGGAGACATCTTGCACCTCGAGTCCAGCCTCGCGTAAGGCGGACGCAGTGCCCCCTGTTGAGAGTAATTCCACTCCGAAGTCCTCCGCCAATCGGCGAGCAAAAACCACTAGTCCTGTCTTATCGGACACCGAAAGAAGCGCACGTTGAATAGCCATAATGTGTGTGGTGAAGGGCAAGAAGCCCGTCGAGTCTGTTGGCGTACTGATGACCCGCCTTGCAAACAAGCATTATTTCCAGCCGAACCGTTTCGACAAAACCTCTAAAACTTACGCCAAGCAGCGGGAACAAAGAGAACAAGGAAAGCGAAAATCTCGAGACGCCCCATCACCATTAACAGAGAAAGGTAGAGAAGGGTAGGCTGTCGGAAATGACCAAAATTATCGGTAGGACCGACATCTCCGAATCCGGGTCCAATATTAGAAAGCGTAGTCAGGACCGCAGCGACCGTGGTCTCGAAGTCTACTCCGTGCGCCGTTTCTAGAATAGCCACCACCATCATGGAGACGATGGCAATGAACCAAAAGAGAGCGACAAATAAGATCGTCTGACTGCGTCCTTGATCGTTAATGGGATTCCCATTCACTTGGAGCCGGAAGACCTGATGTGGGCGAAAGGCTTGCACGATTTCCTGATGGACCGAGCGAACGAGAAGCATGACACGGCTCACCTTGGCCCCACCTGCCGTGGAGCCGGCACAACCACCCATAAGCATGAGGCCCAAGACGATGAAGTGGGCGCCCACGGGCCAAGCTTCGAAATCCACGGTACCATATCCGGTGGATGAGGCGATGGAAACCACTGTGAAAATAGCACCACGGAGAGCTTCTCCAAACTGGGTGTCTCCGAGCATAAACTTAATTCCTACAACCAGTATAACAGCGATCGCAACGAGCATGAGATACCACTTGGCCTCTTCCTCGCTGCGCAGACGCTTCCAATTCTTATTTAAAATCACGACGTAAATGAGAAAGCTGATACTTCCGAGTAACATAAAGAGAACAATCCACATCTCAATCGCGAGACCAGTCTCCCAGTTCGAAAAATAGCCAATGCTCGCGCTATGAGTCGAGAAGCCACCCGTGGAAACACAGGTCAGCGCATGCGCAGTAGCATCGAACCAGCTCATCCCCAATCCTTTGAGCCCAAGAAGACAAATCACGGTGAGAACGAGGTAAATTTTCCACAAAAGGAGGGCAGTATCGCGAATCTTGGCGTTGGAAACCTCTGCGGCCTCGAAAGAGGATTCATTCCGAAAAAGTGACTTGGTGCCCGCTCCGAGACTGGAGAGAAGCGCCACAAAGAGGACCAGAATCCCTAATCCCCCTAACCATTGCGAAACAGAGCGCCACATGAGGATGCCACGCGGCCAAGCTTCCAAATCACCAATCACAGTAGAACCCGTGGTGGTAAATCCCGAAACGGACTCAAAGAAAGCTGCCGAGGGATTGAGGCCCGGTTCGGCCAGCATAAAAGGAATCGCTCCAATAAACCCCGATGTCATCCAACCTACTCCGACAATGATCACGCCCTCACGGCGCGGAATACGATCGTATCTCCCCCGCCCTAGAATCACGAGCACAATGCCCAAAAGAAGCGCAAATACGGTCGTCGCTCCGAGAGCAATCGATGCCGAATCATTCGCCCCACTATCTAACACTGAAAAGAGAGTACAACTCATCAAAGCGAGACTCTCCATCATGAGCAGCAGACCGAGCACCTTGGCTAAGAGCTTGAAGTTCACCGACGGCATCCAAGCGTATCCCGCTCAAAACTCGATCCTAAATCGAGAAATCAGGAGGATTTCTCGCCTTTATCTTCTGATTTTGAACCATTCCTTCATTCGAAATTCCGCGGAAGTATTCATTCTCAGGAATCACACGCACGAAAATCTTGGCAGACGAGCCTACCCCCTCTACTTTTTGCCCTCCTTCACGACTGGGGAGTTTCTGAAAAGACTTGAACTTTCGCTCGTCTCGTCGAATTGAAGGCGACAGAGATTCGAAGAATCAGAACGACTTCAGCTACCAAGAACCTCATGACTAGCCATTCTCCCTATCATCCCGACTTCACTCCCGACTCTAGTGCCACTTTGCATTCTTTTGGCAATGAACGAGATAACTGTGGAATGGGAGCCATTGCGCACTTGGGAGGGAAGCGTTCATACGAAATCATAGAGCGTGCGATCGACTCAGTCTGCAACATGACCCACCGGGGAGCAATTGATGCCGATGGCAAGACCGGAGACGGTTCGGGTATCCTCACCCAAATCCCCCGTCAGCTCTTTTCCCGCGAGCTGGATAAACTGGGCTACAAAATCAATCACATTGACGACCTCGCGATCGGGGTCTTTTTCCTCCCCGCAGACGACGCGGCCGTAGCGAAGAGTATTCAAGAGGCCGCCGTCAGCTTGGCTAAAGGGCGAGGCATCACCTTCCTCGGTTGGCGCGAAGTGCCGGTGCAACCGAACGAACTCGGTAAGTTGGCAGCAGCGAGTCAGCCCAACATCCAACATCTTCTATTAGCAAAACCGACTGACTGGGATGGCGATCAATTCGAGCGCCAGCTCTACCTCGTGCGTCGTTCTCTCGAACGCCAGTTTGCAGAAGTCCCGAACTTCTACATCCCTACTCTCTCTGGCCGCCTTCTTTCTTACAAAGGATTGGCGATGCCTGCGACTCTGCAAGCCTTCTATAGCGACTTGCAGGATTCAGACTTCCAAGTTTCCCTCGCGCTCTATCACCAGCGCTTCTCGACCAACACTTTCCCGGCGTGGCCGCTCGGTCAGCCCTTCCGCATGATGTGCCATAATGGCGAAATCAACACCGTGCGCGGCAACCGCAACTGGTGGGCTTCGCGGGAAGAATTCTTCGAACACGAAGTCTGGGGCAGTGATGTTGACCTCTTGAAGGATGTCATGTCTGGTAAGGAATCAGACTCCTCTTCCCTCGACCACGCCTTAGAAATCCTCGTCCTCTCCGGTCGCCCTCTTGAGCACGCAATGTGCATGCTCGTGCCGCCCGCCTTCCGCCACGATCTTGAACTTTCGGAAGAGGTTCGTGACTTCTTCCACTACCATCGCTCCTTCGCCGAACCATGGGATGGCCCTGCCGGTCTCGTTTTCACCGATGGAACGAAGGTCTGCGCCTCTCTTGACCGGAACGGTCTTCGTCCTTCGCGCTACACCCTTACCGAAGATGGCCTGCTCATCATCGGTTCTGAGTCCGGCACCAGCCCCGTGCCCGATGGCGACATCTCCTCTCGCGGACGCTTAGGACCAGGTCAGATGATCTCTGCTAACACTGAGACGGGTGAACTGCTCTTTGACCAAGAGATCAAGAACTCTCTCGCAGCAAAGCAAAATTACGGCAAATGGGTTGATGAAAACCGAGTCGAACTGAAAAAATTCGTCTCACACAATGCACATTCTCCTACTTGCGAATACAATGCGGTTGAACTCTCCCAGCATCAGGTTGCGCAAGGAGTCACCGCCGAGGATCTCGATATGATCTTCCCTCCCATGGTGAAGGGCTCGCAAGAAGCGGTCTTCTCGATGGGTGATGACATCCCCCTTGCCCCTCTTTCGCGCTACCCACGACTCCTCTTCACCTACTTCAAGCAGCTCTTTGCTCAAGTCACCAACCCACCCATCGACCCCATTCGCGAATGGGCGGTGATGACTTTGGCAGCGGGCCTCGGGCGCGAGCGCAATATCCTGAGCGAATCCCCCGAACACGGAAGGATCCTCCACCTTGAATCTGCCATCCTCTTCGAACAAGAAATCGAGTATATCAAAGAGCGGGAGGCACACGGCTTCAAAACGGCAGTGTTAGATACTACTTTCGCCGTAGAAGACGGAGCTTTCGGGCTACGCACTGCGGTAGAAGCGCTCTGCAAAGCGGCCGAAAAAGCGGTCGATGACGGAGCAGAAATCCTCATCCTCTCGGACAAGAAGCTCTGCTCAGTCCGCGCCGCGATGCCATCCCTGATGGTGACCGGAGCCGTTCACCACTACCTCACCAAGAAACGCAAGCGCCTCCGCGCCTCCCTCGTCATTGAGACGGGTGAAGCCCGCGACACCCATCAGCTGGCCTGTCTCTTTGGTTACGGTGCCACTGCGGTCTGCCCTTACCTCGGCTACGCTACCGCACGTGCGATCCTGAACGACGAAAAACTCAACAAGAAGCACAAGTTCCCCGAAGACCTCACCCCTGAGATCGCAATGGCGAACTACCGCAAGGCACTTGAGAAAGGTCTTCTCAAGATCATGTCCAAGATGGGCATCTCGGTTCTGAACTCCTATCAGGGAGCACAGACCTTCGAAGCCTTGGGAGTCGGGGCCGAAGTGGTCGATTTCTGCTTCACTGGCACCATCACCCGGATTGGCGGAGTGGGCTTCAACGAAATTGCACACGAGACCCTTACTCGCCACCAAACTGCTTTCGCCGAACCAACTTCCGAACCTCTCGACTTGGGAGATCCAGGATACAACCGTTACCGCAAGACTGGCGAAGCACACGCGATCTCCACCGACGTCATCAGCAACCTCCATACCTTCGTTAAAAATAACAAGAAGGAGGACTACGATGACTACGTGAAGGCTTCGCTCGAGAACAATCCCATCACGATCAAGGACCTCCTTGAGTTCCGTCTTGAGGACGCCAAAGCGATTCCTCTGGAGGAAGTGGAACCCGCTTCCGAAATCGTGAAACGATTCACGACTGCAGCGATGTCGTTAGGAGCCCTTTCGCCAGAAGCTCACGAAACCCTCGCCATCGCCATGAACCGCCTCGGCGGAAAGTCTGACTCGGGAGAAGGTGGCGAAGACACCCGTCGCTTTGAGCCCTATCCAAACGGAGACCTCGCTCGCTCAGCGATTAAACAAGTTGCTTCGGGACGCTTCGGCGTGAGTGCTCATTACCTCGTCAACTGCGACGAAATTGAGATCAAGATGGCCCAGGGAGCCAAGCCTGGTGAAGGCGGCCAACTCCCCGGACACAAGGTCAACAGCCTCATCGCCCGACTGCGAAATACTCAGCCCGGCGTTCAGCTCATCTCCCCTCCTCCTCACCACGATATTTATAGTATCGAGGACTTGGCCCAGCTGATTCACGACCTCAAGGAAGTGAACCCCGCCGCCCGTATTACGGTCAAACTCGTAGCAGAAGCCGGAGTCGGCACCGTAGCCGCAGGAGTAGCAAAAGCATGTGCCGACAACATCCTCGTCTCAGGACATGACGGCGGCACCGCGGCCTCTCCACTATCCTCCACCAAACACTGTGGTCTCCCCTGGGAACTTGGGATCGCGGAAGCACAACAAACTCTCGTGATGAACAATCTCCGGGAACGAGTCGTTCTGCGAACAGATGGTGGTTTCCGCACCGGGCGCGATGTCGTCATCGGTGC
Organism: uncultured Roseibacillus sp.; assembly: GCA_937949965.1. Taxonomy (GTDB): domain Bacteria; phylum Verrucomicrobiota; class Verrucomicrobiia; order Verrucomicrobiales; family Akkermansiaceae; genus Roseibacillus. The sequence goes on from CALFBF010000112.1 coordinate 25,135, forward strand.
CATGTTAGGTGCTGAACAATTCAACTTTGGCACCATTGCCATGATCGCAATGGGTTGCGTTTACGTTCGCAAGTGCCACCTCAACAACTGCCCAGTCGGAGTAGCAACTACTAATCCGAAGTGGCGTGCGAAGTTCAAAGGCACCGCCGACCACGTCGTTAACTTCATGATGGGAGTAGCGGAAGAAGCACGCGAGCACATGGCGAGCCTCGGCATTCGCACCATCGAAGAGATGATTGGTCACACTCATCACCTCCGTCAACGCGAAGTGCCCGACCACCCGAAGGCTGCTACGGTAGACCTTTCCAAAGTGCTTCGCGAAGCAGTCCCTGCGGACGGGGGCAAACGCTACCGCACCCACGAACGCAATGTCGGCATCCACAAGCCCGCGCTTGATCTCCAGATTCTCGACGACTTGCGAGCACACACCAATACTGCGGCAGGCGACAATCCCGCCCAACAGCTGATGGACAGCGCTCCTTTTGAGAAAACGTATCCGGTTGTGAACACTGACCGCAATATCGGCACGCGCCTCTCGGGCCGCATTGCCGAGGTCTATGGTAATCACGACCTCCCCCCAGAAACGATCAAGCTCTCCTTCACAGGTTCAGCGGGACAATCCTTCGGCACCTTCCTCTGCAATGGCGTGCAACTCACCCTCATCGGTGAGGGCAACGACTACGTTGGTAAGGGCATGGCTGGTGGTTCCATCATCGTGCATCCGCCTCAAGAAATGTCTGGCGACTACCAACCCGCGGACAACTCCATCGTCGGCAATACTCTACTCTACGGAGCCACGGGCGGAGAACTCTTCGTCAATGGTCGTGCTGGTGAGCGCTTCTGCGTGCGGAACTCCGGCGCCACTGCGGTCTGCGAAGGCGTAGGAGATCACGGCTGCGAATACATGACCAACGGCCTCGTGGCCATTCTTGGCTTAACAGGCAAGAACTTCGGCGCTGGCATGTCTGGTGGAGTAGCTTACGTCCTCGACCTCGACGGACAGTTCCAATCTCGTCTGAACCCTGAGATGGTGGTGGCCCTCCCCGTTGCCCGTCAGATTGACATCGACGAAGCCCAAAGCCTCATCGAAGCTCACTTTAAAAAGACGGGCTCTCCACGGGCGAAAGAACTTCTCGCCGACTGGGAAAAGACCCTCCATCGTCTCTTGCGCGTGATCCCAAAAGATCGTCACACTCTCGAACTTGAGGAAGCCAAGCACGAATCTGCAGTCGAAGTGGAAACTGCTAAAAATTAAGCGATTCTGAAAAATATGCCCGGCTCCAATCTTCTCTCTGGCTCACTTCTTGCTAAGAATTGGGTAACGAATATCGTAAATCTATAATTATGCCCAATCTCAGCTTCACCATCCCAGGTCAGTCACCCCTGCCCTACAGCATTCCCCTAGACACCGAAGCGCTTGTGATCGGTCGTTCCGCCGAGTGCAACATCGTCCTCGATCACCCCTCGGTCTCCTCACAACACTGTGAACTGAGTCGAGTACCGGGTGGCTTTGTGCTGCGAGACCTGAACTCTACAAATGGAATTCACCTCGGGGAAAAGCAGATGGAAGCCATCGATCTGTTAGGCGGCACCGTAGCCCAAGTTGGCGACATCGTAGTTACCAACGAAGTTAGCGAAGAAGAAGAGGTCGTCTTTTCCGAAGAGAAATTTAAGTCTCAACAAAAGAAGAAAAAGATCGCGAAACCAAAAGCAACTCCTAAAGCGAAACCGACTCCCGCCGTTCGCCCTGGCTACCCAGGCACTTCGACCTTCCAGCCCAAGCCCGATACCAGCGGCCGGGACTTCGCAATCTTCTTAGCCTGTGCTGCCGCTGCCGTCTTCGCCTTCTACATCGGCCTCAATACCGCCTACCGTGCCACTATCCCCAAAGAAGATCGTCTTGGCAAAAGTGTCTGGAACGACAAGATCATGGGCAAAAGCGCGGAAGAAGAATCCACAGAAGAGTCCTAGGGAATAATCCTCCCAGAAAAGTAGCTAGTTTACTACTATTTGTCTACAAGGGCCCTAACTAGGGAAAGAAGTTACTCAAAGCAGGTTTCATCCTTAAGGAAGTGGAACTGAGCTGAGCAGGGAATTTTCACAAACAAAAATTTACACTAAGGCATCTCCTAGGACCCATTAAGACTTCCGATTACGCTTCTTTTTAACAGATGATTCCCGCTTTTGTTTTGGCCCCGATTTGGAAGCTCTTTTGCTGTTTTTTCCTGATTGAGAATGGGAAGCCCTAGACGCTTTCTTAGCAGTTTTGCGAGACGGTCTTTTTTTCTTAGGACTACCCTTCTTCGGAGAATTTTCTTGGGGAGGAAGTTCGGCGATTTCAACGATCTCGAAATCCACTCGCTGCTCGATGAAGTCAATCTTGTGAGCCTTCAGCTTAACGGGCACTCCGCCATGGAGTCGTTGTTCACGATTCTCGAAATGCGGACCTGAACTATTAAAGCGCCATCCTCGTCCAGGGAGGTCTTCGTTCTTAACAAGTCCCTTCTGCATAATGTCAGTCGCTTCTACGAACAACCCCATCGACCTAACCTCAGTAACGACGCCAGTAAAAATCGGTGGTTCTTCGCTCATGCGAGTCATTTCTAACCATTCTAACAACTTGAGAGTCTTAGTCTCTTGTTCCGCAAAACTCGAGTTGCGTTCCGTTTCGGAGATGTGAACAGCGGCTTCTTTGCAGTCCTTTTGACGAAGAGTGCGGTCCGGTTTTTCTGGACGATTTTTGAGTAAATCTTGCAAGGCGCGGTGAACAACAAGATCAGCGTAACGTCGGATCGGGCTCGTGAAGTGAGCGTAGTCAGCCTTAGCCAAACCATAGTGGCCAAGAGGCTCTTCCGAGTATTCCGCACGGCGTAGACTGCGTAGGAGACCGAGTTTGATATTATGCTCTTCAGGGGTTCCGATTGCCTGATCGAGGAGAGATTGCACATGAGCTCGATTGGTGAGGTCCCCAACTTGATAACCATGGGCGCGAGCCATTTCCCCAAATTCCATTAACTTCTCGGGATCGGGATCATCGTGAATGCGATAGATAGCAGGCTTCTGTCGGTCGCGGAGAACCTTGGCCACAGCCTCGTTGGCGGCAAGCATGCATTCCTCGATGAGTTGATGGCTCTCGCAATGCTCGACCTTCACATATCCGGTCGCGGCCTTGCTCTCGTCATCGACCAAGACCTTGATCTCGTCCATCTCCATATCGAGAGCCCCTCGTTTGAAGCGCCGTTTGCGAAGCACGCTGGCGAGTTTCCATGCCTCGGGGATCATGGTTTCGAGTTCCTTCTTTAAAGAACCCGTAAAGCGCTTCGGCACTTGTCCACCATCGAGAACGACTTGGGCATCTTCGTAGGCCAACTTCGCCTGACTGTTGATAAAGGCATCGACGAAGATACTCTTGGTCATCAGTCCTTGGGCATCAAAGTCCATCACCGCACACTTGGTGAGACGGACCTCATCCGGTCGTAACGAACAAATGCCATTACTCAGGGTCTCAGGCAACATCGGTAAAACGCGATCTACTAGGTATGTCGAGTTTCCGCGTTTGAGAGCTTCCTTATCGAGCTGAGTGCCGGGCTTCACATAATGGGAAACATCCGCGATGTGCACTGCCAGTTGCCAACCACCGTCTTTTTTGCGCTCGACCCAGATGGCATCGTCGTGATCTTTGGCGTCAGCAGGATCGATGGTGATGACCAATCGATCGGTCCAGTCCTCGCGGCGCGCCTTCTCCTTATCGGGCACCGCTACCGCAACTGTCTCGGCTTCGGACATCACCTGTTCAGGGAAGTCGGTCTGTAAACCGTACTTGTGAACGACTCCTAAGATATCGACTCCTGGGCTATCGGGCCAACCGATAATCTCTTCGACCTGTCCACGTGGATCTTCCCCCTTACGCCACTCGATGAGCTTTACCGCCACCTTTTGTCCATCTCGAGCATCAGGCGCGGGAGCAACCTCCAGCGTTTGCGGAAGAGCTTCGGAATCTGGTTGAACATAGGAGAATCCCTTACGATCAAAGTAGGTGCCGACCACCAAGCGGTCCGTCCGTTTAACAATACGCTCAAGCGAGCCTTGCGGATCAATCTCGCCATCACGGCCGCGCTTCAGAACCACCTTCACTTCTACGGTATCACCGTCCATCGCGACTCCGGTGCGGCTACTGGGAATGTAAATGCGCTTAATGGCATCGAGGTCAAAGCCACTCTGCTCGTTAGCAACCTCATTATGGTCGGGGTAGACGGTGCCGTGTCCTTTTGGGAAAATGCGAATGCGTCCGATGATGAGTCCTTTTCCTCCGCTCCCACCTGCTGGGGCCGGTTCTATACGCGCCTTCTTGCCAGGTTTGAGAGCGCCTTCTTCTATCATTGCTGCGAGGATGCGGCGGAACTCAGCCCTTTCGTTGGGGGCAAGTTCTAGCTGGCGCGCCATCTCGCTTTTAGTCAGCGGTCGGGCTCCTTCTTGGCTGAGTAGCTCAAGGATGCGTTTGCGGATCTTTTTTTCGTTCACAGTTCTATCAGTAAAAAATTTTAATTACGAAACCTCTCGTAGTTGAAACACCTTCTCAGAGTCAGAGTGCACGCCGAGTTTGAGCCCTTAGAAAAGCTCTTTTCAGAGAGAGCTTTGACGGTCAAAAAAAGGTGGAAGCAAGATTGTGTGAAGGGCGATAGCTGGGAAAAAGCACCCGCACAGATTCTCAATTTCGCTTCGGAAAATCGTCGGTAATGAGGGAGATGAAACGACTCCCAGACGAGGTGAGGGTGGCAGTCGAACCCGTTCCTGTCAATCTCCCAATCGTGTAGTGACGATGATCAATCCGAGTAGAACGCACGTAAGTCACCGTTGGTTTACTTACTTCGCGATTGCTCAAAGCCACTCCAATCAAGAAGCCCGAACGGGTGAAGGCCATCTCCCAAGACTTACTTGCCTTGTTATGATTCCCGAATTGCATCCAACGGTAACGCTGAACGATAGGTAAGGCTCCAGCTGTCTTCCGAGGCACTGTGATGCGGTAATGCTGTGGCAGAGCGTGGATGTATTTCGCGAGATTAAAGTTCCGGTTCTTGCGCATCTCTAGATAGATCTCCGCAAGATCGAGCCCGAACAAGTTCTGCCCATTGTGGTTCCCATGAGGATTGGCGGCATTGAGGAAATCATTATAACTCGTCGAGCCCATGATATTAAGCTCCAAATGAAGATGGGCGCGTGAATTGTTAAGACCACGCCCCGTTGAACCTAAAATGCCCAAGACCGAACCTGGCGAAACCTGCTGCCCAACCTGCACTGCTGTGGAGGCCAGATGAGCATAGAGCGAATACATGGGCCCGTATCCGAAGTCGTGTTGCACCACGACATACTTGCCATAGTTCGAGCGGCTTGACACAGGGTTGACGTAGGCGACCCGTCCCGCACTGATAGACTTGACGGGGTCGGTGGGAATGCTCCGAGCATCCCGCGCTACGGGGCGGATATCGAGCCCCTCATGGAAACGTGTATAGACGCGTCCTTGCCCACCGAAGTCGCGTGCATTTCTAACAAATCCCCAAGACCCCGACTCCGGTGGTCTCGTTTTGAGATCAGTTGGCATGTAGAAGGCTGCCAAATCTCCTCGGAAAAGAGCATCATTAGCAGTGGGCAGCTTTAAGGAAAATCGCTGGGCCGAAACAGATCCCACCGTGAGGCAAGATAAGAGGGAGAAAACGATGGTGCGAAAAGAACGTCTCATTTTTTGCGCTGCGCTTTCCACTCTTTCGCCGTTTGTCCAATGCGAGGCATCATACTATCGGCGAGACCAATCTCACGCGTAGTGATTCCCTGCCAAACTACGATGAGACCATCATTAATCGCTTTATCAATCTTGATAACGTCCAAAGCGCGCCCATTGACCCGAGCCATCAGGAGTTTCCCAAGATTCGCATTAGTAATTGCTGATAGCCGGCGGGCTCCAACGCGGTTGAGCTTAAACATCATGCCATAAGTGATGCCATCATCAGCGGGAAACGGTCGGAAAGACTCAATATCAACCGTCGAAATCTCGGGTGAAAGGCGGAAGAAAACTCGTCTCCCAGCGACCTCCTGGGGAACGGACATTTTGGGACCATCGCTGTCTGCTCCTTGGAGATTAAATTGCACCACTAGGCGGTCATCTTTCTTTCCTCCGGCCAAAAGACCGAGGGTGGTGACCAGCCATATTGCTATGATTGCTGTCTTCATCTCCCTGATTCTTTATCGGAAACTTTCTCTAAGGTCAAAGACCGACCTCGCCAGTTTTTGCAAACTCTCTCCCTGAATTGATTATCAATTTGAACACGGCGCTGAGTTCATCCTCTGTTAAAAACCGCCAATGCCCAAGCGCGAGAGAACCATCCAGTCGCAACGGCCCCATGGCTTCGCGATGTAAGGCCACAACCTTGAGCCCAAAGTGAGCGAACATCCGTTTCACCTGATGATGCTTTCCTTCGTAAATGGTCAGACGATGCTCGTAATCACTGAGACTCTCGACCTGAGCAGGCTGGGTGGTCACCCCCTCCTTCGCCAACCACATCCCTTGCTGCAAAGTCTCCCTCATCTCAGCTAACAGGGGACCATCGCAGCAGACGTGGTAAACCTTGCCCACCTTTTGTTCAGGTCGCGTGAGGGCTTCTGAGAATCGACCATCATTGGTGAGGACAACGAGCCCACTAGTGAACCGATCCAATCGCCCGGCGAGATGGAGCTCACCAGCCCAGGGCTCCGCAATGAGGTCAATCACCGTTTCATGCTCTTCATCAACGGTAGCACTGACCACTCCGAGAGGCTTGTGAAGCATCAAGTAACGAGGTGTTTTTTGGGAAAGAACTCGGTCCCCGCATTCCACCGTGGCGAAGGGTGAAAGAAGAAGCTGTCCATCACGCACCACCGCACCATCCACACGAACCTCACCGCGCGAGAGACGGAGACGCACTTCACGGCGGCCCCAATTTCCCTTTGATTTTAAAACACGCTCCAGCTTCACCGATCCTCAAAAAAGGTGATAATGGAATGAGCGATACGATGAAGTCTAATTCTCATCATTTCATCATTAGACATTCTTTAGAACGGTAGCATGGTGCCGTCTATGGCACATCTTCTCTTCGTTGGCGGGAACTCAGGCATCGGTCTGGAAACCGCTCAAAAACTACACTCGCAAGGTCACCAAATCACGGCCGCGGTGCGAAACGCCGCTCCCCTACAGGAATTAGGAATCCCGTGTCAGTCTTTCGACGCTACTGACGTCAGTCCTTTGGAACTACCCAGCCAGCTCGACGGACTTCTCTACTTCCCCGGCACCATTAATCTGAAACCGTTTCATCGCCTCACCCGGGAGGAATTCCTAACAGATTATCAAATCAATACACTCGCCGCCATTGAGGTCATTCAGCAGGCTCTCCCAGCCCTCAAAAAATCACCGACGGCCTCGCTCGTCCTGTTCTCGACTGTCGCGGTCCAGACTGGGATGCCTTTCCATGCTTCCATCGCCGCGGCCAAGGGCGCCATCGAAGGTCTCACTCGGTCCCTCGCTGCCGAGTTCGCGCCCAAGATTCGAGTCAATGCCATCGCGCCCTCTCTAACAGACACCCCTCTGGCAACCAGCTTACTCGCCAACGACGCACGCCGTGAGGCAGCCGCCGAACGTCATCCGCTGAAAAGAATCGCGACCGCAGAGGAACTCGCTAATCTCGCTAGCTATCTCGTCTCCCCAGAGTCCGCTCCACTCACCGGGCAGATCCTACACCCGGACAATGGCATTTCTTCGCTGAAGCTTTTTTAAGGGCATCTGTGAGGACGATTTCTCCCTCAAAATTGACTTAACACGGGAGAATTCTGGTCCACACTCCCGCCGCACATGATTCCAAACGTCCTCGCTGAACGCTACGCCTCCCCTTCTCTCAAAGACATCTGGTCCCCAGAAGGTCGCATCCTTCTCGAACGCGAACTCTGGCTCGCCGTCGCGCGTGCGCAGAAAGACCTCGGGCTCGACATCCCGGCTGAGGCCCTCGAAGCCTACGAAGCGGTCAAAGACCAGATCAATCTCGAAGCCATCGACGCGCGGGAACGTATCACTCGCCACGATGTCAAAGCTCGTATCGAGGAGTTCAACGACTTAGCGGGACACGAGCAACTCCACAAGGGAATGACCTCCCGCGATCTCACTGAGAACGTAGAGCAACTCCAAGTCTACCGCTCCCTCCTCCTCATGCGGGACAAGACCGTAGCAGCACTCGCTCGCCTCGCCAAGCTCGCCACCGAAAACAGCGAACTCGTTCTCACTGCCCGCACCCACAATGTCGCGGCGCAGACCACCACTTTTGGCAAACGCCTCGCGATGTTCGGGGAAGAGCTAGTCGACGGCCTTAATCGCTTTGAGCAGTTAATCGCCAGCTACTCGGTGCGTGGACTCAAGGGTGCAGTGGGCACCCAGCTCGATCAGCTCTCTCTCTTCGACGGCGACTCAGCGAAAGTCGCGAATCTGGAAAAAAGCCTCGCTAGTCACCTCGGCATCCCAGCGGTGTGGGAAAACGTGGGCCAGGTCTATCCTCGCTCACTGGATCTCTCGGTCGTGTCCTCTTTGTTAGAGCTCGCTAGTGGCCCTTCTTCCTTTGCCAAAACCCTCCGCCTTATGGCCGGACACGAAACCGCTTCCGAGGGATTTGCTCCCGGTCAGACGGGTTCTTCCGCCATGCCGCACAAGATGAATTCGCGCTCATGCGAACGCATCAACGGCTTCCACACCATCCTCAAAGGTCATCTCACGATGGCGTCTTCTCTCGCAGGAGACCAGTGGAACGAGGGCGATGTTTCTTGCTCGGTTGTGCGCCGCGTCATGTTACCCGATGCTTTTTTTGCCTGCGACGGCTTGTTCGAGACTTTACTCACCGTTCTCGACCAAATGGAAACTTACCCTGCCGTTATTGCTAAAGAGACCGAGCATTACCTCCCCTTCCTCCTCACCACCACCATCATGATGGCGGCGGTCAAAGCGGGTGTCGGTCGCGAAACGGCACACCACGTGATCAAGGAACACGCCTTGGCTACCGTAGCTGATCTCCGCGGTGGTTCCTTACGCGAAAACGATCTTCTTCAGCGTCTCGCAGACGATGACCGCCTGCCTCTCGACTTGGCTACTCTCCAGAACCTTCTCGAAGCGAACCAAACAAACACTGGTAACGCACCGGCACAGATTGAGAGCTTCACCGCCAACGTTCAGGCACTCGTTGCCAAGAATCCAACAGCGGCGAGCTACACTCCGGGAGCGATTCTCTAAACCGAGAAAAACCTTAATCAGTAAGAGTCTTCCCGAAGCCCTCGGGGAGACTTCGGATGTGGATATCCTGCTGAGGGAAAGCGATCTCGATATCCGCTTCGCGGAAGGCTTCCTCGATTTGGAAGTGGAGGTCGTGTTGAGTCGAAACCAGATTCCCCACCTGTCCGACGTGCCCTCTCACAATAAAGTCGAGAGCGCTCGCGCCAAAGGCATTGAAAATCACTTGCGGAGCCGGCTCCTCTAACACATTTGGATGCTGGCTCACGATCTGAGTGAGAATTTCTTCGGCCTTCCGAGAGTCCGAACCATACGCAATACCTACTAAAACATCGAAACGCAAAACCCCATCACGGAGAGTCCAGTTCGTGAGCTGATTGGTGATGAAGTCTTTGTTCGGCACCACCAAGTCACGATTATTGAATTGCTGAATCGTGGTCGCCCGAATCTTGATCTCGGTCACTTTTCCCGAAATGTTTCCGACCGTGACAATGTCCCCGATCCGAATCGGACGCTCAAAAAGCAGAATAAGTCCCGCCACAAAGTTCGCGAAAATTTCCTGTAATCCAAAACCAATCCCGAGAGTAATCGCCGCCGCCAGCCACTGCACCTTGTCCCAAGTGATTCCGATTTTATTGAGAGCAATCACGACACCGAAAAGCACGATGAAATACTTCACGATGGTAGTGAACGCGAAGTT
>CALFBF010000113.1 GCA_937949965.1 uncultured Roseibacillus sp.
AAGCGACCCAGTTCAGTCTCACTGGTTACGGCTTCGATATTTTGGCCATCTACGGTTTCTTTAGTATGTGTGCTTTCGGAATGATTTACTTCGTGGTTCCTCGGGTGACTCGTCGCGAGTGGCTTTCCAAGCGTTTCATCACCAGCCACTTCTTCCTCTCTCTCTACGGTGTCGCTTCTGTGGTTATTTTCTCCATCCTCGGAGGTCTTTTCCAGGGCGGAGCACAGAATGATTCCAACGCTCCTTGGGCAGATGCGGCTACTTTCGGGAAGGCATACGCGGTCGGCACCACTCTCGCGTGGTTCTTCATCGCTCTCGCCAACTTTATCTTTCTCTCTCACCTCCTCTTGATGTGGGCCCGATTGGGACGCCGCAGCACGCACCCGACTTTGTTAGACGGGGGACATCATGGAGGATCTCCTCACGGTCCTGAGGGCGATATCGACGAACTTCAAGTAGCCAAGGCATAATGAACTTTAAGACATTTCTTTTCGGGCTTACGGTAGCCTTTGGATTGCCATGGGTTTTCGCAATTGCGATTCCCTACGTGCAAATGACTAATATGCAACCACCTGAGTTTACCGAAGCTGCTGATGGCTTCGATGGGGTGTATGAATTTAAGCGCGCTGGTCGGACAGATGGTGCTCCTATTTACGCGGCAAATGGTTGCGCCCTTTGTCACACTCAGTTGATTCGTCCCAGTTACGCTGGCACTGACATGTATCGTGATGATTGGGCGGGTGTTCCTGCGAATGCGGCTGAGGGAATCGAAGACTCACGTCGTGAAACCAATCCGTTCGACTTCGAAGGGGAGAGTTATGCCTACATTGGTCAGGGTCGAGTCGGGCAAGATTTGAGTAACGTCGCTATTCGTGCTGCCCGTCGTGCCGCTGAGCAGGGGATTAGCACCGAACAGTGGTTCCTCAATCACCTCTACAATCCACGGGAGCTGAATTATCTCTCCGTTTGTTCTTCCATGTCTTTCATGTTCGAGGGAAGTGCCGACAAGCCTAAGCCCAATGCAAAAGCACTGGCTGCTTACCTGATGTCTATGCGGAAGGATAATGTCATTCCTGCCGCTATCAACCCTCGCCAAAAGTAAGCGCTAACGAAACTAATCATGTCTTCAGAGCAAGATCCTAACGCCCGTCTTCGGCCTGACCTCGATGAGGAGATCAATGTGAGCGAAACTCACGCCGTATTTGAGGGAGCTACCCAAGCGACCATTCGTGAGCGACGTCTCAACGAGAATGGAATGGAGCCGGTGCCACTCTGGTTATTCCTTTTGGCCGGTATTGCGCTTCTTGTCGGTGGTACTATCATCGGAAAAGGCGGCACTCTTTTCGCTTACAATCAAGATTCCATGTGGGCTACGGATTGGGATCCGGATACTTCGGGTGGTCCAGTAGAAGTCACTGAAGGAGAGGCGCTCGCTTTTTATGTAAAGCAAGGAGCTAAGACTTACGGTAAATGCGCGGGTTGTCACGGAGCGGATGGACGCGGAGACGGTGCGAACTTCCCTCCTTTGGCAGATTCCGAATGGGTCACTGGTGATAACACTGAGGCGCTCGCGATGATTATTCTAAACGGTATTTCCGGACCAATCACCGTGGCTGGTAAGACTTGGAACGGAGCCATGCCTGCCCAAGGCCCTCTCTCCGCTAAAGAGTTAGCGCCTTTGATGACTTACCTTCGTAATGGTCTCAATGATGTCGGAGATGTTGTCTCAATCGAGCAAGCCCAAGCGGCAATTGATGCTTACGAGCAGCGTGGTCCTGGTAAAGCGACAAGCGAGCAAGAGCTCAAGGACGCCCACATGCAATTTCTTCCCGGCGAATCGATGGACCCAGCCACCATCATTGACTTTGAATCCTACCAGCCAGTCGCAAATGCGGGTGGAAACTAAGAATACTTGAACTAGATTCCGACGATGAGCGCAGCAACATCTCACGCAGAGCATGGCCACGATGATCATCATCACGATGACCATAATCCTGGCTTTCTTTCCAAATACGTTTTTTCCACCGATCACAAAACGATTGGGATTCAGTATGGAATCGTTTCCTTACTTTTCCTCCTTGTCGGGTTTTTCCTGATGATGGTGATGCGTTGGTCGATTGCCTACCCTCATGAGCCTCTTCCTGAGTGGATGGCTTTTCTCTTCACTGAGGATTGGAAGGCTCGTTGGCTTCAGGACGGAATGGTGAAAGGGGAGACCTATAACATGTTCGGTGCTATGCACGGAACGATCATGGTTTTCTTGGGCGTTGTTCCTCTCGGGTTTGCTGCTTTTGGTAACTATGTGACTCCACTTCAGATTGGTGCCATTGATATGGCCTTTCCAAAGCTCAATATGATGAGCTTCTGGCTCTACTTCCCAGGGGGAGCTTTGATGCTTGCAAGCTTCTTCCTCAATACCGGTGCTGCGCAGTCCGGCTGGACAAACTACTCTCCCTTAGCTGGTATCCAACAATCGGGTGCTCCGAATCAGTGGATGACGGGTCAGACTTGGTGGCTTCTCGCGATGGTCTTCCTAATTTCCTCTTCCTTGTTAGGTTCGGTGAACTTCGTGACTACTATCATTAACCTTCGTGCGAAGGGCATGACTTGGATGCGCCTCCCATTCTTCGTATGGGCTATGCTGGTCACAGGTTTCCTCCTTCTCTTGGCCTTCCCTCCCTTGGAAGCAGCTGCTCTCATGCAGTTGAGCGACCGGGTCTTTGACTCTTCCTTCTTCATGCCTTCTGGCCTTGTCACTGGTAACGGTGCCCTTGAGGTTGCTGGTAGCGGGAGCCCTCTTCTTTATCAGCACCTTTTCTGGTTCCTTGGTCACCCTGAGGTATATGTTCTCCTCCTTCCTGCTATCGCTTGTGTGGCAGAGATTATTCCTTGCAACACCCGGAAGCCTCTCTGGGGATATCGTCCTATGGTTTGGTCGGTCATCGTGCTCGGTTTCTTGAGCTTTATCGTATGGGCTCACCACATGTATCTCACCGGAATGGGGCCGGTCATTTCGACCTTCTTCCAGACTACGACGGTCTTGATTTCCATTCCTTCGGTCATCTTGTTGACCTCCCTTATTATCTCGATGTGGGGTGGTTCCATTCGTTTCACCGTTCCGATGTTGTGGGCAACGGCGTTTATTCCGATGTTCGGAATTGGTGGTCTCACTGGACTCCCACTTGCCTTCAACCTCGTTGGTCTTCACTTGCACGATACCTACTACGTGATTGGTCACTTCCACTACGTAGTGGCACCAGGTATTCTCTTCGGACTCTTTGCTGGGATCTACCATTGGTATCCTAAGATTACGGGCCGTTACATGAACAATCTCCTCGGACATCTCCACTTCTGGCCGTCCTTGATTTTCATCAACGTTTTGTTCTTCCCAATGCTAGTGCAGGGGATGGCTGGATTCCACCGTCGTTGGTATAACGGGGGTGATGCTTACCTCGCTCAAGCGGGTGAGAGCGCTAATGTTTTCGGAAACACGGTTGAGCAATATTTGCCTCTTAACATCACGATGTCGAACGCCGCCTTCTGGCTCGCTCTCGCGCAAATTCCATTCATCATCAACGTCTTCTTCGCTTGGAGAAAAGGGAAGAAGGTTGAGAACGATAACCCGTGGGATGCCACCACTCTTGAGTGGGCCACTCCGACCCCTCCAGGTCACGGCAACTTCACTTTTGACGTATCGGTCTTCCGTGGTCCTTACGAGTATTCTCGTCCGGATTGCGAAGAGGACTTTCTCCCGCAGTGGCACGAACCTGCCAAGATTGAGAAGGATCCTTCTCCTACTCCTACCAAAGAGGAGTCCAAGCCTACCGTTGCTTAATTAGATTACTTTCCCAGAACTCATGGATATTCCTTATACTGTAACTGCCCGCAAGGACACCGGACTTTACAATGCGAAGGTCGGGATATGGCTTTTCCTCGCTTCCGAGGTAATGCTCTTTGGCGGTCTCTTTTCGGGCTACGTTTTCCTGCGCGTTTATGCTGATTTCCCTTGGCCTGAACGAGCATTACCCGTGGTGCCTGGTCTCATCAATACCTTCATCCTCATTGCCTCCTCGGTAACAGTGGTCTTCGCTTGGGCGGCCTTGAAGATGCGCAAGTGGCGACAATTCCAGGTCTACATGGTGATCACGCTTATTTGTGCTGCTCTCTTCATGGTTCTCAAGGCGGTGGAGTATAATGCCAAGTGGACTCACCAAGCAGTCCGCATGAATGACTTTACGGTTCTTGAGGGTCACGCTCACAAATTCACCATCGACGATAGTGGTAAGATTAAACATTACCATCCCGGTGGTCACGACGACGGCCATGCTTCGAACCAGTTTGAGGAGAACGGGATGTTCTTGGTTGCCGATAAGGAAGATGATCACGGCAAGAGTTCTGGTGGCGGCAGCAAGACCGAGCACTACTTTAACCAGGTTGTTTTTGAGGCCGATAAAATTACGGTCGACCTTGAGCGATTCTACGCACCCATCATCTCGGACCTCATGGAGCAAGCTCAGAAGCAGGGTCGTGAGATTCGTCTCTCGAAGTCGGTTGCGGGTCGCCCAGATGCTCAAGTAGCCGAAACAATTTTGGCTGAAGAAGGAGACCTTCTTTCTTTGGGGCTTCTCAAAAAATTACAAGGAATTCACCTCGATGCCAAAGCGAATAATGCGAGTGTTAGAACGAAGCAGAATCGCGAGGCTTGGGCTAAGTTGAGAGGTGGTCTTTCTAGGAAAGAGCGCAATGAGCCCTCTTATAAGATTAAGGACCGATTAGAACTCGATCCTAAGTTTGATGAGTTCCTCGTAGAAACCTCTTCATCTGTTACCTTCACCATCGAACCTAAAGTTACTTTCGTTCTAAAACCTCAGAAAGTGAAAGAAGGCCCCACGAGTGCGAGCTTTAAAGATGGCACTCTTCTCGGTGGTAAGCTGGATGAGAAACACAGCCAGATTGAAATGGCTGCTGATGCGATCGATTTCCGTTTCGTTGCCCAACGTGCCGAAGAGAAGGGCATCGATCCAGAGCTTGCCATTCAGAACACCTGGTTGATGAAGAACAACGAGACCGTTCGCGAACTCTGGGAAGTTCACAATAAGCACATCGCTGAGCTCGAAGAGAAACTCGCTAAGAAGGGGAAAGAGCCCACCGACACCGAGCGCTATCGCATGGGTTGGCAAGAGCTTGTTAATATTGGTGAGGGCAAGGAAGTGATGGATGCCTTCAGTGGTTTTGCAGGACCTGTTCATGCGATTGGTGAGGCTAAGAAGTCCCACTACTCACGTCATTTCCCTGAAGTGGTTGTGCCTCGCGAAGAGGTGAACTTAGAAAGTAAGTTCACTCCTCGTTGGAACAACTATTACGCAATCTACTTCTTGATTACCGCTCTCCACGGTCTTCATGTTATCGGTGGTATCATCGTACTGGGTTACTTCCTCTTCTTCGGTAAGAAGATGTATCTCAACAATCCTGAGCGTCTCGCGAACCGTGTCGAGGTCTGTGGTCTCTTCTGGCACTTCGTTGACCTCGTCTGGATCTTCCTCTTCCCAATTCTCTACTTGATGTAATTTATTATGGCTGACTCTGTTGCAGAAATTCAAAAGGCGAAAAAGCTCTATACCTTAATCGGTCTTATCCTTTTTATCTTCACGGGGGTGACCGTGGCGGTGGCCACTGTTCCATTCCTAGATGTAGGGGGACACGGTTTCGATAGTGCCGATATGGTGCTTGGTCTCTTGATCGCCGCCTTCAAAGCTTCTTTGGTGATGTTCATTTTCATGCACCTCAACCACGAGAAGAAACTCGTTTACTTCTTGTTCACGATGGGAATCATCTTCGGGATTTTCCTGATGGCAATTACCGCGTGGGCTTTCTCGGATCCAATTCGTTATGGCAAGGGAACTACCATTTCTGAGAAATCAGGTTTCTATAATCCAGAACGAGCACCTGCTAACTAAACGATGTCTCTCCGCGGTTTCCATCTCGTCTTCATTACCTTTGCCACTTTGCTGTGCCTAGGGTTAGCGGTTTGGTGCTTCGCTTTTGCTCCTCGCAATAGCGGATGGGAGATCACTCTCCTAGGAGTATTGATGGCCATCGCCTCCCTCGGTTTGCCCTACTACGGAGTCCGTTTTTACAAGAAAGCCAAGAACCTCGTAATCTAAGCTCGGATCAAATGATGTTACCTCTCGCTTGCACAACCTGCGCCAAGGCTTTTCACGCCGCTGGCGGCAATGCTGCTGGTTTGGCGATCTTGTTTTTGCTCATCGTCATTGTTGGGGTGCTGAGCGTTATCGGTTTTTACATGGCTCGCATGATGAAGCGCGAGGAGGCCAATCTCGATCCTCGCTTCAAAGACGATTACAATCCTCAAAACTCTCTCTAAATTATGAATGAACTACTCGGTATTACCGAAAACTTCTCTGAACACGGCGGTGGTGTAGACCATTTGATTGCGATTGTTCACTGGTTCATGCTCCTCCTCTTTGTAGGTTGGACTGCTTTCTTCTTCTACGTGATTTGGCGTTTTAGCGCTCGTCGTAATCCCAAGGCGAACTACACCGGTGTCAAAAATCACGTATCAACACATCTTGAGATAGGAGTGGTCATTATTGAGGCCGTCCTTCTTCTTGGTTTCGCATTTCCACTCTGGAGGGAACGTACCGACGACTACGAGGATATTCAGAAACAAGATCCAGTACGTGTTCGTGCCATTGGTTACCAGTTTGCTTGGAATTACCATTATCCAGGTAAGGACGGTAAGTTCGGTCGTATCGATCGTCACCTCGCCTCCAATGTCGGTGATCCATGTATCGACCCTGACGATCCAAATGGTTGGGACGACTTTACTGCCGCAACGATGAAAGTGCCCGTTGATAAGCCTACTATCGTGATGGTGACTGCTACCGATGTGATTCACAACTACGCTATCGTGCCGATGCGAGTTCAGCAAGATGCTATCCCGGGCCAAGACATCCCTATGTGGTTCACTCCTACCAAGACTCTGGAGACTTACGTCGTTTGCGCTCAGCTCTGTGGAGACCAACACGCTAATATGCGAGGTCTCATGGAAGTCGTGAAACAAAGCTCTTACGAGTCTTGGGCTGACGAGCAATCAGCAGCAGCCCTCAAACGAAACACCAAAAACCAGACTTCTCCGGAAGTGGCAGTGAATTAACAGAGGAGAACTCCACGGTTAGAATTCTCAAAGCCGATCATGCTCTCGGAAGGAGTAGTAAGGCTCACCGT
The DNA here is from genome assembly GCA_937949965.1 of uncultured Roseibacillus sp. Classification (GTDB taxonomy): domain Bacteria; phylum Verrucomicrobiota; class Verrucomicrobiia; order Verrucomicrobiales; family Akkermansiaceae; genus Roseibacillus. The sequence continues at coordinate 7,249 of CALFBF010000113.1, forward strand.
CAGAGCGCGGATGGCCGATCACAACATGGTCAACGAGTTGGAGGCTGAATATCTCTGACGCTTTGAGGAGATTGTTTGTGAAGTCGAGATCCCCTCGACTTGGACTCGGATCGCCAGAGGGATGATTATGAACCACCGCAAAGTTGGGGCACTGGCTGAGAAGAACAGGTCGCAAAACATCACGCGCGTAAGCAATCGTTTCGTTACTTGTGCCACTAGATACCTCGTAGACTTTCTCGCACCGTAGGCGACTGTCGAGAGCGAGGACGCGGAGAGATTCCGTTTTGAGCATCTGCATCTGCGGAGCCATGTGTTCGTAGATTTGTCTAGGAGAGGAAAGCTCAACCCGATCAAGATTCCGTCGTGCCAACCGAACTCCCAGTTCAAAAGCCGCTGCCAATTGGCAAGCCTTCGCAGGACCGATTCCATGTTCTTTCGCTAGAATTGGCAACTCCGTCCGAGCGAGACCCGGGAGGCCGCCGTGATGAGTGAGCAAGCGCCGTCCAATCGCAATCGCATTCTCCCCAGGAACTCCGGTTCGCAGAAAAATAGCTAACAACTCATCATCACCTAGTGCGCCAGGACCTAGATTTTGCATTTTTTCACGAGGTTTCTCACCTTGGGGTAAATCGTGGATTACTTTGCTAGCATTCATTCGAGTATTGTTAGTTTAATGAAAAACAGGTGAGACAAAAGATCGAAGTATCTGATATGATGTTCTGAATAAAGAATACAAACCCGTTGCGAGGAAGAAACTTAAGGCGTAGTTTAACTTTGCAAAAATTAACTAAATCCGGCATTCTTACCTAGGAATGTCAGCAGCGAAGAAGTCAACTCGGAGAAAAAACACTGGGAGCACGTCTAAGCGTAAGCAACGTCCCAGTCGCCAGGTTATGGAGGCTCGCACTCAAAGTATTGCGGTTTTAAACCGGATTGCGTTTGCTGTTCTAGTCGTTTTGGTTTGTGTGGCAGTTGCGGTAACGGTGTTTCCTCAGTGGGGGAAACTCAATGAATTGCGTGCTGAGCTGAGAACAACAGAAGCACGTGAGAAAGCTGCTCTCGCCGAAGTTGATCAGAAAACGCGTGAATTGTCCGCAATTCGGGAGGATATAGAGTTCCAAGAAATTCGAGGTAGAGATCTTCTCGATCTCTATGTGCCTGGGGAAACGGTGATCCGTATCCGCCGCGAGTGATGTTGCTCGTGATGCGCTTGTATTCTCTTTTTTAAAGAGCTGTCTTTGAGCGTTTTTTCCAGGTTTGTTGGTGAATTCTTTTAGACTTGTCAAATCTTTGTTATAAAGTAGGCTTCTAAACAGAAGTTACTTTATCAATTTACTAAAGATTAAGGCAATGAGCGAAGTGAAACTAGCGAAAAACGAAGGAATCAAAACTGAGAGTGATTACCTGAGGGGCACGATTGTTGAGAGTTTGAACGACACCTCCACAGGAGCGGTTGCAAAGGATGATGAACAGCTTCTTAAGTTTCACGGCACCTATCAGCAGGATGATCGTGACTTACGGAAGCAGCTCAAGAAAGAGGGCAAAGAGAAGGCCTTTTCCTTCATGATTCGAGTGCGTGTTCCGGGGGGAGTAGCCACTCCTGCCCAGTGGATTGAGATGGATCGTCTCATGGAGAAGTTCGGGGGTAACGGAATCCTCAAACTCACCACTCGTCAGGCCTTCCAGATCCACGGCATCATCAAGGGTGATCTCAAGCAGACCATCAAAGAGGTCAACGATACTGCGATGGATACCATTGCTGCCTGCGGTGATGTGAATCGCAATGTGATGGTAAATCCCAATCCCAAGATTTCGAAGACCCACGCCGAGGTTCTCGCGCACGCACAAGCAGTGAGCGACCATCTTACGCCTCAGACTGGAGCCTATCATGAGATCTGGTTGGATGGTGAAAAGGTAGAAACCACTGAAGAAGAGGCTGAGCCGATTTACGGGAAGACTTATCTTCCTCGTAAGTTCAAGATTTCCTTCGCTATTCCACCGAACAATGATGTGGACGTAAACGGCAACTGCCTTTCTTTCGTTGCTATTGTCGAAGATGGTGAACTGAAGGGTTACAACGTCTTAGCTGGTGGCGGCATGGGGATGCATCACGGACAGGCTGCCACCTTCCCACGGATCGCCGATGTCATTGGCTTCACCACTCCGGATAAAGTGGTCGCCGTTGCGGAGAACGTCGTCAAGGTCCAGCGCGACTATGGTGATCGGACGAATCGTAAGCACGCTCGCTTGAAGTATACCATTCAGGACCGAGGCGCAGACTGGTTTCGTGCCGAGCTGGAGAAGTATCAAGGATTTGCGCTCGAAGGACCTCGTCCGTTTGAGTTCGAGACCAATGGCGATGCCTACGGCTGGATTCAAGACGAGACCGGTGCTTGGCATTGCGGACTCTATGTCGAGAGTGGTCGCGTCATGGACAAGGTTCGTGAAGGTTTGTTAGAAATTGCAAAGGTTCACGAAGGCGATTTCCGCCTCACGGGTAATCAGAACGTGATGATCAGTAATGTGAGTGATGCGAAGAAGCCCGAAATCGAAGCCCTTTTAGCCAAGTACGAGCTCGATAGTTGGCAGCGATTGAGTGGTCTCAAGCTCAATGCTCTTGCCTGTGTTGCACTTCCAACTTGCGGACTTTCCTTAGCAGAAGCACAGCGTTTCTTGCCCTCAGTGATTGAGGAGTTGGAAGAGACCTTGGAAGCTACCGGCTTGCGTCACGATGCCATCACGATGCGGATGACCGGTTGCCCGAATGGCTGCGCCCGGCCTTACCTTGCTGAGATCGCGATGGTGGGTAAGGCTCCTAACAAGTATAACGTCTTCCTCGGAGGTGGTTTTGCGGGAACACGCCTGAACCGTCTCTGGAAGGAGATGGTGCCCGGAGATCAGCTTGCTACTATCCTAGCCCCTCTTTTTAAAGAGTATGCCAAGGAACGTAATGAAGGCGAAAAATTTGGCGATTTTGTGATTCGTAAGGGTCATGTCGCTGAGGTTACGGACTGCACTCAATTCAACGTCAAAGATAAACTACCAGAGGCATGAGTAAGGGCGTAACAGCCGAAAAGTTTGACTTAGGAGCCGAGTCTCTTTCCTCAGAGTTAGCGCCGTTATCTGCTGGGGAACGCCTCGCTGCTTTGTGGCAACGTTTTCCTGGTGAGATCGTAGCAAGCACGAGCTTTGGTTTACAAGCGGCAGTAATGCTGAAGCTGATCAAGGAACATGCTCCCGAGATTCCCGTCGTCTTCATCGATACCGGTTACCACTTTGACGAGACCTATCATTACGCCGTTACTTTAACTGAGTTGTTGGATCTCGATATTCGGATTTACCGATCGAAGTGGAGCCCGGCGTGGCAGGAAGCCGTTCACGGCAAGCTCTGGGAGCAGGGAGAGAAGGGGATGGAGAGCTATGGACTCATGAATAAGGTTGAGCCCATGAATCGTGCTATCGAGGAGCTAGGTGCGCGTGTTTGGCTCAGTGGTTTACGGAGATGTCATTCCAGGTCGCGGTCGGATCGAGCCTATGCAGAGCAACAATCGCGGACGATGAAGGCTTATCCAATCTTAGATTGGTGCGATGATAAGGTGACGGAATTCTTTGAGACTGCCAAACTTCCCAAGCATCCCTTGGCTGACGAGTACGTAACCATGGGAGACTGGCATTCGACCAAGAAGAGTTCAGAAGCCGATTGCAAAGAAGAAACTCGCTTCCAAGGAGAGAAGTATGAATGCGGTCTTCATCTCAGTTCTGGAGTAAGAGACTACCAGATCTAAGTTTTTTCTATTTAGAAAATCCCAACTTAAACTAAAAACGAATCAACATGATTGCAAACAACATGGTCGATACGGTGGGGAATACTCCACTTATTAAATTGCCGAAAATTTCGGAAGAAGCGGGAGCAGAAATCTTTGTGAAGGCTGAGTTTTTCAACCCTCTTTTCAGCGTCAAGGACCGCATTGGTAAGGCGATGATTGAGGCTGCCGAGCGAGATGGGCTTCTCAAACCGGGTGGAGTTATCATTGAACCGACTTCGGGTAATACTGGCATCGCGCTCGCTTTTGTCGCACGTGCCAAGGGGTATCGCTGTATTTTAACGATGCCAGAAACAATGTCTATGGAGCGCCGTATGTTGTTACGTTTATTAGGTGCAGAGATTGTTCTGACTCCCGGACCCAAGGGTATGGGCGGAGCTATTACCAAGGCCAAGCAATTGCTCGAAGAGCATGGCGAAGGTTCCTTTGGTCCTGGACAGTTTGATAACCCAGCCAATCCCCAAGTTCACCGTGAGACGACTGCGGAAGAGATTTGGAAAGACTCGGAGGGGAAGGTCGATGCCTTCGTCGCAGGTGTCGGCACCGGTGGTACTATTACTGGGGTAGGAGAAGTCCTCAAGAGCCGTGGTTCGACTTACATCGTTGCCGTTGAGCCCACTGCAAGCCCTGTGATCTCTGGAGGAGCACCTGGCCCGCACAAGATTCAAGGAATCGGAGCTGGATTCATCCCCGAGAATCTAAATCGAGGAATCATCGACGAGATCGTGCAAGTGAGTAATGAAGACGCCTTCGCTACCGCACAACGCTTGGCTCAAGATGAAGGCCTCCCAGCAGGAATCTCTACTGGTGGGAATGTTTGGTCTGCAATGCAGATTGCCAAGAAGTTTCCCGGTGGTCGCATCGTAACGGTAGGATGTTCTTCTACCGAGCGTTACTTGAGCACTCCCTTGGCTGAAGCAGTTAAGGAAGAAGTCTCTGGTCTGCCCACTCACGAGATTTAAATCACTGCTATATTTTTTCAATCTCGCTCCAATCCTTTTACAGGATTGGAGTTTTTTTGATCTGGCCTATGGTCCGGAAATTTTCGGCGTTGATTTTCTTTCGTAAGGCCTCCTTGATCTGAGGAGATAGAAAGGATTTATCAATTTCAAGCAGGAGCTTAAATGTTTGAAGATACTCTGTTTTCCAGAGAGCCTTTTCTTTTTTTGAAGCGAGAGGTGGCTTCTGCCACTTTACTTTTATCGTCTAATTTTCCACGTATGCGAGTGATGCTCAAAGGTTGGTTTATA
>CALFBF010000114.1 GCA_937949965.1 uncultured Roseibacillus sp.
TGCACAAGAAGTAACCCTGTGGAGATCCCTGAAGTCAGCTACGAAGCGTTCACGTAAAAGGGGCGCTGTAATATTGGAATGGCAAAGAAGGTGCTATCAGTATTTCTCTGAGCATTTCGAATACCCACGTTTCGAAGCACCGAAAATCGATGTTCCTGATCATTTTTCGGAAATTGATTTTGAGTTTATCGATCATTATTGCCTGCTTTTACGCGAAGCATGGGGGCTAGATACAAAGCCTATTTCCCATCTTGTCAGGTTGCTTGAAAAACAGGGTTTTTGCATTTCAACGCTCGCTCTCAACAATAAAAAGCAAGACGCAGTATCCACAGTTGTTGATGGAATTCCTTATATCTTACTGAATTCCGAAATCACTTCGGCAGCGAGAATTCGATTCAATGTGGCTCATGAACTTGGGCATGTATTGCTTCATCGCTCTGTCACTCAGGAAGACCTTGAAGATAACGATTCTTTCAATGAAATCGAAGAGCAAGCGCACTATTTCGCCTCCTCGCTCCTTCTTCCGGAAAAGCCCTTTGCGTCCGACTTTTGGGCACCTACTTTGAAGTGTATCGAGACAGTCAAGGCGAAATGGAATGTCTCGATGCAATCAATCATGCGACGTGCCCTAGAGCTGAATTTGATCACTAGCTCACAGTTTTCTTATCTGAATATTGCGATAAGCCGAAAAGGATGGCGTGCGAAAGAGCCTTTAGATGATGAAGTGGTGCCGGAACGAGACAGGCTTTTTGAGCAAAGTGTCGAGCAAATGAGTATTCGTCACGCTGTTGGTAGTCGCCAAATACTCGAAGCGGTTGCTGTGCCAAGCGATGTAGCAAGATCGATGTTAGGTCTCCCCGAGATACAAGGGGATGAAGGCATTCAGAATGTGGTACGATTTCCTGGGGAATGACCACCGATAAAATAGATTATCGGCGATTGTTTTGGAGATTTGAGGAGTCCCAGTATCATGGAATCCTTGCATCCTAAACTTCGTATGGGCGAAGAAAAATTTCTGTCCGAACTGAATCGGCGGACGTTGAGTCGTTCCGAGTTTGAATGACTCTCAGATATTTCCGATGAGCAGGAGTGATTTGTTAACCTGAAAAGAGAGCGCTAAAAGAGAGGCTCTACGAGAGAGAGGAGATCAAAAAAGGGTTCCGTTGCAGGAACCCTTTTAGGAAAGATGGTGCTCGAGGAGGGACTCGAACCCTCACAGGATTAACTCCCACCAGATCCTTAGTCTGGCGCGTCTACCAATTCCGCCACCCGAGCAGTGATGGGCGGCGAGTGTTAATGGGCTTGCGGATGATTGGCAAGCGAATCTTGCTTCGATTTTACGAAAAGTTTCTCAGGCCTTCTCTGGTTCTTCGTTTTGTTTGGAGGTAACAAGTTTGCGCACCACGGGGCCCAAGGTGAGCCCTTGCACTGCTATCGAGAAGATGACGACGACGTAGGTCATCACCAGGAAGAGTTCACGGTAATCAGAGTCTTTAGGCAGTCCCAGGGCGAGGGCGACCGAGATGCCGCCTCGAATACCGCCCCAGGTGAGGATTCGGATGACCCCGGGGGAAAAGTCGCGAGTGCGTTTGAGGATGTTCACGGGGAGCGAGACTGCGAGGAAGCGGGCGCAGAGGCCAATGAGAATGGCGACGAGGCCTGCCGTGACGGCGGGGGCGCTGAGCTTGAGGACAAAGAGTTCCAGTCCAATCAGGAGGAAGAGCACGGCGTTGAGCACTTCGTCGACGAGTTCCCAGAACTTGTCGAGGTGGGCGCGAGTGACGTCGCTCATGGCAAGGAGGCGGCCATGGTTCCCAATCATGAGCCCCGCGACGACCATGGCGAGAGGTCCAGAAATGTGCATCGCCGAGGCCGCCCGGTAACCGCCCGTGACGAGCGCGAGCGTGATGAGGACTTCGACTTGATAGCTATCTATCGAGCGCAGAAGGTAGTAGCTGATGAAGCCTAACAGTCCTCCCCAGAGAATACCGCCTCCGGCTTCCACGAGGAAGAGCTTGGCAATACCGAGTGCTCCCGAGCTGCCGTGGTCGTCATGATGGGCTGCCTCACCAGCGACTTCGTGGACCTCGGTCCCATGGCCACCAGAGCTGACTGCAAGCCCGAGGAGGGCGAGGTAGACGACCACGCCGACGCCATCATTAAAGAGGCTTTCACCAGTGATTTTGGTTTCGAGCGATTTGGGTGCTTTCGCGCTTTTGAGAATTCCCAGCACCGCAACGGGGTCGGTGGGAGAGACGATGGAGCCAAAGACGAGGCACCAGATGAAGGGCACCTGATAGCCAAAGAGGGGAAAGAGAAAGTAGAAGGCACCACCTACTAAGAAGGTCGAGAGGACCACCCCGAGGCTGGCGAGGATGGCGACTAAGCCTTTCTGGTCTCTCAGGTCATTGAGATTAACGTGCAGGGCACCCGCAAAGAGGAGGTAACTCAGCATGCCCTGCATCAGGGTGGTGTCGAAGTCGATACCTTCCACGAAGTGATCCGCTGCCGCCGAAATCACCGGCAGGGTGTCGCCTAACAGGATGAAGAGAATACTGAAGAAGAGCCCGATCAGCATGATGCCGATGGCGGTGGGCAGCTTGATAAAGCGGTGGTTCAGATAGGCGAAGAGGGCGGCGAGAGTGAGCAGGACCGCCGAGGCATCGAGAAAATTCATCGCGCGAGCTTAGGGACCGCGATCAAAAACCGCAAGAGAGGACCCTGAATGCGGTTGCTGGGAGGTTAAGAGGCTAGGGTTTGGGGAAAGGGGCGCTGACTTGGTGGTGGCCGCGGTCAGTTTGCAGCACTCCTTGGAGGTGAGAGATTTCTTCTCGATCGGTCGGAGGGAACTCGGCGGCGGCGATGATGAGCGTCCATTCTCCAGCCTCTTTGCCAGTGATAAAATTTTGCGGTTGGTCAGAAGAGATTTGACCGTCGCTGGAGAAGAAATACCGCGGGCGCTCTTCGTTGGTGCTTACGAAATGTAGGTGCCATTGTTCCGCCACTAACTTCGCTGATTTCAGATTCCAATGTTCGCTAGGGACGGGGACTTCTTGCTGAGCTGTTAGGATGAGCGGCTGATGCTGGGGGTGAGGTGAGGGGGCTTTGGCTACGGGCAGAGTGAGGCTGAGAGTCTGGTTGTTAGGGTGGCAGCTACGCGCACAGCACATCCAGGAGGCAGTGGCGGTGAGGGTGACCTGGTCTCCAGTAAATGTAGCTGGGGGGGTAATGGTGGTGAGGAGAGTGACGTCACGATGGTAGCCGTGGCAGGGGTGACCCACCATGTCGCAACGCTCCGGGTAGGGCCAAGTCAAGGGACTCGCTTGGAAGCCTTCCGGAAGTTCCCAATCTAACTGCGTGGCAAGACCGACGATGCCAGGGCTCTGCCAGTAGGTGTGATAGCCGGGTTCGTGCTGAATGTGGAAGCCGACGAGGAAGGCGTGTCCGGGGGCGATGGTTTTCTGCTCACTGATGAGAGAGACTGTGAGGCCCGTGTTCTCTTCTTCCGCTGACAACAGGGAGAGAGAGAGAAGCCCAAGGAGGAACAATCCGGGAGACAGAAACTTAATCATTGCTAGGGCGGTTTACGAAGACTCGCGCACCGGGTTTATCAACCAAATAGGCGTAAGCCCATTGCAGGAGGACGAAGAGCTTGGCGCGAAAGCCGACGAGGAAGGCGACGTGAATGAGAAGCCAAGCAAGCCAGGCGAAGAAGCCTTTGAGACGCAGTTGTTCGGTCTGCATAATGGCTTTGTTCTTTCCGATAATGGCCATGGAGCCTTTGTCGAGGTAGGCGAATTTTGGACGCAGGCTTTGTGGGTGGACCGTATTACTATCGTCGCAACGGGTGGCGAGACGTAATTCTGCTTTGAGCAATTTCGCAAGATGCTTGCCCATCTGATTCGCCGCAGGAGCTAGGCCGGGGACTTGGACGCCATTGGAGTCAACGAGATTGACGATGTCTCCGGCGGCGAAGAGGTCGGGATGTCCAGGCAGGGAGAGATCAGGTGCGACTGCGATGCGTCCTGCGCGATCGGTTTCGACCCCGATAGCTTTGGTGAGATCGGCCGCCTGCACCCCAGCAGCCCAGATGATGGTTTCGGCTTCGATCCAGCCATCGTCAGAGACAAGGGGACTAGAGGGGCGACTATTGAGGTGAGCGCGTCCGGGCTGAATGTCGTCCACGCGAGGGCCGAGGAGAATTTCGACCCCAAGATCTTGCAGCCGGTTTTTGGCATACTTGGAAAGGTCGGGTTCGAAGGGTTTTAGGATTCGATCCCCAGATTGGATTAAGAGGATATTGAGTTCGGCGGGATCAATATTGCGGAAGTCGGTTCGCATTGCTCGTCGCACGAGGTCGGAGAAGGCACCAGCAAGTTCGACCCCCGTAGGACCGCCACCTACTAGAAGTATCGTCATTAGGCGACGCCTTTCTGCGGGGTCTTGGCAAAGTTCTGCTCGTTCTAGAGAGCTAAGGACGCGGGCCCGGATGCGGTGAGCATCCCCTAGAGTCTTCAATCCGATGGTGCAGTGAGCCCATTCGTCTCTGCCGAAGAAAGAAGTGCGAGCCCCGCAGGCGAGCACGAGGTAGTCGAAGGTGTATTTTCCTTTCTCAGAATAAGCGACTTTGGTGGTAGGATCGACTCGAGTGATGGTATCGAGAAGGACTTTGATATTCTCGGCCTGACTGAGAACCCCGCGCAGCGAGCGCGCGATATCGGGTGCGGCCAGCGAGGTGGTTGCGACCTGATAGAGGAGGGGTTGGAAGAGATGGTGATTTTCCTTATCGATGAGGGTCACCTGAAAGCGGGGGTCGTCCGCGAGTTTTTGCGCGCAGGCCAAGCCCGCGAATCCGCCGCCAATGATGAGCACCCTTTTCGGACCGGTCATGAAGGAACTGTAGCGGTTCCTTTTTAAAAGGAAAAGGTTGTCTCGTGTGGGTGTCGTTTTCTCTTAGTAGGGGCTTGGGTTTCGGTTTGATTTCGGTTTTGAGCGCGACTGGGACGATTTCAACGAATCACGCGAAGGATCATTTCAGAATTGACTCAGACGGTATTTTCAGGAAATTCTGAAATAGATGAGCAAGGCAGCTACCGAGTTGGCAAAAACCCGAGATGAGTTTATCGCCCAATGGGGGGTGATGGGTACGCAGTGGGGGATCAATCGCACCATGGCTCAGATCCATGCCTTGTTGATGACGGCGGTGGAGCCATTAAGCACCGATGAGGTGATGGCGGCCCTCGATATTAGTCGCGGAAATGCGCATACTAATCTCAAGGAACTGGTGAATTGGGGCCTGTTGCGCATTGTGACCAAGAAGGGAGAACGCCGCGAATTCTTCGAAGCGGAGAAGGATGTTTGGGAAATGTTCCGCCGTATTATGGGGGAAAGAAAGCGCCGCGAGCTCGATCCGGCACTCAATGTTTTGACCCGTTGTAAGGAAGAGACGGCGGGCCTGAAAAGCGCGGAGGCCAAGGCCTTCCACCAGCAGATGACCGAGCTTGAGGACTTCCTATCCTTCGCCGCTAAGATGGGCGATCGCGCTTCCTCCATGCCGCAGAACAAGGTCATGCAGCTAGCGATGAAGTTGTTAGGTTAACAAGCGCGCCGCGGCATTACATCATCCCAAGCTTCATTTTTCCCTCTTCGGAAATCATTTCTTGGTTCCAAGCTGGTTCCCACACCACTTCGACTTCGGCTTCGCCGATGTTATCGAGAGTCATGATGCGAGCTTGTGCATCGGCTGCGATGACGGGGCCCATGCCACAACCGGGGGCGGTGAGCGTCATTTTGACGTGCACTTTGACCTCCTCGGGATCGGTTTCGTCGATCGCGCAGTCGTAGACGAGGCCTAGGTTGACGATGTCGACGGGGATCTCGGGGTCGTAGACTTGTTTCATCTGATGCCAGATTTGCTCTTCGAGACTGGCGCCCTTCATTGCGGTGTCTTCGGCCTTCTTTTCCGCAAGGGCTTCCTTGTCAACGCCGAGGGCATCGGTGTCTTCGCTGGAGATACGAGCGAGACCTGCAGAGGTCGCCACAGTGTAAGTCCCGCCCAAGGTTTGAGTAATGACTACGGGAGTACCTGCGGGCAGGGTGATGCTGTCGCCAGAGGGAATCTGGATGGCAGTGACTTCGCGAGTGAGGGCGATTTCTTCGTTCATTCGGAGAGGTTGGAGCGGGATGGCGAGGAGAGCAACGTTTTAGACCGTTTTTACGAAGTTCCTATCGAGGTCGCGAGAGGGAGGGCAGATGTTTTCCGGCATGCCTTCAGCATGCTGTTATTTCTCGGGCAGGTTTCCCCAGACTGAAGTCTGGGGCTTTGTTCCTTTGTCCTTTCAGGACAGAATTGAGGATCTCAGGAACGTGTTTTTGAGGACCGAATCTAGGTGTTCCTGAAGGGAACAAGGAACAGAACCGCAGGTTTTAACCTAGGGGTATGAAGAGGAGCAGAAATGGTGTTCTGCAGGGATACCGGGGTTGGTGGGGTAGGTGTTTGAGGATAGAGTTTAGGTGTTCCTGAAGGGAACAAGGAACAGAGCCCCAGGTTTCAACCTGGGGTATCAAGGGGAAGTAAAAAAGTGTCCTGCAGGGACACTGGAAGTGGAGGGGATCCTCTTAATTCTCTTTTTGCTTCAGCGTCTTGTTGAGCGAGCCAGTCTGATAGCCGCCGAGATCGAGGGTGATGTAGAGAAAGCCAAGCGGCTTGAGGCCGGTCACGATTTGCTCGTGTAAGTCCATAGCTTTGGCGAATTGATCAGGCACAAGTTCCAAACGAGCAATGGTGTCGTGGTGACGGACCCGATGACCGGTGAAACCAAAAGTCTTGAGAATCAGCTCCGCCTTCTCAACCTGTCCCAGCTTTCCGGGAGTCACTTCCGATCCGTAAGGTATCCGGGAAGAAAGGCAGGCATTAGCAGGCTTATCCCAATTGGTGAGGCCCAGCTCTTTGGCGTAAGCACGGATAGCTTCCTTACCAATCTTGGCCTCTTGCAAGGGTGAGCGGACCCCATGCTCACGCGCTGCTCGCAGACCAGGGCGGTGGTCGCCGAGGTCGTCCGCATTGGTCCCGTCGAGAATCCAGCGATAGCCCTCTTGACCCGCATAGGTGATGAGGGTGTCGTAGACGTTGGTCTTGCAGAAGTAACAGCGGTCGGGGTTGTTGACTTGGTAGCGCGGATCTTCGGTTTCAGTCGAATTCAGCTCCACGAGTTCGCAGCCAATTTCTTGGGCGACTTGTCGGGCGTCTGCAAGGTCGTGTTGCGCCAATGAGGGGGAGACCGCAATGGCCGGCGCCGCATTTTCGCCGAGATAGTCGCGGGCTAACTTCAGCACGAGTGTGGAGTCGATGCCTCCCGAATACGCAACCAAGGCCCGATCGAGGCCTTTGATGAGGGACTTGAGCTGGGCTCGTTGTTCGTCAGTCAACACGGGGATAAGGTGGGCCGGAATGGGAGTGATTTCAATCTTTGCTCGGTGAGTATAGGTTAATCTTCGTAATAGGTGTAACCGTTCAGTGTCGCACGGAAGGCCTGCATCGTCTCTTTACGCTGTACTGCGGTGATCAGGCCTTTTTTGACCGCTCCTTCGGCAAAACGACGGAAGCGCGTTTCGAGATCCTTGGGATTGTATTCTACGTAACTGAGGACATCGGCCACGCTATCGCCTTCGACCTCGTGGGTGAGGGCAATTTCTCCGTTCTCAATCGCGACGGAGACGACATTAGGATCGCCTAACAGATTGTGAAGGTCGCCAAGAGTCTCTTGATAAGCTCCGGTGAGAAAGGCTCCCAGATAGTAGGGTTTCTTATCCGCCGGATCGAAGGGGTGGAGTGGGAGCTGATTGCGCGTGGAGTCACGATCAATGAAGCGATCAATCTTACCGTCACAATCGCAAGTAATGTCGGCTAGAATAGCAGGCCGGGTCGGCTCTTCGCGATGCCGGTGAAGAGGCATGATGGGGAAAAGCTGATCAATGGCCCAGGCGTCGGGTAAGGATTGGAAGACGGAGAGGTTGGCGTAGTAGAAGTCTGTTAGATTCTCATCTAGTTGTGCGAGATCCTCTGGCACATGATCTTGCTGGCGTAGCGTGGTCACCAGCCGCGTCATGATATGCCAATATGTTTTCTCTCCCAGGGCGCGTTCACGCAGGCTGATGCTGCCGAGCTTGAAGAGAGCGCGGATTTGATCGCGGTAGTAGAGAGCATCGTTGAAGCATTCGTTGAGGGTCTTGCTGCTGACCCTCGCCACGACCTCGGCTAGATTTAGCAACATCGGGTGGCAGTCTGCATCCGGCAAGGCTGGTGCTTCCGGGACGTGAAAGCTGGTAACATCGAGGATGTTGAAGACGAGCACCGAGTAGTAGGCAACTACTGCGCGGCCTGATTCGGTTACGATGTCGGGATGTTCGACTTCGTTCAGATCGCAAATCTCCTGCACCGTTTCGACGAGGTTGACCGCGTACTCATCGAGCGAATAGTTAGCGGAAGAAGAGTTTGAGCTACTGGAGCCATCGTAATCAATGGCCAATCCGCCACCCAGATCAAGTAGTCCCATCGGAGCCCCTTCTGCGACCAAGGAGACGTAGACTTGGGTGGCTTCGGAGACCGCTTCGCGAATGGAACGAATGTTGGGGAGTTGTGATCCTTGGTGGAAGTGGAGCAGGCGAAGACAGTCGAGTAAGTCTGCTTCCTTGAGCCAATCAATGGTATCGATGACCTGTCCCGTATTGAGCCCAAAGACCGAGCGGTCTCCTCCCGAGTGAGCCCAATGACCTTCGGACTTGGTGGAGAGCCGGAAGCGAATCCCCAGTTCGGGCCGGATGCCAAGAGCTTGCGAGCGCGCAATAATAGCAGGAAGCTCGGAGGGCATTTCGAGGACTAAGATGACGCGGAGGCCCATCCGGGTTGCCCGCAGCGCGAGGTCGATGAACTCGTTGTCCTTATACCCATTGCAAATGAGGAGTGCTTCTGGATTGTGCTGGTAAGCGAGAGCAGCTAGTAACTCGGGCTTGGACCCGCATTCTAAACCGTAGTTGAATCGCTTCCCAAATTCGCAAATCTCTTCCACCACCTGTTGTTGCTGGTTGACCTTAATGGGGTAAACCCCGCGATAAGTGCCCTTATACTTGGCCTGCGTGATGGCATCGTTGAAGGCCGCATTGAGATGCTCAATACGACGATCTAACAAATCACGGAAACGCAGGTTGAGCGGCATTGCGAAGCCGCGCTCAGTCATCCCTTTCAGGATTTCTGGGAGTGAGATTGGTGCTTCCTTTCCTGTCTCTTGGTCACGTAGAGAGACCGTGACCTCTCCGCTGTTGTTGATGTCAAAGTAGCCATTACCCCAACGGTCCAAACCGTAGAGATCACGCGAATTTTCAGGGATCCAAGAAGACATTGGAAGTGAGAATTTGGATTTACGGGAAAGATAGTAGGATTAGGGATTCCCTTGTTTCTGGCTTTGCGCTGGCGGCGGCGGGGGAGGATTGAGAATATTCTTGAGACCAGTTAAGGCCTTGGACTCAGGTAAATCAGGGAAGCGTGCTTGTGCTTCGACAATGACTTGCAAGGCCGCCTCTTTTTCGTTGAGCTGGCGATGGAGGGCTATCTTGTGTAGAGTCTGGCGGAGCTTGTCCGGTGCACCGGGATAGCTGCGGGCAGCGGAATCGAAGAAGGCGTGTGCCTGCGCAATTTTATTCTCTTCCCAAAGCCGGATCCCCATCGCTTCGTAGAGTCTCCCTGAACTCATGCGCGCGGCCGCGGTGCGGATCTTAACTGTTAGAGTGTCTGGTTCACCTTTCCATTGATCATTAGCGAGCTTCAAGGCGCGATACTCCTTATTATCCTCCGCCATCGAGGGGGATTGATTCTGGACGAGGAAAGGCCGATAGAGAGGATCACCGATAACGATCGATTGCCAAGAATGAACCGGCATCGCCATGTGCGCAGCCTCCACGAGAGAATATCCTTTGAGGAGTCGATCTTGTAGGATGTCGAAATTGTGGGTGCCTGTTAGATAAGGTTCCCAGACGTTGCCCACAGTGGCTGCAGCTCCCTTATTGAGGATAGGTCCGATCCATCTTTTTTTGGGGTTATAGATGTCGGTTCCAGAGAAGGAGTGTAGGTGAACGGCGAAGGCTCCTTTCTTGAACCGGAAGCGTGAATTGAGAAAAGGCCCATTAGCATTGGCCGCATACCAACCATAGTAGAGGGCCGCGTCCGTCATGGGGTAGTTAGTGGGATAGGTATCGCGGAAGCGATCCACCACGGTGGGGATTCCGGCTTCGCGATTGAGGCGGGCAATCTTGCGCAGCCACTCATCACCGATCTCATAGTTCTTCCCTTTGACCGCATGGTCGAGGTAACACATCCCCCAGAGTCCAGTCTCCTCTGCCGCGATGGAATCATCAATGATTCGTTGGCAGATTTCGTAACTAGGGCCATCGATTCGGCAGGTGAAGAGGATAGGGGTGAGGCTGGGGTCGGCGATTCCCTTCTCCTTTTGGTAGTAGAGATTGTTCAGTGGCCCCTCGACTTCGTATTCGGAAACCCCGAGGTAAACGAGTTCTGAGTCGACCGACGCTTCGTCTTCTTTTCCGCGCGGTGGGCGCACGATCTTACCGTTTTCATCCTTGGGTGCCTGCTCTCGCTTGATGCGATAGGGCACTCCCTTCATCAGGAGAAGGACTCGGATCTTATTGCGAACAGGAACTTGTGTGCCTGCCGAGTCGGCGGCGCGGTTCCACCAAATCTCGCGGTCAAAGTGGTCGCGTAAAGGGTTGCGAATCCGTGACTCATAAATCGACCGCGTGATCGTACCATCGTCCGGCAAGTTCAGCGCAATTAAGTTGACGGAGGGGATGTTGCGAGCACGAGCATAACTCACCGCCAAAGCTTCGGATTCCTTACTCTCTGCCCGGTAGACAATAGCCACTTGGTCGGGATCAATCGCTGCCGGTAGGGCAAACAGCGAAGCCGGACCGAACAGTAGCACGGCGAGAAAAGCGAAAACGGGATAACTGCGAAAAGTCATGAGGTAAGATCAAGCGTTAAGCCATCAGTAGCGATGAGCGTGTTCAGAGGTAAAGTAGCGGTGGTTTTCGCGAAGTCCAGATCGTGCGTTAAATGAGTGAGCGCTGTCTGACGTGGCGCGAGCTCACTCACCACTTGGAGCGACTCTTCCAACGCCATGTGAGTCGGATGGGGCTCGATGCGCAAAGCATCAATGATAAGCCAATCTAGATCGCCTAGGTGAACGCGTGATTCGGGTGGGATGACCTTCACATCGGGTGCGTAGGCCAAGCGTTTCCCGTTCGGAAACTGGAAGAGAAAACCGTGGGTAGGCGAAGCGCCATGGACCACGGGAAAGGGGAGGATACGGAGGTCTTTAATCGAGAATTCCTGGAAGTCTTCAAAAATATGGACCTCGGGCCGGACATAATTGCGCGCGGTATTGCCAAAAGCCCACGAGAACATCTGTTGCAGAGTCGCCAGCGTATGAGCCGAACCGTGGAGGGGGAGGGGATCTTCCCTTCGCCAACAGAAGGCGCGCAACTCATCGAACCCAACGACATGATCCACATGGTCGTGCGTATAGAGAACATGATCGACCTCAGTGAGCTTCTCACGCAAAGCCTGTTCACGAAGATCCGGTCCCGTATCTACCAGAATCTTGCTCGATCCCCATTGCACCATAATGGACGAACGGGTGCGACGATTACGAGGATCGTCCGAGAGGCAGACGGAGCAATCGCAACCAATCACTGGAACCCCCACCGAGGTCCCTGTTCCCAGAAATGTCACTTGTGCTTGCAAGGCCCCTCAGCATGACCTCACCACCCGAGGAAGCAAATCTCAAAGTATTGAGCGGGTCATATGTGGGCGGATCAAGTTCGGAATTATTTGGAGCTGCGAGGCTTTCTTTTTCCGAATTTGATTTGCCTGGAAAAGGCAGAAGGAAGTAAGGCTTCCAATCTCTTGAAGAGTCTTTATTTTGCAGCTGTTAAACATGCCTTCAGCCCGAATGCCCGAAATACCTATTCCTCAGAGTTTTGAGTCTGGTTCTTGCTGGGTGAGAGCTGATTTTCATCTACACACACGAGCAGACAAGCAATTCCAATACTCTGGGGAAAACGATGACTATCTGAAGGCTTACGCAA
>CALFBF010000115.1 GCA_937949965.1 uncultured Roseibacillus sp.
GGATACAAGAACTCGGTGAGCCATGCCAAGGGCCTTAATCCACCGATGCGCCGAGCGCAAGAGTGGGTTGAGCCCGTTACCTGCTCTTTTTTATTAAAAGAGTCTAAACAAAAATTTTAAAATTCTGTGACCTTTTACTTATTTGACGGTCATTAATCTTGACGAAAGTCCACTCGCCAAGTCCTGATGGCGGGGATGACAGTGGGACTTAATCGAAGCCAAATACGCTCGCGAATGAAAATGAATTGGGCGAGCTTGTTCATAGCATTGACTAGTATGTTGAGCTTCAACGCCGTAGCACAAAATTTTCTAGAAGAGCCCGATGTTAAAGTGGCTGAAGTCGAATTCCGTTACAATGGTGCCAAATCTGTTGCCGAGTCCCGGTTACGCAGCTTTACCACCACTAAAGTGGGACAGACCTTTGATGCGGGAGTGGTTGATGAAGATGTGAAGCGACTCTACGAAAGTGGTCTGGTGCAAGACGTGCAGGTGCTGGGTGAAGAAGTGGACGCAGGAGTGAAAGTCATCTTCGAAGTCACAACTCGTGGCACGTTCGACACCGTCGGATTCGAAGGAAACACTGTTTTCTCAGATCGAAAGCTGGCTCAGCAAGTAGAACTCACTGCGGGGGAACTCTTGAGCGATGCCAAGATCCTTGCTGCTCGTCGCAAAGTACAAGATTACTATCGTGGCTTCGGTTACCCAGACGTCTCCATCGAGCACCGTCTCCAAAATGAAGCTGATGGGGTGACAGCATTGATTTTCCTCGTTAATGAAGGGGTCAAGAGCGAGGTGCGTAGAATTCGTTTCGAAGGAAACGAAGCTTTCTCAGACGTTGAACTTCGCCGAGAGATGGAGACCAAGCAGAAGGGGATCTTCTCTTTCATTACCAAGTCCGGTCGAATCGATAACCAACAGTTGCAACGCGATTTAGAGAGCGTACGCGAATTTTACCAAAACAATGGTCATCTGCGTGCCGATGTCGTCAGCGCTGATCGCACTCCTGTCGGAGATGGTCGAGTTGACCTCGTGATTACCGTTGAGGAAGGAAGCAAGTATATCATCAACCAGATTCAGTTTGGCAAAATGACAGTTTTCAAACCCGAGGAACTGATGCCTGCCCTCAGTCTCATTGCGCAAGATCCTTATTCTGCCAAGAAGGTGAACGACGATCGCCGTGCGATTCGCAGTTACTATGGTTCCCGTGGATATGCCGATGCGCGCATCTCTGCTGAGGTTAAAGATGCGGGCCCAGGATTAGTGAATATTGCTTACCGTGTTACTGAAGGAAAACGCTTCCGAGTTGGTCGCGTGAATATCTCAGGTAACACCAAGACAAAGGACAATGTTGTTCGCCGAGAAGTGCCATTGAAGCCAGGTGACTTCTTCAACTCAGTCGATGTTGAGACCACTCAGCGTCGTTTGGACAACTTGCGCTACTTCCAAGGGGTTCAAGTCACGAGTGATAGTAGTTCACGAGCAGGCTACCGCGACTTGAATATTGCGGTTCAAGAAGGGAAGACTGGTGAGGTTAACTTCGGTGCTGGTTTCAGTTCTGTTGATAACATTGTCGGTTTCATTAATTTGGAACAACGAAACTTTGATATTAAAAACCCTTGGAACTTCACCGGTGGCGGACAGCGTTTCTCGGCTCAACTTCGTTTAGGTTCAGAACGTCAAGATATTCGGGTCTCTTTGACCGAACCCTGGTTCCTTGGTAAGAAACTCTCTCTCGGAGGAGAGTTCTTCTTCCAAAACCGCAACTTCCTCAGCCCTGAATACGATCAACAGAACTTTGGTGCTGCCGTCTTCATTCGTAAGGCTGTAGGGCGGCGCGGTTCCATTCGTGTTGAGTATCGCCTCGAAGAAATCGAGATCGATGTTGATAGTGATAGTTCCCAAGCCTTCTTTGACGAAGAAGGAGACTTTATCCGCAGTGCTCTTGCCGTTACTTACGACTACGATAGTAGGGATAGCATCGTCATCCCGCGTAAAGGTCACCGCGCTAGTTTAGGATTAACCCTAGGACTCGGTGGAGACGTTGAGACCTATAAGATTGAGGCCAGCGGTGCCAAGCACTGGAGTCTTCCTTGGGACATCATTTTCAACCTCCGTGGTGCGATTAATACTGTCGATAGTTACTCAGGTGGAGACGATGTCCCCATCTTTGATCGCGTTTTCCTTGGTGGTCAGCGTGACCTCCGAGGTTTCGAATTCCGTGACCTTGGACAACGTGATAACGACGGACCCAATGCAACTAACGAAGCCCTTGGAGGACAAAGTTCTGCTTTCCTATCTGGTGAATTCACATTCCCTATCTTTGAGAACGTCCGCGGCGCGACTTTCCTCGATGCTGGTTTTGTGAACGAAGATGCTTGGGATTTCACTCCAGAGGACCTCTACGCGAACGTCGGTCTCGGTCTCCGCCTCGATATCCCGAGTATTGGACCACTGGCGCTCGATTATGCCGTTCCTGTTTTAGAGCCGGACGATGACGATGAAGCTGACCGTGGTGGCCAGTTCAACTTCTACATCAACTACCAGTATTAGTTCCCGGTTATAGGTTGAATTCATTACTGGATACGATTTTGACTCGTATTCAGTTAAGTTTTTGACCGAATCAATCTAAGGATGTCCTGGGGTTATTGTTTTTCTTGAGTTATGAAATTGGCAGAACTTCTCGATGAAGAACGGGTTTTTCTCGATTTGCGTTCCCAAAATTGTGGTGAACTCATGGACGAGCTTGTTCATTACTTTGTCGACTTGGGAATCATTCATAACGAAATGTGCGATCAAGCAGTACAAGCTCTCAAGTGTCGCGAAGAAGAAATCAGTACAGGGGTGGGATGTGGCGTTGCGATTCCCCATGCTTATTTGGAAGGCTTAGAACAGGCACAGGCCATTTTTGGCCGTTCGGAAAAAGGTATCGACTTCGCCTCCTGTGATCATGCTCCTGTTCATTTTGTCGTGCTTCTTCTGATTCCTGAAGCAAAGCGGGGACAGCATCTCTTGACCCTTGCTGATATCGGGAAACGCTTTTCAAGCTGCGAAGTCCGTAAGTCCTTAGCAGGAGCGACAAGTAAGGAATCTATTCTCGAAGTTTTAGCAAACTAAGAGAACTTCACGATAACATCCCCCGACCAAAACAAGATGGCTAACCCCGGCGACCAAGACTACAATCGAGCGCTCGATGCTGTCGAGAAAGGAGACTTGCCAACTGCAATTGACGCCGTTGAATCTGCTCTCATGCATGACCCTCAAGATGGGGACTTCTGGCAGCTCTACGCTGTTTTATTGGCTCAAGCAGGGAGAGCAGAAGATGCCACTCGAGCAACCGCCAAGGCCAAAACTCTAGGGTTAAATGACGCTGATGCACTCCTTATGAAGGCTGCTGAGGCGGCTATTACGCAAGACTGGAATAAGGCAGTAACGGCTTGTGAGCAAGCGCTGGAAATTGCTCCTAATCGACCAGAAATCTGGGCCAGCTATGCCGCGAACTTGATCGAAGGAGGCTATAAAAAAGATGCTCTCGAGGCTTCGGCCAAAGCGGTTGAGCTTTTACCCGAAGAGGCTCAGGTACAGTATCTAAGAGGTCGCATCTTGCGCCTCAATCAACAAGGTGAAGACAGTATCACGGCTTACCACAAGGCGATCGAACTCGATGATTCCCTGGCTCTTGCATGGTATGAAAAGGGAATGGTCCATCACCAACAGAACGACCTTGCCATGGCTAAGGAATGTTTCTTGAAAGCCAAATCACTCAATCTCGATGATCCAGGAATAGAGGAAGCCTTACGCATCATCACTAGCGCACAGCAGGGATAATTTCTCTAAGACAAGTAGCGTAACCGGCAACAAGTCCTTGATTGCCACTAGACGAATGTAAGAAGGCAGCTAGAGTTCCCACGGCATGACGAAAGGGGAAAAGTGGTTTCATCGCATGATCACTGGGGTGCTTGCCTTTGTGGTTTTACTCGTCTTTGTGGGAGCAATCGTACGCGCTACCGGAGCAGGCTTGGGCTGTCCTGATTGGCCTACCTGCTGGGGCCAACTCATTCCTCCGTGGAAGGTCGAGCAAGTCGACCTTGATAAGATCAATTACGAACGTTTCGAAAGAAAGGCGAGTCGCCTAGGACGTGATCCTTCAACAGTGACTCCCGAACACATTCTAGAAAGCTTCAATCCTGTCCACACGTGGACTGAGTTCATCAATCGACTGACGAGCTTACCGGTCGGATTCTTCTCCCTCGGAGCAGTGGTGGCCTCCTTTTTTTTACCCCGGAATCGTTTGCGACGAAGACTCATCATTCTCGCTATCACCTCTCTACTCATTGTGCTTATTAATGCGATCATGGGGGCCATGGTCGTTTATTCTGGGCTCAAGCCAGGTATCATCACCGTTCATTTGGCCCTGGCTTTCCTTCTCATTTTTCTGCTCGTCTACTGCCGGTGCATGGTCTCTGGACAAGCTCCTTTTCCGGTTGGCAAGCGACTCGCTCCCTGGGTGTGGGGTCTCTTGGCGCTGGTCATGGTAGAGGGGATACTCGGTTCACAAGTAAGGGAAATGACCGACAAGCTTGCAAAATCGCATCTAGGGGAGGCGCGAGAAGGTTGGATCGGGGAATTGGAACAGAGCTTTATTTACCTGATTCATCGTAGTTTCTCGTGGCTCATTGTTCTTCTAATGGTAGTTATCGCGTGGAAGGCTTACGTGATGGGCATCTTCGAGAAACGAGCCAAATTGATGTCGGCCTTCGTATTTAGCATGATGGTTATGGGATTAGTCCTTGCTCAGATAGGAGTTTTCCCCTGGGTTCAGGTGCTTCACGTTGGCGTCGCCTCTCTCATGGTGACAGTTCTTTGCGACTGGAGCTTGGTCTTGCAACGCGCAAAGAGTTAGAACCCTGTGGTGGCCGAAGCGAATCAGCAAAATACGACGGAAGACTGGAACCGTCGGACCTTCTGGTTAGAGACGGCACGTTCTTTGCCTGCTGGTGTCATCGAGACTGTAGGAACCACTTTTGCTGTTTTTTTGGCGGTTTCTGTTTTTCAAGCAAGCCAGTTAGAGAAGGCTATCCTAGTAGCTTCGGCGAGCACAGGCCTCTTGCTCAGTCTTTTCGTAGTCCAGTTTGTGCGTCGCATTGGTTGTAGTATTAATAACGCTATTGCCGCTATCTCAGTTCTCTCTGCTACCGGTTTCCTAGTAGCGGCGGCGAATCCTAACAGCCTTAGTCTGTATCTTGTTGGTCTGTCTCTTGCTCAGTTAGGGTTGACGTTGTCACTACCCTTGTATTCGCAGATCTACCGTCGCCATTATCCTGATCTTAATCGAGGACGTCTCTTCGCGATCAACAGCATTGTCCGCAAAATAGCTGCTGTGGTAGCAGCATTGGCGTTTGGTTTTTGGCTCAAGGAACGCCCCGCAGATTTCCCTCAACTTCTCGGGGTCTATGCTCTTTGCTGCCTCCTCATGGCGTTTTGTGTCCGAGCTATGAAGTCTATTAAACTCCGCAAAACGGCAGGGGTAAAACTTTTTGATGCCTTTGGCCACGTCCAACGCGACCGCTCTTTCCGTAGACTTCTCATCGCTTGGATGGTACTCGGCTTCGGCAACCTGATTTGCTTCGGTATTTTTGTAGAGTTCGTGGCCAATCCTCGTTACGGCTTTGGCCTCGATCCAGCTCAAGTCAGTCTCATCACCACCACCACTCCGGAAGTGCTCTTCCTCCTCACCGTTTTTCTGTGGGGAATCATTTTTGATCGCATGAATTTCTTTATCGTTCGGATTGTAATCAACACCTTCTTTATTGCCGCGGTTTTGGTCTTCTTCTTAGGCGGACAAGTTTGGACTTTATATCTTGGACTAGCGCTCCATGGAATCGGTAAGGCCGGAGGAAATGTCGCGTGGAGTCTGTGGGTAACCAAATTTGCTCGCGCAGAACACGTGGCAGAATACATGAGTGTGCACACCTTTCTAACAGGTTGTCGTGGCACAGCAGCTCCTTTTCTTGCGTTCACATTGGCGGCAGCCCTTTCTCCTCAGGTAGTAGGGATCTTGGGAGCCGTTTTGATGACGGTGGCCACCTTGATGATCGTTCCGCAGCTGAAGGAAAGCCTACTAATCCCCAAGCAAAACGACTAGGAGTTGAGCGCTTCGCGGACGATGGCCAAAGTCTCAGATTTACCACTACCCGTCTTGGAAGAGGTGATGACCATCTGGGGAAGGGGGTTGTAATGCTCACCAAGAGTCTCGCGAAAACGGTCTGTATTCTTCTGCAAAGCTCCTTTCTTCAAACGATCTGACTTCGTGAAGAGGACACTGTGCGGCCGCCCGAGATCGGCTAACCAGAGAATAAAATCGAGGTCAATCTGCTGAGGTGGAATCATGGAGTCGATCAGAACGAAAACGTGTTTCAGTTGCTCCCGATCACTAATGTATTCAGTGATCAAAGAAGCGAACATTTCACGCCGTTCCTTCGACTTACGAGCGTAACCGTAACCAGGTAAATCCACGAGATGCCCAAACTTTGGCGGAATGGTGAAGTAGTTGATCAACTCCGTCTTACCAGGTCGAGAAGAGGTCTTAGCCAACTCCTTCCGATTGGTGAGCATATTGAGCAAGGAAGACTTGCCCACATTGGAGCGCCCAATGAAGGCGACCTCATTAAGCGAACTCTCAGGGCAAGCGGCTAGCTCGGGGGAAGAAGTTAGAAACGAAGTCTGAGAGATTTGCATACCTTTTTTTAGCACCCGCTATTTGCGGAATTTGGGGAGTTCTTTATCAAGTGCGCCAAAGAGCTCCTGCATGGTCTCTACAGTTTCGTTACCCATGTTAGAGATTCGGAAAGTCTTTCCTTTGATCTTGCCATAGCCGCCATTGATCAAGAAGCCGTGGTTCTCGCGCACTGCTTTGATCCATCCTGATTGATCCAGGTTGTCGGGAGTCTTGAAGCAACCGAGACTCTTGGAACGGAAGCCCTCGGGGGCCAGGTTTTCGAAACCATGTCCCGCAGCCCATTCCAAGAGAAGAGCATTGGTTTCTTCATGACGGCGGTAACGATTTGGCAGACCTTCCGCAAGCATGTGCTCTACTCGTTCGCGTAGTCCGTAGATGTGAGGGATAGCAGGAGTAGAAGGGGTGTTATTCTTCTCATGGTTCTTTTGGAACTCGGCAAAGTCGAAGTAATAGCCACGATCTGGCATCGTTGCCGCGCGGGCCTGCGCACGTTCACTCGTGACAAAGAGGGACAAGCCGGGAGGTAGCGCAAGCGCCTTTTGCACTCCACACAGGAGGACATCGAGACCGAGCTCATCAAAGGGGGTGGGCACTGCGGAGAAAGACGACACCGTATCAGTGACGAGCAATACGTCCTCAAACTCGCGCACCACGGCGGCGATTTCAGCAAGGGGATTCAGGCACCCAGTCGAGGTCTCATTGTGCACGAGAGTAACGGTATCAAAGCCACCTTCGGAAAGCTTCGCCCGCACGGCTTCGGGATCAATCGGCTGTCCCCATTCGACCTGAATCGCTTCTGCTTCTTTACCACAACTTTTTGCTACTCCAAACCACTTGTCTGAAAAGGCGCCACCACAGAGGTTGAGTACTTTCTTATGAGTCAGGTTACGTAGTGCACCTTCCATGATGCCCCAAGCTGAGGAGGTATTTAGAAAAACCGGACGTTCGGTTGCGGCAATTTCTTGTAACCCAGGTTGCACCGAGGCGTAGAGTTCTTCGAAGTCCGCACCACGGTGGCCGATGGTGGGGCCACACATCGCGGCGTAGGTTTCGGGAGCGACATCGATAGGACCGGGTGAGAAAAGCTTTGGTTTGGCCATGCGAAGGGAATGTGAAATATCTTTCCTTGGTGTCGAGTCAAAGTTAGAAAAATTCGTAATTCTCGCCTGTCGAAACTCCGGTCTAAGACAAGTTAAGTTTCCTAGAAAGGAAGGTCGCGTCGCTCGCGGAAGGAGGGCTCGTAAGGATTAAACTCGATGTGGCTAAAGGCTAACAGTTCGAAAGTCGCGTCGCCAAAAACCTGTGAGTAGCCAGTGATCGTCTTGCTATCAATCCCCGAGAGACGGAGGGTGACATGGCCACCGTGATGGAAGTGTGCTCGGACATCTTGGCTGTAGAGTCGAGGTTGTTCATGGTTCTCAGGATTGGTAAGTTGAAAAGATTTTAACCGTTCGATAGGAACGAAAAAATTTCCATATTCAGTCGCCACTTCGAGTTGACTCTTCTCATCAATCGCAGTGGCTTTCCCAATAATGGTGTCCCCATTATGAAGTTCGACTCGTTCACTATCGACAGGAAGTTTTGCGCGAAAATCTAGATGACTATTCTCTTTTGGTAGTTCTCCGTCCCAAGGACGAATAGCGAGCTCGGCGAGGGTTTGTTCGCGACCATGCAAAGTCGAAAAGTGTAACCAACTGTTTCCTTGGAGAGGAGAAGGGTCGGAAGCTGAGGTGATTTGTTTGCCATCGAGATAAAGTGCATATTCGCCTTCCTCTCGATCGAGATAAAGCTCTACAAGCACTGGTGCTTCGTCGTCAAAGTTATGACGACCACCAAAGCCTGCTCCTGGTGCTATGAGCATATCAGCGGTCGAAACACCCTTAACATTTTTCTCAAAATTCATCGCGTTGCGTTGTATTTTAACGGAGTAGCTGTCTCTCGGTGAGCTTTCGACGCCAGAATCTGCGAAAAAGAAGACTTGGAGATAGGGCGAGTAACTGTAAGTGATTACAAATTCGACTTTGATGCGAGAAGCAGATTTCGGGAGCTGTCGGGCGATGGAACCCTTTGCAACCGTGATGAGGTCCTTTCCCTTAATTCTCCAAGCATCTTTGTTTTCAATTAGATTCCAATCTGTAAGTCGACCCGGACCGCTCAAGAAAGGAGGAGCCTCTGATTCGACTTCGATGAACTCCAACATCGAACGTTTCAAGGTGAGTTCACCCGCATAGCGAGTTCGAACAGTGACCGTTTCGTCGTCAAACTTTAAGAGTTGTGCCCGGATGCTATCTTGCAGATTATCAATCCGATTTTGAAAGACAACGGTAGTCATTGTCTCGGGCTTGGGCTGAACTTGAGAATGAAAGAATCGGATTGTATCTATCTGACGAGTAAAGAACGGCGTCTTTTTGTTCTCAAGAAAAGAGCTTTCCCAAAGAAGGTTCCCTTTTTCACTCACTCCCGTGGGGGAGCCAGGTAAGCTGTCTCCATTTGGAAAAACCAGTTCTCCCACGAGGGGCTTCTCTCCAAGGAGAGGCACGCTCGAACACCCTAGTAAGAGCAAAAAAAGTGAGAATTTCATTTTAGTTTTGTGATAATTCTTCGTAGTAGCGAATCGCTTTAACTGATGAACGAGGCAAGGTGATTCCACCTAACAGGGGGTGCTTGATATTCACTTTTCCCCCAACAAGAGTGAGGGATTTAGCCGAGACCAAACCGTCGTTGACAAGCTCAAGCTCATACTTCGGGAAGTCTGTAGCATGACTTTTCTCGGTATGTTCCTTGAAATAAATAATACGCGCGTCTTCTGCGGGAATTTTAAGAAGCTGTTTTGCGAATGGCGATTGTAAGAGGAAAAAACGTTCTTCTTGTTCCTCTGATTCCTCGTCGGGAAGGGACTCTGTTTTCAAGCTCAATAACATACCCGAAATTCGCTTGCCGCTCGCATCTACTACGCTGTCTGCACTCGTGGTTCCCACTTCTTCTAACAACTCGATCTGAGAGACGGCATCCCACTCGTAAACTCTGAAATCAGTGAGGTAGGTGGCGGTGTTGTCATTTCTTTTACGTTCGATAATGATTCCGTTTCCAACCGTCGGGGTCGATTCATCTCTCAATTGGCGAATCAGCTTTCCATTCAAGAAAAGATCAATGGTGCCGAGGAGACGGTTGACACGAAGATCGACTTCGAGCTTTCGACTCTGATAGACATCTTGATGAGAGAGTGTGATGAGAGTCTTAGTAACAGGCTCTTTCGAACGCTGTCGTCGGATAAGGAGCTCACGGCTACTAAGGTCGATATAATAACGATTCTTCGTCGCCTCTGGGCCGAGTTCTGCTCCGAAGTATATCCGAATGGAAGGGTGCTCTTGCCATTTAAGAGAGAACCGAATGCGGAACTGTTTCCCTAACTGCCGGTCGGCCTTGATCAAACCGGGGTCAATCATCAGTAATCCGTCAGCAGGATCTTCGCTCATGTCCCAGGTCTTCACCCCTTCGCCGGACCATTCTTCTAATGGCGCTGGTCCGTGATAGGTAAGCGCTTGTGGTTTGATCCCAAAGCGCAAGGTGTTAATAAAATCACGACTGACCGATACTTTTTCGCCGATGAGACCAGAGTAAGAAATCGACTCGGCATCAAGCCCCAGTAGCGTTCCTGGTAAGATGTCTCCATTAGCTAGCACCAGTCGTTCTGCCTGAAAAGGGGTCACAAAAGGCTCTTCCTCAAACTGGAGACTTTTGAAGGCATCTCGTTTAAAAGCCAATGGTTCGGGTGAGCGTGGACTATCGACGAGAATTCCTCGTTCAGCATCAATGGCCAAAAGTTTTCCCGAGAACTGCTTCCCATTTGACATGGTGAGCACTTCGCCTAGTGCGAGAGAGGAGGAGAGGGCGAGGAGAGTTATGAGGCTAAAATTCATCATCCCAGTTATCAAAAATGGTCGCAATCGGGTCAAATTCGAGAAGATAAACATATTTAAGATTAATATCGAGCGGACCCAGAATAGGGTGTTCTCCACGCAGATTTTCAGCCTGTCCCTCCTTCGGGCGTAGGGTGAGCAAACCTTTCGGTTGGAAGCTCACCAGAATAAAATCATCAGCAGCAGCTTCTGCTGAGGAGATCGAATTACTAGCCATCTGAATATTGGTTACTTCTTTAACCGGAATCTGGAAGGCTCCATAGCTCGATTCTATTTCAAAGATTTCATTTTGTAGCCCTAGGATTTTACCCGAAATACGATCTGTACCATTAGCGAGTAAGGCGACATCTCTTTCCTCGGTCTCCATACTACGAGCTGAATCAGGCATCCCATTCCACTCCGAAACGACGACATCGCTGAGACGCAAACGAGCCTTTCCTCCCGCTGAAATCCCAAAGTAACGATCCGCTTCGGTTAAGGGGCTAGCTAAATCTTGCCATTCCGCAAAGAAGTTTCCATCCACGAAAAGGGCAATGGTGCCTTCTTCTCGATCAGCTCGAATTTCAAATTCGGCGGAAAAAAGATCTCCTAGATTGAGTCGTCCGCCAGAGTTTGGGAACGAACTCTTTCTCGCTTTTCGTTCTTCATTATAATCTAGCCGCTGCAAGCGCGTGTAACTGGAGAGGATTGAGATGAGGTAACCAGAACCGTAAGAACCGGCATCAGAACCCGAAGTTCCATTTTCAATGATATCGACGAAGGCCGGTTTCCCGTCCTCAGCCTCTTCCTGCTCAACAGCCTCTGCGGCTTGCTCTTGATTCTGCTGGGGGACTCGGCGGATACGAGCTCCTTCGGTGGCTTCGGGGCGCAGGAAATCAGAGAACAATCCGATAGTCGCATTCAATGGAGCCTGCCAAGAGAGTTCGAAGCGAATAGAGACTTTGTCCGGAAGTTTCGTATCGAGGCGAAGCACCTCCGAGGACTGACTATACCAAGCCGCACTGCCATGGCTCCATCCCTTAACCTCATCGTCCTTGCTATTCTTGGGGATACTCCAGTTATCGTCGTTGAAGGGGCCCGCATAGAGCACATTGCCACCATGGCGATTTGGTGAAATCTTAACAATATGTTCCCGAGGAATGGTAACGACCCCCGCAAATTCAGTTTCGAGGGTGAGCATTTTCTCATCCATCCTGAGGACGTTTCCCGGCACGAGATCACCGTTGGAGAGTGTTACCAGGCCTACCTGCGTAAGGGCCTCCTTCGAACGGCCATTATTCAAGCTGAGCTTACGCAGATTTCTGGTTTCGAAGTGAATGGGATCTTCAGATTCACTACTCTGCCAGCGTAGGAGAGGGCCTTCATCGAGACCTTGATATTGGCCATGCAAAGTGTCACCATTGGAGAAACGCAAGAAATCAGCACCAGGCTCTGCCCAGGCTATTGTTAGACTGGTGCAAAGAGTTAGAAAGGGGAGGGAACAGTTCACAATTTATTTTTCGTAAATGGGCAAAAAGCGGTAGTTCAAAGCAAGGGAAAGAAGGGCACCAGCAGTAGCAAAAGGAGCTCCCTTACTATCTGGCCAAGAGCCGTTGCGGAGCTGAGAGGCGGAGAGGTAACGGATGTTTTTGGCATTCCAGTTTTCCCACAATTCTTGGTCGGCTTGGAAAAGAGCCTGAGACATATAATACTCAAAGTAGAAAGGATAATGAGGATCGCGGTAGTTCAGGTGCTCACGAAGATACTCCACACTTGCGGCAAAACCTTTCCCCTCCTTCTGCTTAGCGAGAGCAAAGCAAGTGACGCCAATAGCTGTTAGAGTCGGCTTCTCGCTAGAAGGTGAATTGTAACCAATACCACCGCGAGGGGAGCGGCAGCGCTTGAGATAAGCTAAGCCTTTTTGGATGACTTCTTCCGGCACAGGTATCCCCGCATTACGAGCAGCCAAGAGCGCTTTAATCTGACAACCCGCGACGGTGCTATCCGCGTCGTCACTCTCAGGAGTGTAACGCCAAGCACCGTAGCGATTGTTCTTTTGTGCGGAAAGAATAAGGTCAACTGCCTGCGATAGCGCGGAGGCCAGGCGAGGATCGTTCACGACACCATAGGATTCAGCTAAAGCCAAGGTGGCAAAACCGTGATTGTAGAGGCTGTTGCCAATGTAACCATTGACCGAGGCCTGCTTACTCAGGAGATAGTTGAGAGCCCGAGAAATATTCTTGGCGTAGGGACCATAGTTCGGGTCCTCACCACGAGCGAGGAAGGCAAGTGTCGCGAGGGCTACCACGCCCGGCTCCGAACCATAACGTCCATTCCAGTGCCCTCCTTCAGTCTGTTCAGATGCCAAGTAGCGTAATCCTTTTTCATACATCGCCTCGACTTGCGGGGGGATGGGATTCGCCTCGCGACGTGGAAAGCTCTGTCCCCACAGTGAGTGGGAACTGATGAGAATGAGTAAGAGATAGCGTTTCATGAG
Source organism: uncultured Roseibacillus sp. (assembly GCA_937949965.1). Taxonomy (GTDB): domain Bacteria; phylum Verrucomicrobiota; class Verrucomicrobiia; order Verrucomicrobiales; family Akkermansiaceae; genus Roseibacillus. Next base: position 13,133 of record CALFBF010000115.1, read on the forward strand.
TTCGGAGACCGGTTGCTATTGTAGGCGTCGAGGAGTTTTCGGAATTCGTCAGGTAGATTTTGACCCGATGGTGCACTTCCTTTGGGGATAACTCGCTCATCTGTTTGACCCTTGTTTGAACCCGAGACCGACTCGTTAGCGGCACCGGAATCTCCGGTCGAACCCTCGCCACCTTTGGAGCCTCCTTCTCCCGGCTTTTGCCCTTGGGGTGGACCTTCTCCCTCTCCTGCGCCCGGTTCTCGTCCCAACATCCGTTCCATCATATTAAGCATGGCATCGGAGCTATCCTGGGGTTGCTTAGATTTACCCTCCGAGGATTGTTTTTTCTTCTTAGCCGCCGCGAGGATTTTTTCGATGATTTCTGTTTGTGCAGCCATGGTTGCGCCACCAGTCTCGGTTTCGATGAGATCATCGGTAACCTCTGCCATGATGACCTCCACCTCTTCTAGTAATTCAATCACTTGAGGCACGGTCTGGCTTTCGACCAGTTCCATGACATCAGCCGCAAGCTCATCTTGCACTTCTGCTAGTTCTTCTACGCTATTCCTGATTTGTTCCGCAAATTCTTCCTTTGAGATTTCCTCTTTTTGCGGGGCCGTCTCGTCGGCAAAAATCCCATTTGTTAGAATGCTAAGCCAGAAATTGAGCTGAATTAAAAAAAGAGCTTTCATGATTTAGGGAAGACGCTGTTGTTGATTTACTTTTTGGCTGTTGCGTCGCAGTTGCTCGATCGCACGCGTGCGGGCCCGGATATCTTGTTCCTGTTGAATCATCTGCATGACTTTGAGCATGAACTCGAAGTCATCATCTTCCATGGAGCTGCCACCTCCACCACCACCTCCGCCGCCGCCACCACCCTCGTCTTGTGCTCCTTCAAGGAGTTTGGCCCAAGCACGAAGTTCGGCGGCCCATTTCTTTGAGAAGAAAATGCCTCGGAAACTAAAGTTGTGAGAAAAACGATCGCGGTTGAATTCGAGTTCTTCATCAATGGGCGAATTGTTCATCGCGTCTAACAGTTGTTTATGGATGTCTTTCTCTGTTCGAGAGTAGAAGTGCCCCAAGTCTTCACGAATCCAACGTAAGTCCGCAGCGGTGCGCTGTTGTTGCAGAGAGAGCTCTCCTAACAGACGTTCTTCGCTGGGATCGACCCTATCACTTTCAAGACCTACTAATTTGTCAAAACTCTGAATAAGTGAATTCGCAATGCCGTCCTGTTCATCTGCAGCTCGTTTTAAACGATTCACGAAAGTGGCGGCCTCGAAATCTCGATTAGATTCATTGGCTTGTTCGAGAGTCTTCTTCATTTTCTCAAGTGCTTGTTCCTGCTTCTCAGTTGCTTTCTTGAGATCCTTTTTTGATTGTTCTGGGGTCGAGCGTTGATCTTGGGCTTTGTTTAGCTGCTCTTCCACCTCAGGGAGATCTTCCTTGGCCAGCTCTTGCAGCTTACTTTCGGTCTCGGAGAGCTTCTCCATAGTTTCTTTTTCAATTTCGCCATTACGGAGGGCGTCTTGAAAAAGCTTCTCCATTTCTTCACTAAGCTTTTCGAGTTTCTCGATATTATCTTGCTCGCTTTTGCGTTGTGCTTCGAGACGTTCTTGATTTTGAGGTTCCTGTAATTCTTCGTTGTCGAGACGCTCAATACGTTTGTTTTCGTCGAGATTATTTTGCTCTTTACGAGTGGCATCTTCTAACTCGCCAATCACCCGATCGAAACGATCTTTGAGCATCTGGGCGTGCTCATCACGAGTCAGAATATAAATCTCAAGGGGTTGTGAATAGACCCGGCCTCGCCCAGGAAGGTAGTCTTCGCAGAAGACTCGCAAGATTAGCTTTTGCGGCTCGATTTTGTGAATAAGAGGGGAGAAAGCTACCGGAGCGATAAGGCGAGTTTCGGCAGATCCGCCAGTCGCCAAGGCAAATTCTCCCTTCGCTGGGTCATTGGGACTCGGTTTCGTAAACTCTCCTTGCCATTCGAGACCAAATGATTTGAGACCAAAGTCGTCTTGCGCCGTCGCTTCGAATTCAATCGTCTCCTCTGGTAAGATCGCGATTTGACGGCGCGTTCCCTGCATGTAGACCGAGGGCGCTTGATCTTCGAGAGGTTGGATGCGGAGACGAAAGCTTTCCGAACCCGGTAAACCGAGTTCATCTTCCCAAGAAAGCCGCACCTCCTGGGGTGCTTCCACCACCTTGATTACGGGATAATTAACACGTCGTCCGGTAGCTTGGGCGAACAATTTCTGGGGAAGAGTAGCCGTCTCTGTTTCAGAGGAAGTCCACTCGGTGACTTCCATCATGCCCTTAGCTAGAGTCCGAGAAGCGTTGGCGCGGAGAGCGATCGAACTTCCTTCTAAGATATTGAGTGTGCCTGAACGGATGTCTATTTGCTGGGTAGGTTGTTCAAGATAAGGAGGGAGAACAATGCTCGCTCCGACTGATTCCAAAGTCGGAGGGAGAGTCGGAATAACCTTAATCTTAGCGCGAGCATCGCCTGCCGCTAAGGAGATTTGGCTATCCTCTTGTTGACCCGCGAAGTCAAAGCGATAGGCGACTTCAGAAAGCTGCGCTTGCTGCCAACTCTGACCCGAAAGACGAGCTTTCGCGTATTTCGGGAGTTGCTCTGAATCTTTTGCTAACAATGCAGTAAAACTAAAAGGTTCTCCTTTAGCAACAACGAGCTGAGAAGGAAGCCGCTCATCAAATTTGGTCAAAGTGTAGCGTGGAGTATCCGAAAGCGGCATCAACCATCTCTGAAGTGCATTCGTTCCTGCTTTGGGTAGGATGAGAAAAGTAGTCACCGTAAGCGCGACTAGACCTGCAACCAGCAAGAGACCGAATTTGTTCTTATCTTCCGGCAAGGCTTCGGCAAAGTCTCGCTTGGCAGCCGCAGCGGCAACGTCTCGTGTTGCGGCGGCACGTAGCGCAGGGGAAAGACTCGATGCCGCCTCTTGCTGATCGGAGAGTTCTAACACCCCAAGAAGTCGATCCCCGAGACGGGGAAATTTATGCGAAATCATGCGTGCAAGCTGATTCTCACGACGGTTTTTGAACAACCAACGATGAATCCAATAAGGAGCAAAAACAGCGAAGAGAGAAGTCCCCGCTAATAAAATGAGGAGTCTGATCCAACCAGGAGTAGGGATGAAGCGATCCAAGGTGAAGACTAGCAGGAAAGAAAAGACGATCCCGAAGGCACCCGCTAAGAGTGCTTCCATGAGCTTCGCTCGCCAGAGATGACGCCGAAACTCCTGCAGCTGTTGCTGCAATTCCTCGGGAATCTCAGTCTCGGAAGAAACATTCAGTTTTGGGACGGCCATCGTTCAGAAAATCAAAGGAGAGCTTCGCAAAGAAGCTAGAGCTGTGCCAGCGGGAAAATCGAGGAGACCACTCCATGACAAGTTTCTACTACGAAGTAAGATGGCATGATTTGTCGAAATTGCAGCCAGATTTACCACACAAACAGACTCACAAGGAGCCCATTTGTAAAAAGCGAACGAGATTTGAGGTTTTCCTCCTCATTTTAGGACGCAACTCTTTCGTTGTGAAGTTTCTCATCGTTCTCTCAACACTGCTCATGATCCCGGTGATTATGAAGTTCCAGACCGAGACTTTCCTTCAAAGCGGCCAACCCAAGCTGCGCCAAGCAGTGAGTGCAGTCTTAGAAAAGCATGGCGTCGTTACACCTGAAGTCGAACTCACCTACTTCGACGCCACCATTCGAGGTTCGGTCGGTTCTGAGGAAACTGCACAGGATATTGCACGGGATATTGCGCAGATTGGCCCCGTTCGTCTCGTTAAAAACCAACTAGCAATCACGGGATGGCTCGAAGTCCAACAGCGCCGAGGAGTGGTGACTGTTTCTGGCCTCGTTTCTCCAAGATGGCAAAAAGAAGCACTCAAAGGACTGGTTAAGGTCAATACTGACCAGTTACGGACTAAAACGGAAATTAACCTCTTTGGTAAAAGCGCAGCCAGTTGGGGCATTTTTCTCGATCGATTTTTTCAAGAGTCCGCTGAACGAACGGTGGACTTTCGCGATAACCACCTGATCCTAACAGGCTCCGCAACACCGAGTGATACCGCTGAAATCGATCAACTCATCACCAACTTAGGATTAAAAGACTACTCCAGCAATCACTTGAAACTGATGCCTTCGCGCTACCACTTCCCACTGCGTAAGGTCGGCTCTAACATCGAAGGAGAACCGCTTCGTAGCCTTGCACAGAAACTGACAAATCTGACGCTAGAATTTGAAGCAAAAACGGTTCGCCTCACCAAGGAAGGAGAAGACAACTTACAAAAACTCACCGCCCTCTTCCTCGAAACTCCGAAAGAGGTCCAATTCGTGATCGGCGTTCATCCTTCTAAAAATGAGATTGAAAAGGGAAGGGTGGTTGAGAAACGAGTTCAGAAGATTGCCGACAAACTGATTCAAAAAGGAATCGAGCAAGAGCGCTTACACTTAGTTCCTTTCGAGATGACGGAGGATAACAGTGAGCTTGCTGGGCATGTTGAGATACTGATTTGGTAAGACTCATGGCAGCATTCTCCCATTTCCTCATCGAGCTCGCTCTCTGGAATGTCGCTTTAGCGACTTTGGCCTTTCTCTTTGGCCTTCTCATGGGGCACTGGATGTGGGGCCAGTTTAAGAAAAATTTAGCCAAAACTCAGCGTCAGCTGAGCGAAAGTGAAAACGAAATCCAGCAACTGAAGGAGCAACTTGCGGAATCCGACGAAGCTAAGAAAGAACCCAAGAAAGAGAAGATTCCTGCCAAGAAGTCGGATAAAGCAGACAAGAAAGAGGAATCAGCACTCGAGGTTGCTCGTGCGGAGTTAGAAAAATCCCAAAAAGAGGCGGAGAAAGAGAAGAAGTCGCTAGAGGATCGTCTCGCAACCGCCAAGAAATCGGTCATAACCCTAGAATCACAAGTCTCGACGCTCAAAAGCGAGTTGGCCGTGAGTAAAAAGGAGAAGTCCTCACTAGAAGAAAAAACCTCTTCTCAAAAACAAGAATCTTCCTCGTCGCAAACTGATGAAGATTTGTTAGAGGAGGTCGAACTTCTAAGTGATTTACTTAAAAAAGAAAAGCAAGTTACTGATAACCTGCGACAAAAGATGATCAGCATCGAGGGACGAGAGAAGGATCTGCAGAGCAAACTCACGAACCTACGCAAACAACTCTCCGATCTCGAAAAACGAGGCTAATAGAAGAGGAATTAGGTTGCTGGTAGCCTCCTTTGCATGCTTACTGCGCGTCCGCTCTCTGGATGATCGCGCTTGGGCTTTCGAGCCAAAGCGAGGAAAGTCCGGACTCCATAGGGTAGCGTGCCTTGTGAAAACGAGGGCCTATTCCGCGCAAGCGAAATAGGACGGAAAGTGCCGCAGAAAATAGACCGCTCTGGCTTGCTAGAGTAAGGGTGAAAAGGTGGGGTAAGAGCCCACCGCGCCAAGGGTAACCAAGGCGGCAGGGCAAACCCCACGTGGTGCAAGACAGAACAGGAGAAAGGACGACCCGTCCGTTTCATCTCCGGGTATTAGTCGCAAAGAGAAATGGTCATCGAAGCTGGCATAGGGCCAGCGGAACAGAATCCGGCTTACAGGAGAGCGGCCGCCCTTATCTCTCGTTTTTAGACGGAGACATAGGGTTTTTCGGTGGCGGCATCGACGATGTCGTAGCGTTCGCGGTGACGAGTCGAGTCGGTGCGGAAAATCAGTCGCCCCGTATGCTTACGCTCCAGCTCGACGAGGATCTGTGAGTCCTCTTTCTTAAAACGCTCCAAGACCACGGGATGCACGATGACAACTAAGTCGCCCGCCTCATCCTGATGCCTCGCAATCACGGTATTCAACGCTCGCTGAATCTCGACACTGAGGGTGAAGGCTGTCTTCACTCGACCACGTCCTTCGCAGTATTCGCAAGGCTCGGAGAGGGTTTCCTGTAAACTCTCGTTCAGTCGCTGTCGGGTCATCTCCATGAGCCCGACAGAGGAAATCTGCAGCACCTGGGTCTTGGCCTTATCACGGGCCATCCGGTCCTTCATGGTGCGGTAGACCGTGACCTGGTCGCG
>CALFBF010000116.1 GCA_937949965.1 uncultured Roseibacillus sp.
CTCTCCACCAAGCAACCCGAAAAAGCACTCGCCGCATTAACAGCAGTCACCACCTCGGCAGAAAACGAACAAGAGCAAGCACTTAAAAAAATCCTCCAAGGCCGCATCGCCCTCGCCCTCTCCGACTACGCCACCGCTCAACAAGCCTTTATCGAAGCACAGACACTGAGCAAAAGTCCTTCTCTGAAAACACTCGCACTACTAGGCAAAAGCGACGCCAACCTGAAAAGTGAACAAGCCGGGTCTGCCCTCCCCTCCTTGCTCACCTTGTTAGAAGAACCTGATTCTTCCCTTGCGCTCCCCTTTCTACACTCTCGCTTCGAGACCCTCATTACTCAGTTAGAAAATCCACAACCCCTTCGCCAAGCCCTCCTCACCTTCGCCTCCCCACAAACATTAGGCGAAGATAGTAACTACACAACCGAGGCCAAACTCTTCGCCTGCTACTACCTCTCCCTTCTCTCTCCACCAGCAGAGGCAACCTCCTACCTAACGCAGATTCTCACCCTCTCCCCTTCACCTAAGCTCACCGCCCTCACTCACTTTCAACAGGCCCGAACTGCCTACGAAAACAAACAACTCGACGAATCCAAAAAATCACTGGAGAAAGTTCGCACTATCGCACCCAACTCACCACTCGCAGCCCAGGCCGCCGACCTCTTGGGACGGCTAGCGACCAAAGAAGGCCAAATCACCAAAGCACAAAACCTATTCGCCCAAGCGACAAGCCATCCAATCTCGTCTTTTGCAGAACAGGCCTTGCTCAACCAAGCACTCCTTCAGCTCTCCCTTCGCCCCGAATCCTCCACCGGTCAAATCGCCGACCGTTTAACCACCGAGGATTCCCAGACCCTTCTTTCCCTCGAACGTGCGCTCGCACTTGCCTCCAAAAAATCAGATCTTGCTCACAACGCCCTGCAAGAGTTCCTCCTCCAAAATCCCGCTCACCCGCGCTTGAATGAAGCCCGACTCGCTCTAGCTCGCCTCGCACTTGCTCAAGACACACCCAACTTTTCTCTCGTAGAATCTCAGCTCGCGGCCCTACCAGAAAATTCCTCCTCTCCTCTCTCTCACGAAAGCTTTCAAGTCGCCCATCGACTAGGGGTAATGAGCAATGACTGGAGCCACGCCGTCAAAATAGGCGAGAAATATCGCAAGCAGTTTGCGGAGGCCAAAGACGATCCCTTCTTCACTCTCCGCCTCGCAGAAAGCTGCTTCCAAAATGGAGATTACAATCGCGCGCACTTCCTCTTCTCCGAAGTAGTAAACCACTCCGACTCGGGTGAACTCGCAGAGCTCGCCCTCCTCTACTCCGCCCGCTCCAATCTACTCATCCCTACTGGAGAAGCCACGGTAGAAGCCCTCGACACCCTCGATCAAGTGATTGCCAAGGGAGGTCCCCTCACCAATCGAGCACGGTTACTCAAAGCACGCACCCTGCTCAAGAGCCTTGGACAAGCGGAGGAATCCTTGCGAACACTCGACGGCATCCCCGGAAGACCCGGCGATCAACCGGAAGCATCCCTCCTCGCTGCCGAAGCCTACCGTGAACTAGCTGCTACCGAGCCCAAATCTGCCGCACTTGCCATCTCCATCTATCAGCGTCTCCTTGATGACGATCGCACATCCTACCCACTCTCTAACCGAATCCACTATCAACTCGCTCTCACTCACCGCGAGAACGGCAAACTCAACCTCGCTATCGAACCCTGCTTGCGCGTAGTCGACTTTGAGAACAAACTTCCGAATGAAAAAGAGCAAGAATGGGATTACTACTATCGCTGTGGTTTTGAGGCCATTGACATTTTACTAGAAGCCAAGCGACCGCAAGCAGCGCTCACCCTTGCTCGTAAACTCGCTCAGACCAACGGACCAGGTGCTCCGCAAGCACAAGAACGAGCCGAACAGATTCAACTCGATCACCTCATCTGGAACGAATAAGGGAAAAACTTAGCCCACAAGATAAGGCTCTAACAATTCCTCAAACTCAGAGTCCACAACGACTTCTTTCAAAAGACGCACTGCGGTTGGAATATGTTGCTCATACCAATCGTTGCCAAAATTTTCGACAAGATTACCATACGCTCCCAAGGCCTGCATCAAACGCTGAACCGCGCAATCGCGCAACAGCTGTGGAATAGGACGTTCTTCGGTAATCTCTTCCCATATATCTAACAGCCGCTCCCGTTCTTCGACACTGTGAGCCATGTAAGGATCATAGATAAAGGAGGCCAAATCGTACTCTTGGTGGCCCCACCTCATCCCTTGAAAGTCGATCAAGAACGCCTTATCATCGTTTAGAATAATATTCTGAGACTGTAAATCGCGATGCACGAGATGGCGATGGCTTTTCCCAAGACGGGTGGCCAGAGCCTTCAAACGCTTATCCTCGCGGAGAATATCGCCATCCTTCCCAAGATGCTCACCCACAAAGTGGTCGCAAAAGTATCCCTGCTCCCACTCATAAGTCCCCGTCGTGAAAGGTGGCATCATCTCCAAGTCCTTGGGAACTTTGGTAAAAGCCAGCTTATCAAGTTGGGTAAAAACAGAGCGGTAGTAGGGCTCCCGCACCTCGAAAGGCTCATCCTTCAACGATAGTAAATCAACTTCTCCCAAATCCTCCACAATCGCCAAACCCTTGGACTGATTATCGTACAGGACAATGGGCACATTGAGACGTGCAGACTTGAGAAAAGCGGCAATGGGGAGGAAATACTCATTATCCTGCCGCTCATCAGTGTAATGAAGCCCAATAAAAGTTGGATGACCCTCGGGCTTCAACCTCGCAAGTGTTCGTCCAGAAGCACCACTGGTAATGGGCTCTAGAATCACCTTATGAGTCGGATAAAGTTCCAAGTGTTGGCGAATAGCAGTCAGGAGGAGATCGGCGGCCATGAGAAATGATAAAAGGGGCCGAAGATAAAAGAAAGTGAGACCAATTTGTCAACCACGGGAAGCACCTTTGTATCAAGTCACCTCCCACCAAACCCTACCACTAACAGAGCAGGACTTAAAAAGATCCATCGAAACGGGCCTTTCAAAAGAAACAGCACCCTCGATGACCCACTTTCGAAAAAAA
>CALFBF010000117.1 GCA_937949965.1 uncultured Roseibacillus sp.
TTTTTTTGAGGAAATTTAAGCAGAGTCCTTGATTCCTGTACTCAAATCATCTAAAACAGATGAAATAAGAAGAATCATGCAAACTTTCACCGCAAATGATGCCAAGCAAAATCTCGGTAGGGTCATGGACGCAGCTCTTCAAGGGCCTGTCTCTATCACCAAACATGGCCGCCCTTCCGTAATTGTGACCTCAGATTCCGAATATCGGGAGTTTATTACTCTAAAATATAACAAGCTCAAGGAAGCTGTCTCTGCTGGATTCGAGCAACTCGACCAAGGGCTACACTCTGAATTTTCAACCGATGAAATCGCCGAACGGGTTCTTCAGCGCAAAAATGGAAATTCTTGATCGTGGGTCACTATGTCCTCTCACCTTTAGCAGGAGCTGACCTCGATGGTATTTATGACTATACCTACGAACAGTGGGGTGCCGAACAGTTCGATATTTATCGGAAAGCCATCGCACACGCCCTCGAAGAAATCAGCTCAAATCCTTATATTCCCGGTAGCCGCTCCAGAGACGATCTCTTCTCTGGTTGCCGCATCTTCCGAGTAAAACACCACTATCTCGTCTATCGCGTTCAGAATGAACGGGTCGAAATTGGTCGAATTCTACACAAGCGTATGAATTTTGACATCCAAGTCACCGCTAAATTTTTCGGATAAACTTCAAAAATCGCTTTGGCAAAAGCGTGCCTTCTAGACTGAAAATCTTCAGCGAAATGGCAAAGCTTGCAGAAGAGCACTGGTTGGAGGGAGACCACATGGGGAACTCGAACAAGATAACGTGCTGCGAGAAAGGCGAGTATTTACACGAACTCTCTAAACTAACTGGTAGAATGAACGTTTATTTTCTCTTTGAAAACAACGCTCTGCGGCCGAACTGAAAATTCGGTTTAAATCACCCAATCATCTCGTTACCAGTCAGTTATGATGCCCGTGTCGCATCCCTCTCCCGCCTTACACTTGAGCAATTTGAACTCGGTCATTCTACCAATTCGTTTAGTTCATTGCTATTAGAACTACGAAAAGGAGAGGGAATGAAAAAACGATCCGAGCCTGCTCAGGAAAAGAACTACCTACCCACCCTTCACCGTGACCCCATTACCGGGGCGGACTTGGCCGAGGACGACGCCGCCGGGGCCGGCGGTGAGGGCTTTGTCGACGTCTCGGGGGGAGACGATGGCGACCCAGCCGATGCCCATGTTGAAGGTGTGGTAGCGGTCCTCGGCATCGACGCTGGCGAGGACTTTTTGGCAGACGGGGTTTTCCCAGGTGGGAATCTCGAGGTCCGCGCCGAGACCTTGGAAGAGGCGTTCGAGGTTCTCGGGGAGACCGCCGCCGGTGATGTGGGCCATCGCTTTAGGGCGCACTCCGGCGTCACGGATGTCTTTGACGACATCAAAGTAGAGACGGGTGGGAGCGAGCATTTCGCGCTCTTCTTCGGAGGTGAAGTCGCCGGCACGAGAGGCGAGCACTTTGCGCACGAGGCTGAAGCCATTGGCGTGAAAGCTATCGGAACGGTAACCGACGAGGACGTCGCCCTCTGCTACCGTGGTGGGGTCGATGAGGTCGGGCTTTTCGACCGCACCGATACAGAAGCCGGAGAGCTCGATGACGTCTTCGGGAACGATGCCAGGCATCTCGGCCGTTTCGCCGCCCGCGAGGATACAGCCGCATTCCTCTAGGTAGTCGGCCATGCCTGCGATGAGACGGACGAGCTTGGCTTCATCGAGCTTGGCAATGCCGAGGTAGTCGAGAAAGAGGAGAGGATCGCCGCCAGTTGTGAGGATATCGTTCACCGACATGGCGACGAGGTCTTTGCCGGCAATCTCTAGGAGGTCGTGCTTGAGGAGGAGTTCGAGCTTGGTGCCAACGCCATCACAACCGGTCACGAGGACGGGTTGCTGATAATCGCTCAGGTCGTAGGCGGCGGCGAAGAGCCCAAAGGCTCCGAAGAGTTGCCGCTGTTGTTGAGTTCGTTTGACGTGAGCGCCTATGTCGCCCACGAAAGCTGCTGCTCTGCGTGTATCTACGCCGGAATCTTTGTATGTGAGTTCGCCTGCCATCGAAGGACGGAGCATGGAAACCCGAGGCTTGCCTGTCACCCCTTTTCCGCAACTTTCACCGGGGAAAAAGGGGTGAAAGGAGAGGACAATGATGGCATTTCACTGAATTCTCTTCTTCCGTCGCAGAAGTGCTCCTCTAACATAGAGTTAATGATGAAGCCCATTCTCCTCCTCTCGACCTGTCTCGCATTGCTCGCTCCAGGTGAAAAGCTGACCCACGGGATGTCGCCAACTGAGTTGGCAAAAATCGCGCCCGCAGTAGAAGGACTAATTCAGGAAGATAAACTGGTGGGAGCCTCGGTGCTGGTGATTCGACACGGCAAGACGGTTTACTTCGAGCAATTCGGCCAGCGTGATCGCGAGCAAAATCTGCCTATGGAGGCGGATACTCTCTTCCGCATCTACTCGATGACGAAGGGGCCAGCCTCGGCACTGGCGCTGATGCTTTGTGAAGAGGGAACGCTTTCACTCGATGATCCCGTGAGCCACTACCTTCCTAGTTTCTCGGAACAAACGGTGACGATTGAGGAAGGGGAAACAGATCCTGCTCGTCGTGCGACGACAGTGCGTGACTTGCTGCGACACACCTCGGGATTCGGTCCCGGCAACAGTCCTCAGTATCGCGAGCAAGGAGTCAGAAACCCACAGGCTACCCTCTCCGAAATGAGTGAAAAACTAGGGCCCCTTCCCCTCGCCGCTCATCCCGGTGAGCAGTGGGTTTATAGTTTCAGTTCGGATGTGTTGGCTGCGGTGATCGCGAGTGCGGCAGGGAAATCTTTCCCTGAATTATTACAAGAACGCGTTCTCACTCCGCTTGGAATGAGCAACACTTTCTACCAAGTTCCACCGGACAAAGCCTCTCGTCTCTCCACGCTCTATCGGAACAAAGAGGGAGTACTAGAACCTTCGGACCAAGCGGAGACGAGTAATTTCCTCAAGGATCCTGCATTCAAAGGAGGGGGAAGTGGACTGGTCTCGACCATCAAAGACTATGCAAAGTTCCTGCAGATGATTAGTAACAATGGGGTCTATCAGGGAGAACGCTATCTCCGCGCAGACACCGTAGAGCTGATGCGCACGAATCAGCTCCCACGCGCGATCCCCTGTATTGGAATTGGGCAGAACCAGAAACGCCATGGGATCGGATTTGGATTGGGATTCTCGGTGAAATACCTGTATGATGATCGCTGGGATGCGGCTGCGCCGGTGGGAGAATATGGTTGGGGAGGAGCAGCGAGCACGCATTATTGGCTCTCTCCATCACACGATCTCATTGTGGTAACGATGGAGCAGACCATGCCCTATACGCCTCTGCTAGAAACAACGCTGAAACCCATTATCTACCAGGCGATCAAGGAGTAAGCTGGGATGGCATCTCGCATGGGTTACTGATAGCAGGAAGGCTTCATCAGCTGAACGGTTGCGGCGAAGCAGGCTAAAAAGCTACGCCCCGTATAGGCTACGGAATTCCCAAATTGAGAAAAAAGAAAGCTGGGGTGGAGCTTTTACGTTTTCGAGGCTACAAATTACGCCATCAATATGATTCCTATCGAGCACGACGACCCAATCAACTCCCGTATCCTCGCTGTTTCTGAAGACCTGGTGGCAGGCTTCCAGCGTCAACCCTTCGAAACCATTGCGGAGCAATCGGGGGTGGAACTTCCTCTCGTGCTGGAACGGATTCGTGCGATGTTAGAGGCTGGGGTGATTCGTCGCGTTCGTCAGACTTTACTCGCAACCAAGCTCGCCCACGGAGCCCTCGTCGCTTGGCGGGTGCCGGAGGAAAAACTGAGCGCCATCTTCGAGTATATGTTCCGACATGATCCTTTCTCAGGACATGTCGTGACTCGCTCCACGGATCAACAAGTCTCGGGAGCGGGATACCGTCTCTGGACGACCCTCAAGGTGCCGCAAGGAGAGTCGCTCGACCACCACGCCACCGTTCTCAAAGATATCGTGGGTGCGGAAGAGTATATCCTGATGCCTGCCCATGGCGTTTTCGCGCTCGGAGTAGGCCACGTTCGGCGCAAGGGTCTCGAACCTGGGGCCAAGGTAGACGAGCCGGCGCACATGATGACCACCACTACCGTCGAGTTGACCGACGAAGAGTGGACCGTCTTGCTCTCTTTAAAAGAAGAGCTCACGCCCGATGAAGTCATCTCTAACTGCTGGGACCAACGAGCGAAGAACGCAGGGGTCTCCTTAGATCGCTTCTGTGAAGTCGCCGAGACCCTGAATAGCAAGAAAGTGATCGGCCGTTTCTCCACCTTTCTCGAACACGTGAAACCCTCCGAAACGGGGAAAAAGGTCACCCGTTTCAACGGCCTCTTCCACTGGGCAGTGCCCGAGGGGATGCAGGAACGTGCTGGCGCCGAGGTGGGACGCCATCACTGTATGACCCACGCCTATTGGCGTGAAGGAGGGCCTAAGTTCGGAAACGTGAATATTATGGGGGTAGTGCATGGTACCGAGAAACCAAAAGTGATGGAGCACAAAGCCGCGATCGATCGCCACTTGGAATCAATTGGCATCCCGGTTAGTTACACCAATGTCTTCTGGGGAGGTCGTTCGGAGATTAAGCCTTCCGAGATTTCGCCGCAGATTTACCAGGATTGGCACGCGAATCCGCCTAAATTCGAAAACGAAGGCGAGGCTTAGAATTGAGTAGGCGCTAATCCTACCAGACTCCCCTCTTCACGAGTCTAACAACTAGGAGGCTGAATTTCAGCTTTTTCCTTGCCTCCTTCTTTTGCACTTCTAGCTTACCAAGTGCGAATAGCGTCAGTTATTTGCACTTAAAGACAGGGGATACTTCCCCATTAACACAACCAAATTAAATAAAATGAAAGCAACCAAAGGACAAATGCGATCCGGCTTCACGCTCGTGGAGTTACTGGTCGTGATTTCGATCATTGTGGTCTTGGCCGGTCTCGCCGTGCCGACTGCGATGAAGGCCCTCGGAAAAGCCGAGCAGGTCACCGGAATCAACAATGTGAAAGGAATTAAATCCGCCCTCGATCTCTTCGCGAGTGACTTCGACGGAGAATACCCCAGTGATGACACCGCAGAAGAAATTGCGGAAATCTCTGACGACAATGTTGGAAACTCTCGCCGTAAGAGCGGTAAGTCTCGTCTCGATCGTCGTGGACTTGATGGTGGAAGTCGCCTCGACCGAGATGGTGGAGGATCTAGAAGAAACTCTTCTAGCTCTGACCTCACCTCTAATCAATACTTCGAGCAGTTGATGGGTAACGGACTCGATAATGAGGAACTGTTCTATCAAAAGAGCTTTAAAAAAGCGTTCGCACTCAAGAAGCCTGACAACAACAAGAAGATTGAAAAGGGCGAGAACGTTTGGGGATACACTAAGAATCTTCAACAGACTTCTAGCAGTCACATCCCAATCGTCTTTGACTCTCCAGTGGCCACAGGCGACAGCCCTAAGTTCTCGAAAAAAGTTTGGGACGGAAAAGTGATCATGGCTCGTCTTGATAGCTCGACTCGGACCGAGAAGATCGGTGGCACAGACAAAAAAGAAGGACACGTCACTGGTAAAGTGGATGGTGAGCGCCTGAACTTGTTCTCCGAGGAAGCTCTCGAAGAGGGTGAGATGGTCACTGCTGACCTGCGTCGTCTCGGTAGCGGAAACTAATTCTAAATTTCTTTTTCTCTAACAAAGCCGATTCCTCCACGTGAGGGATCGGCTTTTTTCATGCCGTCTTCACATAGGCTTCACCACCCTTTCATAGAGTCTTGTTTTTCTAACGGAGTAACCCAGGGGAAACCCTTCCCCGTAATCCGTAGAAAACCATTATCACTGTGAAATTACATCCACTTCCAAGCTCTCACCGCAAGCGGAGAGGCTTCACCCTAGTCGAGCTTCTCGTCGTCATTTCAATCATCGTCATCCTCGCTGGCATCGCGACCCCGACTGCAATGCGAGCCCTCGCCCATGCGGAACGGTTAGAAGGGCTCTCCAACCTCCGTTCGGTGAAAGGAGCGCTCGATCTCTTTGCTTCCGACTTCCACGGCGAATACCCTAACGACAGCACCGCAGAACAGATCACAGAGCTACGCAGAGATGACGATGAACCTCGTAGACTGCGTCCCGCTCGATTAGAAGGAGGACGTCGCTTACAAGGTGGTCGTCTGGAGCGAAACAAATCCCGCGAACCTGAGCGTTCTCTGACTTCGAACGACTACTTCCAGCAGTTGATGGGCAATGGTCTTGATAATGAGAAAATTCTCCACAGCAAAGCATTCCAAAAAACCTTCCGCATGAGCCGGGTCAATAACGATGGCATCGTAGACCGAGGCGAGAACGTCTGGGCCTACACCAAGAACCTCCTCAGCACCTCAGGCAGTCATATCCCGCTCGTCTACGACACCCCGACGCACACGGGAGAGAGTCCACAGTTCTCTAAGAAAACATGGGATGGCCGCATCTTAGTCGCCCGTCTCGATGGCTCAACAGTACCCATTCCGATCGGAGGCACCGACCGCCGCCAAGGACCTGTGAGAGATACTATTCGCGGTCAGAGCATGAACCTCTTCTCCGCAGAAAGTCTGGAAGAAGGCGAACTCGTCCCTGCCAACCTGCAGCTCATCGGTGCTAGCCAGTAAGACCTCGGCAAAGAGTTCCCCCTCTCTCCTCATACCCGTCGGTTCAAGATAGGAGGGAGGGGGAAAGCCTCTTCACAAACATCAACTCGATTGCCCAGAATGACCCCTGCCACCCTCGCACGAGGAAAAACAGATGAGCTCACCCCCCTCTTCTCCCCGGATCGAATCTCCTTCGCCACTCGGCGTTCAATTACGATTATCATCGTAGGTTCAAGTTGTTATGGCTTCACGATAGGGCTCTGGCGCGGACTAGAAATGGCGCTCCACGTCGCAATCAAGACCCCTCTCCTTCTTTTTCTAACTCTGCTCATCACTGGATTACTCAACGGCATTCTCGCCCTTCTGTTAGGAACCGAAATTCGCTTCCGGCAATCTCTCCTTTGCCAACTTTTCGCCTTCGCCCTCGCCTCCGTCGTGCTGGCCTCACTTGCACCGGTCACCTACTTCCTCGCGCTAGAAGCACCCCTCTCTGGCGCCGCGAACGCCAGCACCGCGCATAGCTTCTATCTCTTGATTCATACTGCCCTCATCGCGTTGGTGGGTTTCCTGGCAGTGACTCGCCTTTTTGGCCTCATTAACCAGCTCACCCCAGATCGTCGCGGAGCCTGTATCACTCTGCTCTCTTGGCTCGGGTCCAATGCCTTTGTGGGTGCGCAGCTTTCTTATCTACTCCGACCCTTCTTTGGCAGCCCCAATCTGAAAGTCGCCTTTCTACGTAAGGATGCCTTCAACGGCACTTTCTACGAAGCGGTGTGGACCGCACTCACTCGCCTCTTTGGCATCGAAGGGACCTTAGTGGCTCTCTTCATCGCCACCTTCGTGGGGGCACTTCTCCTCCGCTCTCTTTTTAACAACCAAAAATAAATACTAACAAAACGATGACCTTAAACGACCACCCCGAACCTCCTCCAATCGATAACGAAACCCCGCCCAAAGAGCTTAAAATCACCAATCTCACCAGCGCCATCGAAGCACTTTTGCGCAACCCTAACAGCCTTTTCAAAGCGCTCCTCGAAAAACAGAACCTCATCCTCCCGCTCATCCTCTTGACCGTCTTCAGCATGGGATTGTTGGGGCTCGTTTTTGGCACCTACTCGACAGGGCATCAGCTTTGGGCCGCTCCCTTAAAGATCATTGGTGGTTTCTTCATGGCCGCGCTGATTTGTTTTCCCAGTCTCTACATCTTCTCTTGCTTAGCTGATTCTCCCCTTCGCTTCAGAGGCATCTCCGCAGCTTATCTCTGCTTTCTCGCTTTGATCGGGCTTCTCGTGATCGCCTTCGCGCCTATTCTTTGGATTTTCACCCAATCCTCGAATTCACTGCCCTTTGTCGGATTCCTCGCCCTTACCGTTTGGGCCCTGTCCTTTGCGATGGCTGGCAAGCTACTCCGAAAAATCAGTCACACCATGCACTCGGGACGCCAAATCTATCTTTGGCTTTTTCTCTTTTTGATCGTGACCTTGCAGATGTCGACCGCCTTGCGTCCGCTCCTCGGCCCCACTACCACATTTCTTCCTCAAGAGAAAAAGTTCTTCCTCACTCATTGGTCTCAGTCTCTCATCGAGAGTTCTGTTATCGAACGCTAACGCCGCTTAGAATCACGCAAAGTAAGTATCCTCATGAGAATAAGGCGGTGCGCAGCAGCAGAGAAAACGGGTCTCCTGCAAGCCTCGAATCTGATGCCAAGCCCCTGCCGGAATCAGCACCGCATCACCGGGGCCAACCTCGCGTTCCTCACCGTCGATCTCCATCATCGCTCGTCCTTCTAACAGAAAATAAAACTCTTCGCTCAGACGATGGTAATGGCGCTTGGTAGCGGTCCCTTGCGGCACTACCGCCTCCGCGAGACTCTGCTTCTCGACGGGAGCATTGCTCAAGTCGAGGATACTACGAATGGTAGAACCGTCCTTGGTGGTGAAGGGATCTTGCTCGGCGAGTTGGCGAATGGTCATGACCTGAGAAAACACAAAAGAACAATTAAAGCGATTCTCGCCTCTCTCTTCGTCAAAACTAACTGACCTCGCTAACCAGCAAGCCTTCCCCTGCGGACTCGCCGATTCGTTTCCCTTCCAACTGAGTGTAGAGCGGGCTTTCGGGAGTGAGAGTGGTTACGGTGAACCCTTGGCACTCCACTTCGATCCCCCCGGCTACCGGTAGCAACCAGTAGTGCTCCCAGTCTCCGGAACGATCCACTTCGACGAGAGCGCCTAGAGAAATGGCATCCGTAATCGCAAAATCGGAAACAACAAAACGCTGGAGTTGCTCCCTGGCCGAGGTCAGCTCCTCAGCCTGTCGAGCTTGCCCGGCTGCAAGATAAGACATCTCCAAACTACGGGTATCGTATTTCCCCTCTGCCTTGCTATCGGGATCGGTGGCGGCGGCACTGGTATCCTGCAGGGCCTTTTGCAAGGCCTGCCATTCTTCCTCCACCTTTGCTTGCACGGCGGCTAACAGCTCTCTCTTCAGCCCATTCATCACCGAGAGATTCACCAAATGAGTTCTCGGAGGCAAGGCTTCATCATTCTAACAATTCTCGAAAGCCACAAAAGAGTTTCGAATTTTCGGGAGGAAGGGCCGGAATCGCTTCGTCATTGGCAAGATGATCCGTGAGAAGACGGAAGAGTTCGTCCTTCTCTTTGGTGCGCCGACTCTGGTGCTCCAGGTCGTCGCCCAGTCCTGCGAGAACGTAGTTCAGATAGCGCTTCATCTTCTGAACATGCCTTTTCTCGCTGAAGTCCTTTCCTAGCTCAACGCGCGCCTGCGCAGTCTCGTCCCACAAAATCTGGATGTAGTTCAGCAAATCACTCCGCCGCACAATCGGTGCAACTCTCCCGGCTAAGTGCTCTCGCAATTGAGCAAAGATCCAAGGATTCCGAATCGCACCTCTTCCGACCATGAGGCCAGCTGCTCCGGTCTTGGCCAAATATCCGGCGCCGCTGGCGACATCGACCACATTGCCATTCGCGACCACCGGACAAGGTAGCCGAGCAACAGCGGCCTGTACGGCATCAGTGTGCACCGGAGTCTGATAGCGCTCCTTCACGGTGCGACCGTGCACGCTCAGCATGTCGATAGCGTGGGCAGCAAAGACATCTAACAGACCATTGAATTCATCTTCGCAATCAAAACCGACTCTGGTCTTCACCGTGAACCAACGTTCTCCACATTCCTCGCGCAGCTCACCCAAGATACGGTTCACCTGCTCAAGATTTCGTAGCAAGCCGCCCCCCGCATTCTTGGAACAAACGACCGGGGCTGGACAGCCGAGATTGATATCGATCCCCGACACTTCAGGGTGTTCTAACAACTGACGCGCCGTGCGACGCATCTCGACAAGGTCTTTCCCAATCATCTGCGCGATGATGGGACGTCCGGTAGGATTCTTGAGAATACTGGCGAGAATCCCCTTCTCCAAAGTAGAGTGGATGTGAACTCGAAAGTATTCCGTGATGTAAAGATCGGCTCCGCCTCCGCACTGGGCCAAGGTGCGCCAAAAGGGCAGGTCGGTGACCTCTTGCATGGGAGCAAGCACCGTAAAAGGCTGTGAAAGGGAAACCATCTCTTCAAAAATCACCCGAGGCTACTGCTGTCAACTCAGGACCGTTGCGCGGCTTACACTCGGGAAAGCGTCTCCTTTAAAAACGTCGCCACTCGTTCCCGCCGTGGTTGATTAAAAAACTCGGGGCCACCATGGCCACTGCCTGCCAAAACTTCGTGTTCCACCTCACAACCCTGCTCCTGATAACGGGCAACGAGACGATGAGTCTGATCGACCAAAACCTGCTCATCCTTTTCACCGTGAAAAATCAATAAGGGTGGCGACCCGGGTTGCACATGAGTGACCGGACTGGCCTGTGCGGCCAAGGTTGGATTCTCCGATACCGAACTACCCAAGAGCTTGTGCACAACCGAGCCCTTCTGCTCGGTAGCAGTGGGCTGAGTCTGGGAGCGAAGAATAAAGTCGCTGGCTCCAAAGTAGTTCACCACCGCTGCCACCGATGACTTTTCGGTAAGGTGGCCACCCACCTCACCTTCGAGATGCTCTCCTGCTAAACCGGCCATCAAGGCGAGATGTCCACCTGAAGAAATCCCCACTACCCCCACACGCTGGGCATCATAACCGAACTCATCAGCGTGAGCCTTGAGCCACCGAATTGCGCCCTTAACATCGTGGACTTGGGCCGGAAAAACGGCCTCGCTAGAAAAACGATACTGCACGCTGGCTACCGCAAATCCGTAGCCCGTGAGCCAACTCACCCCACTCTCCCGATAGCTTCCTGAATTCCACCCCCCGCCATGGAAATACACGATCAAAGGACACTTCTGCCGCCAAAAAGGAAGATAGAGATCGAGACAGAGTTCTTGTCCATCGACCACCGCATAAGTCATCTGACGATAGCGAGGCCCCGCCAACCAGCTCCGCATCATTTCTAACAACCCAACAAATTTTGCAATCATCTCAGCTCTCCAAAATTTCTAACACTTCGCCTTCGGTAATTCCTGCTGCAGCAGATTCCCCCTCCACCAAGGACTCGATGAGGGTTTTCTTTTTTTCCTGTAACGCCAAAATTTTCTCCTCAACCGTTCCACGAGCAATGAGTTTGTAACTGGTCACCACACGCTCCTGCCCGATACGGTAAGCTCGGTCAGTAGCTTGGGCTTCCACCGCAGGGTTCCACCACGGATCGACGTGAATCACGGTATCGGCAGCGGTCAGATTGAGACCAACTCCTCCTGCTTTAAGTGAAATCAAGAAGATCGGGATGTCCTCATTCTCCTGGAAGCGGCGCACCACTTCCCCGCGCTTCTTGGTGCTGCCATCAAGGTAACACGACTGCCACCCTCTCTCCGCCAGCATCGGCACCATTGCTTGCAGGAATTGCACGAACTGAGAGAAGACCAAGACTCGGTGACCACCCTTGATCGATTCTTCTAACAACTCTTCTAACAAATTCAATTTCGCGCCCGCTTCTTCTTCCGCAAGACCAGTGAGACGAAGGTCGCAACAAGCTTGACGAAGACGCAAAAGAGCAGTCAGGGCGATCATTCGCTTAGCACCGCCCTCGGCATCGGATACCCGCTGGCGACTCTCTCGCAAAATGGCTTCGTAGACTTCTCGCTGACGTTTCCCTAGATCAACATAGCGCACTTGCTCAATCTTCTCAGGCAGCTCGGTAGCGACTTCGCGCTTGAGGCGACGTAGCAAAAGCGGACGCAAGCGTCTGGCGAGGCGAGCACGCAGGGCAGGTTCATCGCCTTTCGCGAGGGGCTTCTCGTAACGTTCGGTAAAGTCAGCACGGCGACCGAGATAACCCGCTTGCGCAAAGTTCATAATACTCCAGAGGTCCTTCACCGAGTTCTCGACCGGAGTGCCAGTGAGGGCGAAACGGTATTGACCACTGAGCGCAAAAGCGGCTTTCGCCACCTGAGCTTCTGGATTTTTGATGGTCTGCGCTTCGTCCAAGATAACGGTCGTAAAACCCCAGTCCTGCCAGACCTCTCGGTCCTGGCGCAGCAGAGCATAACTCGTCACTAACAGATCGGCTTCCTCCCCCTGTTCTTGAAGAATCTTCTTTCGCTTAGACCCCTCGACAGCCACCGCCTTCATCGTGGGGAAAAACTTGGCGGCTTCTTCGACCCAGTTTGTGACCAAAGAAGAAGGACACACCACGAGAGACTGCCCTCCGGTGGCGTAGAGAAAAGTGAGGGTCTGCAGAGTCTTACCCAAGCCCATATCATCGGCAAGGATTCCGCCCATTCCGAGCGTAGAGAGCTTAAGCATCCAGTCCACTCCTGCCCGTTGATATTTGCGAAGCAGCTCTCCTCCGGGACCGAGATCCCACTCATACTCATCCGCTGACCAGGGCTCAGATCCCACCGCTTTGATCACACCATCGCGAACTGCTTCCCGAAGATAACCTGCCTGAGCAGAGCTAATTCGCATCGCACCGCCGGCGCTCTGCTGACCATCTAAGTCCCGCTGAAGCTCGGCCACCTCGCGAGCGACCTCTTCCTCCATGACCACCACTCGCCCATCAGGCAGGGTGCGCTGACCGCCCTCACTCCCTTGAAAAATACGCCGCACTTCCGCAGCTGCGAGCGGATTCCCATTACTCGATCGATAGCCCAGACTGACGCCGAACCAGTCCTCGCCACTGCTCGTGAACTCGACTTCGGGGCTGACCTCTACCACCTGACTAGAGGCATGTCGAAAGCGTTCGCCCTCACGGACTAACCAATGAGCAGGAACCTGAGCACGTCCGTAGGCGTGGAAGCGGACAATGGCCCCCTTGTCCTTGAGCACGAATGCTCCGGCCCCACGCCCTTTCTCAAATCCCCATTCACGCAAAAAAGCGCGGGCTTCGCGTTCGGCCTCCTCGTCTTTCAGAAATGAGGAACTAGAAGTCTCGTAATTAAACACCAGCTCAGCCTCCAAATGGTTCAGCGAACCTTCCAAAGTCACGCTCACTTGCAGAGTGGCAATTTGTGGCAGCTGATCCTCAATTTGAGAAAGATCAAAACACTCTGCTAAGGCGGCCTTATTCCTACCCGCGCCTTCGAGAGTCAAACCCATCGCATAAACACGCTCCAGACCATCCTCCAAGCCAACTCCCACTGGCCACAAGGCCTCTTGCGCAAACCACCAAGCTCGCCCCTCCGCAACTAGAGGAACCCCTCCACCGAAAGAGACTTTCACGCGATCTTGTTGAATCACCAAGGGCAAACGTTTGGCCTGCACCGCGACTCTAACAGACTGCTTTTTACCCAAACCCACCTGGCCATGACCTCCTAAGCCATCGAGCAAATCGAGGAATTCTTCTTGTCCCATGAAGCCCACGCCCGGGACCTCTTGCGGAGAAATCGCCTGCAAAACCTCCAACACGGCGGCATCGGACTCACCTACAAAAAGTTTTTGCCCACTCGGCCACGCACTGAGCATCATCTCCTCACCGCTATCCAACTCTTCCAAAGCGACCCCCACCATGAGCTGGCCCGCTTGCCAACCTTTCTCGGGATTGAGCGGTAACATGACCCGGAGACGCACGGGATACGCCCCCTCTTCCTCCGTAATGGTCCAACTCGGCCAGTCCTCAGCTAGTTTTGGCTTTTCTGGTTGCACTGACTTGTTCGCAGTCTCGCGACCTTGTGGGGAGAGCACCTCCAAACCCACCGCCATGACATGAGCGCAGACCACTCCCATCTTGCGCGCAGCATAGCAGCCGCACTCATTATCAACATTACTCTGAGAACGAATGATGAGGCGAGCTTTGCCTGTTTTGCCCGCTCCTGGCACGCGGCCTTCGAGCACCCCATTCTGGAAAGTCGCTTCGCGCACCACCCCTGCACGCCACGTGCCCCGTGCTTCCTTCATGACCTTCCATCCGGCCATCTCCATCAGGCTCTTCTCCGATAATTCAAAACCCATCGCGTGCCTCAGTCATAAACTGAGGAGAAGGAGATTCAATGGCGTTCTCAGATCTCACCCTTAGCAGAGAGGTCTGTCAGCCTTGCTTATTGAAATTTCATCCCATATCACCGACCTTCTGTGAACTCGTCACTCCCTTGTGCCATGAAAACCAAGTTCCTCCTCATCTCGCTCAGCTTCGCAGTGCTCTCCTCCTGCGCCGTGGTCACCACTCCTCTGAAGGTAGCAGGAAGTGCGGCTAGCGCAGCCATTGACGTGACGGGGAAAGCAGTGGGCGCCGGAGTCAGTCGGTTAGGTGCTAACAACTCGGAATAAGAATTTATTCTAACCGACAGTGAGACTCCGTCCGTTATCGCTCGCAGAGAGATTTGCCAAAAAAGGCACCGCAACCTCACCCCACTCCTCCGCAGAAGGAAACCCCGCCGCACCCTCATCCCAAGTCTTCCGTAGCATCTCGGTATCGATAATACCGGGATTGAGCGCTACCGTGGCCAGGCCTGCTGGCAACTCCTCAGCTAAGGCCGCGCTCAGCCCCTCGATAGCCCACTTCGTCGCGCAATAAGGAGCCACATCGGGAGCGACGCTACGCCCCCAGCCACTTGAGAAGTTAACGACAACACCACTACCCCGCGCGATCATCAGCGGAACGACGAGGCGAATGACATTGGCGACGCCCTTGATATTGACATCGATCACCTTGCCAAAATCTTCCTCAGTCACCTCCCACAAGGGCCTCGGAGTATTGATAACCCCGGCATTATTAACTAACAAATCAGGAGCACCCAACTTTTGATGAGCTTCCTCACAAAAACGCTGCAGCCCCTTCGAGTCGCAGACATCCACTTCCTGAAAGAACCCGTCCTCCCAGTCATCCCGCTCTCCCAAAGAACGAGCGCAACCTGCTACCTGCCATCCACACGCTTGAAAACCCGTCACCATCGCTCGTCCTAAGCCCCGTGAACATCCTGTAATCCAAACCGTTTTTTTCATTTCGTGACCGAAATTAGCAAGATTCTCTCAAAAAGTTCGAGTTAAGTTCTCCACTCCCGTTTTTTTTCAATTTACCCCAGCGCTCATTTCGCCAAAGTCGCAACATGTATTTCACCGGATTTGCTGACGAAGCCGCTCGCGACCTAACCACCCAGATTCAAGCCACGAAAGAGATCGGCTGGACCCGTATCTCGGCACGAGGAGTGAATGGAAGTAACATCCACGAACTTGAGGAGGCCGAATTCGAAGCGGTCGCGAACCAACTCGACGAAGCTGGAATTACCATTCCCGAGTTCGGCTCCCTCATCGGAAACTGGGGGAAGCCCATCAGCAGCGATTTCGACATTACCCTCCAAGAAGTGCAGCGGGCCATTCCTCGCATGAAGCGCCTCGGGACCCAGACCATTCGCGTAATGTCCTATGCTCAAGAACCCTGGGGCAATGACCAACAGGAAGAGGAACGCTTCCGTCGCTTACGTGAAATCGTATCCTTATTCGCCGCCGAAGGGCTCACTGCTGCGCACGAAAACTGCATGAACTGGGGCGGCTTTTCGGCAGAACACACCTTACGGTTAGTCGAAGAAGTGCCCGGCTTGAAGCTTATCTTCGACACCGCCAATCCTGTTTTCCAAAAAGACCGCTCTCAGCCCCAAGCTAACGGGGACTTCCCTTGGCAAGATCCGCTCGCCTTCTACCACGCGGTGAAGGAGCACGTGGTGCACGTGCACATCAAGGACTGCACCAATCCTCCCGCTGGCGAAACGGAACCTGCGGAATACACCTTGCCTGGTCTCGGCCAAGCGAGGGTGAAAGAGATCCTCAGCGAGCTGAAGAAGACTGGCTACGATGGAGGCCTCGCAATCGAGCCCCATGTCGCGACCGTCTTCCATGCCGTTGATGGCGAAGAACCCGACTGGGAGCAATGCTACTCGTCCTATGTCGAGTATGGCAAAGCGATGGTGAAGCTCTGGGACGAAGTCGTTGCCGAGAGCTAAACCAGCCTCTACTACTCCACAATGACGGGAGTGCCAACAGGGGTGTTTTCAAAGAACACCTTCGCCATCCGGTCAGGCATGCGGACACAACCGTGGGAGGCAGGGTAGCCTGGCAAGAAGCCGGTATGCATCCCAATACCACCATTGAATCTCATGAAATAAGGCATAGGCGCACGCTCGAAGACCTCACCAGGGCCAGCCTTATGCTTGCGAGTATCGGCATCGTCATTGACGATTTCGCCAGTGGCCACATTCTTAATCACTCCATAGAGAGAAGACTTATGATCGCGGCTCTTTTGGGTCACCTTGTAGGTTCCGCGAGGGGTGCGGCGGCCTTCTGTTCCGGTTGAGATAGGAGAAAGTCCAACCAGCTGACTCCCCTTATAATAATAAGCCTGTTGATCCTTGAGACTGATCCGGATCTTGGGAGAACCACTCACGCCATCACCATCCCAAAAGGAAGCAGCTTCATTAGGATTCGTCGCAGAACCATCGTATCCGGTAGCGGTCCGAATACCGGCGAGGTATCCATTGGAACGGCCAACAGAGCTGATAGCGGGGCTGTCAACCGGAACACAGGCGGTGATGAGGAGGGGAATAAAAGTGGCAAAAAAAGAGAGCGGGAGTTTCTTCATGATTGCAAATGGGGTTGGGGGATAAGACTACTACACGGCCCCGACTATTCAACTCGGTTCCGGGTGGGCACTTGCACGAGCCAGAAATCATGCTACTTCCTTCTCTCCTGCAACTCTAAAAAACGCCATGCCCAACTACGACTACCGCTGCCAAACCTGTGATCACGTTTTTGAAGTCTTTCAAAAAATGAGTGACGACAAACTCACGGATTGCCCCCAAGAAGGCTGCAGTGGCTTGGTCAAGCGGCTCTTGGGAACCGGCGGCGGTATCATCTTCAAAGGAGGCGGATTCTACGAAACCGATTATCGCTCGAAGTCCTACACCGACGGTGCCAAAGCAGAGAAGTCCGCGAACAAACCTAAGAAGGATTCTCAGGAGTAAGAAACGCCTTCTTTGTGAGAAGCTTCCGCGAATATCTCTTCCATCAAGGAAGAACCTTCACCTTCCAGAAACAAGGGTATAAAGACCGAGTGAGCAACAACGATTACAACACGTAAGTCGTCCAATAATTCTAGCCGCCTAGTCGCCGAGGGATGTTCAACCATACGCGAGAAATGGCTTTAGAGGTCCACTGCTCCTAAAGTGGTCACCAATCCGACCACATTCATCAAAAAAGCCGTTATGGTCAAACGAGTGCCTCTGATTTCATTATCTACAGCACACACTCGACACCCAAGCGGTTCCAGAAACCTAAATGGAGATTTTCATCGTTTAAAATCGACACTCGATACATTTTTCCTTTTTTCAAGGACGCCTCTGGTAATCCGATTTCGAGAAAAAATGATTTCAAACTTTCTCAAATCAAGACGGCTTAAACACCTGTTGGACGAGTTTATCAAATTTCAGACCAGCAAAGAGTTGGGAAAATGGGCGAGCATTTTCTTGGAATGAGGTTATCGGAGACGTCTTAAAGGCTTAGGCAGAACACGACTCCCAAAAACCAACAGATTCAGCCCAAAAATTGTGTCATAATCGTTATTTTTCATAAAAGCAGCCACAGAAATCACTGAATCTTATAAGTCATAAGTCACTTTTCCTCAGAAGATTAAAAAAATACCGAATTCTTTTTTATTAAAATAATTGTAATATTTTGGTTTCAAGATATTAATGTGTCAGCACTCATCTGAACTCCTTGAACATTAAATATGAAGAAATTCTTAAAAATTATTACCGCTGTTTGCCTCTCTACTCCTATGGCTTCTGCTTGGGATTGGAACAACAACGCTGACATCCGATTTTGGGCTCCCGGAATGGGTGGCAATTACATCCACTTGACCCAAGTTCAAGGTGGTGGCCCTGGGCCACAGTTCATCGGGAATTACTACCTATATGTCATCAAAGGAATCTCAGGAAGCCTCACCCTTGGAAATAGAAATCTTCATGATGAATACTCCCAGACGGGACCTAATCAGCGGCCATGGAGCACCACTAACTCTTGGGCTACATTAGGATTTGGAATCAATCATAAAAACCGTACTGAATCTGCCCTCTACTTATCTGTTACCGGCACGGAAGCGGGGGCCACTACTGGCACTGTTACTCAGCTTCTCCCCACTCCAGTAGTCATCAAAAGCCGGGGAAAATGGGATACCTCAATCACCTTTATCCCGCATGTGAATCCATACTTCCTCCCATCAGGAAGTGGTCTCAGTAACAAGACTCCTGGTGGAGGGATTACCGTTCTAGCAGACATCTATACCAGACCCCCAGAACCCACTGGAGAATTGGATACTTCTTCTCGGTCCGTATTCCGTGGAGAACCAGTGACCGTTTTTTACAATTACGATCAAGGAGAAGATGCCCTGCGAGCAAGCTCTACCTCAAAAGGAGGATCCGCTCCTACCGGTGTTCTCGGTGGAGGCCAGCGATAATTACTTAGATTATTCCAGCAAATTAAACATCATGAAAACTTGCGCCAACACGGCTCTCATAGTTTCGCTTGGTTGTCTCCTCTTGACTCCTGTGGCCTCTGCGGAAGCCAAACAAAGCTGGAGTCAGCTCACCAAGGTGGCAAAACCAACCCATGAAGGTATCCAAGCTAAGTTGAAAGACTCTTACTTGTATTTGAACTTCGATGGTCGTTCGACTTGTGTCCCCAAGGAGTCTCTTCTCAACCTCACTGCCAAAATGAAAGAGCGAGTGAGTCCACAACCTCGCTTCCAGATCGTTTCTTGGAACGAGTTCATGAGAGCGA
Organism: uncultured Roseibacillus sp.; assembly: GCA_937949965.1. GTDB lineage: Bacteria > Verrucomicrobiota > Verrucomicrobiia > Verrucomicrobiales > Akkermansiaceae > Roseibacillus. The sequence continues at coordinate 18,934 of CALFBF010000117.1, forward strand.
ACTACAGTTGGATTCGTAATTACCCAGTGACTTGGGAACAAGTCTCCGGAAAGGCCCCTCTCTCTGAAAGTGCTATCGAGAACCTACAGAAATCTGATTCTCTAATGATTGCAACTTACCTAAAGATTCCCATTAGTTTTCACCTTCCAGAAAAAGAAGAAGAAAGCCTCAGTCTAGTTCAATAACCTCCCCCTGTTCACCTTTACTCAACTTATAAATTTATGAAGAAATTTTTTATTCCCTTAATGTGTCTTTCGCTCCCTTTGCTGGGCAACGACCAAATTCCCGGACCTTCCTCCAAGGCCTTCGTTAAGCAGTTCTTAATTGATGAAACTGGCCAGACAATCACGCTAGCGCCCATGCCTCTCGCAGAAAGAGAAGGTTCTTTCACCTCCTTACCGTTAGAAGGAATCGCAGCAGTCTTTGAGCTTTGGGTCTATCCTCTTATCGGACCTAGAGGAGAAGAACTCACCGTCGATGATGCGCTGCTACAAGATACCGAAGTGGTGGGCGTCATCCCTCGTGCTAACATCGAGTTCTCTGGGCTAGATCCGCATCCCACACCCCGGACACGTGCGGATTGGAAGCATGATATCACAGTAACTATCACAGAACCAGAAGGACAAAACACTGGAGGCACCAATGCGAACACAATCATCCAGCGTCCGGAGTGGAGTCGCCATTTTCTCGTTCGGAAGCGTTTCTTGCCTGAAGAACTGGTAGGATCAGCCAGCAATCCGGATAATTGGATCGAAGTCGATTCTTACTCTATCTATCACGAAGAACCTCAGCAGGTTAAGACCTTCGACGATGAAGCCTTTCCTCCAGGAACAGAAAATACCAAGAAATGGTCTGGTATCATCGAATACCAAATCGTGCTCGGTGATCATCCTGAGAGCGTTTTACCCCTTCTCGTGTTAGATACTGTCCAAGTACGAGTTTGGCCGGTCTGGGATGCGACCTTTGCAAATGTTCCAGCTGATGAAGTCCCTCAACTCCCCGGAGACATTGAGGCTCAAATCAATGACATTTACCCTGGGACAGAGAAGCTCACCATCGACTATCTCCATAAGCTGGCCGACGCCAGTACTTACTTGGAAGACTCTAAAAACAATCTGTATACAGAAGATTGGACTGCGATCGAACCCCAGCAACGGAGACAGATCTTAGCCGGGCTAGAAGGCATCAAGACTCCAGGAAAGTACCGAGTTCGCATAACTATGCAATATCCATGGGGAACTGAAACCGACGACGGCGAAATCAAGGCTTTCAACGGTGGCGGTGGCAGCGGCGGCAGCGGCGG
>CALFBF010000118.1 GCA_937949965.1 uncultured Roseibacillus sp.
TTTGGGCACCTCCGAGAACTGGCTGATTTCTGTCACCGCTTGATTTCCCGTGATTTTTAGTATCTTGGGGTAGGTTTCAGTCTTCTTATTTCAGTTTTCTGTTCAGGGCTTAGCTCATTTTTCTTCAATTTTAAGTTTCTAAGCATTGCACGGACGGCTGTTTTGCCTATTCCTCCCTGCGCAGGCTCTTCTTTCTTTGGTTTTTCTGTTCAGTTTTTCAAAAAGGCATAGCGGTCCATATTATAGACGAGGTTGCACAGGTGGTTGTGGGAGGTAGCTCGTTTCGAACCAATACTTCGAACGGTGTCCATTCCGAGTTGCTTCATGCGCCCAAAAACGTGTTCGACCCGAACTCGGATTCGACTGATTCCTTTGTTGGTCTTTTGCTCGGCGGCACTCAGTGGGGTGTTGCGGTTGCCTTTGCGCATCAGAAATTCTTCCGCTCCACACTCTAACAGATAGTCTTCGCTTGCGGCCGAGTAATAGGCGCTATCTGCGAGGACGGCCCGATCTCTCTCATCAACGAGCGCGTTGAAAACCTGGCTGTCGTGCACGTTGGCCGGGGTCGTCACCGCTTTGTCGATGAGCTTGCTTTTGGCGTCCACTTTGGCGTGATTCTTGTAGCCGTAGTGAGTTTCGAGATTTTTCTTCGTCCATCTCGCCTCGCAATCCTTTTGACGGCCTTTGTTACTGTCCTCTTCAAAACCTTTAGGACGATTTCCTTCTTTGATTTGTTCGTTTTCTTTGCGGGTATTCCGCTGACGCGGAGCATCGACGAAGCTGGCATCAACAATACTGCCTTCTTTAGCAATGAGTCCTTCTTCTATCAGAATTTGGTGGAAGGCTTCGAAAAGTTTACGGCTGCCTTCCCGACCGTCTTTTTCAATGAGTTCCTTGAAGTCCCAAATGGTATTGCAATCGGGCACTTCGTCTCCGAGACGGAGCCCCAAAAAACTCAGGAAGCTTAAGCGGTCCTTGATTTGCATCTCGGTGGCCTCATCGCTGAGACCATGGAACTTTTGGAGCACAAGAACTTTGAACATGAAGACGGGGTCAAAGGGCGGCCTGCCACCTTTGCTCCAGTCTTTTCCCGCATAGCCTGTGACTTCGTTCAAAACTGGGCGAAAGAGATCCCAGTCGATGAGGTCGCGAAGCTTTAAAATTCCGACGACACGCTGGGTCACTGCTTTTTGGTGAGCCAAGGCCGAAAACAAATCACCACCTCCATCCTGTTTGCGAAACTTCACACCCAAAGATCGGATTTCGCCCAAATTCAGGCGATCCTAGATTCTGTCAACGGTTACCGGAAGTGCCCTTTTGTGATTTACTGGGGTTCTGACACAAAAAAGGGGCTCCGGTTAGGATCCCCTTTTTTGGTGGTTTCAAGGTTTGAGTGTTATTAACGGTAATTAGCTCCCGTAGGCAGATTCGACTTTCTCGGCGACGTCGCGATAGCCGTAGTCGACTTCGTAGATCTGCTTGAAGGCGTCGATGGACTTAGTTTTGTCGTCCATCTTGTCGTAGATGAGGCCGATTTCGTAGAGAACTTCTTTCTTGGTGGCGTCCATTTGTTTGAGTTCAGCATTGGCTTCCTCAAAGCGGCCGATAGCCATATCGGTCATACCCATCTTGTCGAAGGTTCGTCCTAGTAGAACGAGTACTTTAGTCCGAATATGGGGATTACGTGTTGCTTGCTGAAGGTGTTTAATGGCCTCCTTGTATTGCCCAGCGTGGAAGAGCGCTTCTCCTAATGAGAAACGGAGGGCGGGGTCAGTTGGGTTTTCATCGACTCGGGCGAGACGTTCCTCGACCTGAGCAGCACTAAGCTCGCTCTGATAGGTTTCGAGTTCGATACGTGCGGCATCGTCATCAGGGTTGGCTTCTACTGCCGCTTTGAGAGACTTGATTTTCTCTTCGGCGGCCTTGTCCTTCATTTTGCCAGCTTTGCCCTTGAGGGCAATGTCGTTGTTACTGATTTGGTAACCCCAATCGTAGAACATGTGGGCGTTAGACCAATCCTCTAAGTTTTCATAAACGGCCGCTAAGTCGCGCACGACGGCGAGATTATTCTGATCGGCAGCGTATTGGGCGGCGAGGTCATCACGCTTGGCTTCCATCTGCTCTTTGGTGAGGGCGGTGCGAGAAGCTTTTTCTAGGGCTAAGGTTTCGTCAGAATCCTTCTGCTTAAGTTCGAGTTCACCGGACTCGTTGCGGTTGGAGAGCATGGAAGCACGTGCGGTGCAGTCTTTAGCGGCTTTGACGGCATCAATGTCTGCAGGATCGGCTTTGACGATGTCTTCGTAAACGGCGGCAGCTTCGAGAGCGCGTTCCAAGCCGAGATAGTATTCAGCGAGCTTGTGCATTAATTTCCCTTCCTCGGGAGTGACTTTGCGGATGGTTTCGAGGGCGAAAATGGCGGTTTCGATCATCCCTAATTTGACTGCGACATCGTGCAGAGCATCGTTAAAAGAAGCATTATAAGGTTCTTTCTCCAACTCTTTCTCAACGGCTTGCAGGGCGGCGTTGCCGTCCTTCTCTGCTTGGGCAAGATATTTTTTAGAAACCGAGGGAGTGCCTGCTCCCACACTGGTGCCAAAGAGGCCACGCTTTTTCTTTGGGCCTCCAGTGAGCTTGTCTTCAGCCAATCGGAGGGCTTTGCGGGCATCTAAAAAACCAGGTGCTTCCTTCAGAATCGCTTGTAGCAATGTGATTGCATACTTGTGGTTATCGATCTGAATCGATTCCTGTGCCTTCTTCCAATACCCTTGAATTGCAGGCGCTAAATCAGCGATTACGACCTCACGAAACGCATTCTCTTCCATTACTTCTTCCATGAATTTTTTGTGTGCTTCCGTCATGATGACCAATCCAGAAGTCATGGCAAGAAAACGCTCCCGAAAAAGGCGTAGCCGAAGCTAGGGGCTTGTTCTTTATGAGCCTCTTGGAACCACACGATCCTTGCTAAACGTTCATGAGGTCCTCGATTTCTTCGGGTTCAAGCGGAATACTGGCCATGAGATCAATGTTGTTTTCTCTACCAATCACGACGTCGTTTTCGAGTCGAATGCCGAGATTTTCTTCTGGAATGTAGATCCCCGGCTCAATGGTGAAGACCATACCCTCCCGAACAGGCACTTGCGCGGGAGCAACATCGTGAACATCCAGTCCGAGGTGATGAGAGGTACCGTGCATGAAGTATTGGCTGACCAATGGCAGGCGTTCGCGATCCTGAGCTTTGGCTTCGGCAGCATCTAGGAGACCGAGATCGACGAGTTCTTTTTCCATTAATTGACGAACCTGATGCTGGTAATCGACGGGGAGAATCCCAGGACGGAGAAGCAGGTTCGCCTGCCTCATCACGCGTAAAACGGCATCATAGACAGCACGTTGACGCTGGGTGAAGCGACCATTCACGGGGATGGTGCGGGTCATATCAGCATTCCAATTGGCATACTCAGCGGCGACATCCATGAGAAGCAGGTCTCCGTCTTGGCAAATCTGATCGTTGTCGAGGTAGTGGAGCACGCAGGCGTTTTTCCCAGAGCCAATGATGGGAGAGTAAGCAAATCCACGCGAACGGCGGCGGACGAATTCGTGAAGATACTCGGCTTCGATTTCCCATTCCCCTACTCCGGGTTTCACAAAACCGAGAACGCGTCGGAAACCTGCTTCAGTGATTCGACAGGCTTTTTGTAGGATATCGACCTCGATGTCATCCTTGACGACACGGAGCTCATTCATCAAGGGAGCAAGCCGTTCGTAACGATGAAGGGGGAAGCGGGTTTGACAGTCCTTGATGAAACGATCGTTACGCGTCTCGACAATTTTCATGGCGCGCAGATGCTCATTGGTCGCAAGATAAATGTGCTCGGCCTGCGGAGCGAGAGTCATCAGGAGGCGCTCGAAGGATTGCGTCCACTCCACGCGCTTGATGTCGGAGACCTCACTGGCCTGTTTTTTGTCGAGTTTGGCACCTTCCCAAACTGCGATTTCCTCGTTGGTTTCGCGAACAAAGAGAATCTCCTTCTCTGCATCCGAAGAGGCATCAGGAAAAAGAAGAAGAATCGTTTCCTCTTGGTCGATGCCGGAGAGGTAGAAAAGATCGCGATTCTGATGAAGAGGTAAGGAGCCGTCCGCATTGGTGGGTAAAATGTCGTTGGACTGAACGATTACCAGCGAGTTGGGCTTTAAGAGTTCCCGCAGTCGGCTGCGATTCTGGACAAAAAGGGTTGGATCAATCGGTTCGTAACGCACCCCTCGACCTAAGCAGTGGAAGGGCAAAGTGGAAATTCGTTTTTTTCCCCAACAAACACCCAATGCGGCCCCCTCTCCTTCTGTCCCATTACCGGTCAGCTCTAATAGCCGAAGAGTCAGGCCATAGTTCTTTCCCTAGTCCACATAAATGACATTCCCGTGACTAGCAGCCCAATCAATCCCCATCCCTTGTTCACTTGCAGAAAAAGAGCCCAGGTATCGCTGTTGCCATAGGGTTCAAGGGAAAAAGACTTAAGGGAACGATTGAGGTTACCGCCCTCAACGAAAACACTCTCCCCTTCTTGTTTGAGCAAACCTATAAATTCGATCTCAGCGGGTTTTCTCTTCGCTTGCAAGACCACTTCGGGATGAAGGAGTTCGAAGAATGAGACCGGGGCGGTCATTCTCCCTCGCGTCGACAAGAAGAGCCAAACACTGCCGTACTTCCACGATCTCCCGTCTTGCCAGAGATAGGGCCTGTCGCTCACTGTCACCTCATGAAGCACCTCTGGTTCAGTAGTTTCCCATTCTTCATCATTCTCCTTGGGAGCTGTGCTCCGATCTCGAATGGAGTGCAGAGTGGCTATACAGGCGGCGGACGGCCCAATATGGGAGGTCCCACTCTAGCAGAACGCAAACTCCAAATTGCCAGTGAGCCGCGGGGAGACTTTTTCTACGGGCGGCGCTACCATGTGCAGAAAACTCGCTTCTGGGGATTCCTCCGTAAGCCGGGACAAGACTGGAAGCAGGCAAAGCTCGTTGTCTTTAACGAAAAACGAGGACAACAACCCGACCGGCTCTCCGAAGTAGGACCTCCTGAGCGCAGATACGGTTACGACAAAAACTACGAGTATCGTATCAAGGGATACTTCTCTGGAGAAAAGGTCTACGAAATCAACTCTAACCAATTCTTACCCGAATTCGTGCTCACTGGATACGAACTGCTCGACAAGGATCCAGGTTGGCTCTTCTCACCCAGAGATCACTACGATCCTACTCGCATCACTCTCGCACCGCGTTTCTAAGCCATCATGACTGCTCAAACTGATCTCAACATCGTCACCAACCAACCTCTCCCTTCCCCGGACTTTCTCCAATCCGAGATTGCAGCTACTCCTGAACAAGCGGCTCTCGTTACTCGTTCGCGCCAAGCGGTGAGCGATTGCCTCTTTGGGCGTGATGAGCGCTTTCTGGTCATTGTTGGCCCGTGCTCCATCCACGACGCTGATGCTTGCCGAGAGTATGCCGAAAAATTGGCTCAACTCTCAGAAGAAGTGAGCGAAAAAATCCTGGTAGTGATGCGAGTCTACTTCGAGAAACCACGCACCACTGTAGGTTGGAAAGGTCTGATCATGGACCCTGACCTAGATGGCTCAGACGACATCATCAAAGGCCTCACCAGAGCCCGCACTTTCTTACGCGAGATTCTTTCCATAGGGCTCCCGACTGCCACCGAACTGTTAGATCCTATTACTCCTCAGTTCATTGCAGACCTGATCACCTGGTCAGCTATTGGCGCGCGCACCTCGGAGTCGCAAACTCATCGTCAAATGGCCTCCGGGCTCTCGATGCCGCTGGGTTTCAAGAACGCAACCTCGGGCTCACTCAAGGCGGCGACCAATGCGATCAAGGCCGCTACACAACCACAGACCTTCCTCGGCGTCTCTGCGCAGGGGATCGCTTCTGCGGTGACGACCAAAGGAAACCCCCACTGTCACCTCATCCTGCGAGGTGGTGAAAACGGGCCTAACTACGACGAAAAAAGCATCACCCGTTCCTGCGAAGTCCTTCGCGAAGCAAGCCTCCCAGAAACAGTCATGATCGATGCCTCGCACGCCAACTGCGGGAAGAAACACGAACAGATGCCAGCGGTGTTCGAAAACATTATTACGCAACGTGCGGCCGGAAACAAAGCCATCACAGGGGCGATGTTAGAGTCCCACCTCGTGGCCGGAAACCAATCCTTCCCACAGCCGCTTGATGGTCTCACCCACGGTCAATCGATCACCGACGAATGTATTGATTGGGCGACCACTGAACGCCTGCTCAAGGATGCCGCGGCGGTGCTCTAACAAGTGAACACGCTCTCCATTCTATACGAAGACGAGTGGACGATCGCGGTGGATAAGGAGGCCGGTCACCTGGTCCACCCAGCGGACGAGCCCCAGCCTGACGATGTCGTAGTGATGAAGCTGGTGCGTAATCATTGCAACCTCAAGATTTATCCCACACATCGTCTCGATCGTCCAACGTGTGGAGTGCTCATCTTTGCGAAAAATAAGACTACCGCACGAGCGCTCAACCGAGCCTTTGAGCGAAAACAAGTTCAAAAAAACTACCACGCGGTTGTGGTCGGCAAACCCGTAACCACGAAATGGAGCTGTGCGGAGCCTCTCCAGAAATCACCAGACCTCCCCTTCAAAGCTGCCGAAACAGACTTTCGGCTGTTAGAGTATTATCCTGCTGGTTTTTCTCTCCTGGAAGCACGCCCACACACCGGACGCTATCATCAGATTCGTAAGCACCTCCTGCACTGTGGCTACCCAATCGTGGGCGATTATCGTTACGCAGGAAGGGAGTATTGTGAGGCTATCAATCAAGAGTATCGACTGAATACCCGGATGCTCTTACAGTGCCGGCAGCTCATCTTTCGTCACCCTCATCTTGAAGAAACGATGGTCATACAAGCACCGCTAGATCCTCTCTTCAGTTTTTCACGGTAACGAGTCCTTTCTGAAACTCTAACACGCGATCCGCTTGTGCCATTGTGCTCGGCCGGTGGGTGATAAAGATAGTAGTTCTTCCCTTCGCTAAACTCGCAACCGCTTCTTGCACGCGGGCTTCACTCTCGGCATCCAGTGCACTCGTAGCCTCATCCATGATCAAGATGGGAGCATCCTTGAGAAAGGCGCGGGCAATGGCAATACGCTGACGTTGCCCCCCCGAGAGACTTCCCCCGCGCTCTGAGACCATAGTCTCATAGCCGTTTTCTTGTTTGAGAATAAACTCGTCCGCAAAGGCCTTCTTAGCAGCTTCTTGCACTTCTCCCATACTGGCACCAGGACGCCCCATGAGAATATTCTCTGTAATCGTACCACGGAAGAGCACCGGCATCTGTGGAACCAAGGCAATGCGGTCGCGAAGGTCTTGCTTGGAATAAGCTCGCACATCGATGCCATCCACTAACACCTTCCCTTCAGTGGCATCATAAAAGCGTGGCACCAAATTCGCAAAAGTGGTCTTCCCACCCCCACTCTCACCTACGAGGGCAACCGTTTCACCAGAGGCAATAGTCGTGCTAACTCCCTTGAGAACCTCTTCCTCACCGTAGGCAAAGCGGACATCCTGAAACTCAATCGCCCCTAGCGTCACGGCCGGTTGTTGAGGGGTCACGGGCTCAGGCATATCATCTTCGGCCTCCAGAATAAGACTCACCCGGTCCATCGCGGCCTTGGCCTGCTCAAGCACCCCGTGGAGAGCGCCCAACTTTTTGACCGGTTCGTAAGAGAAGAACAAGGCGGTGGCTAGAAACATAAAGTCCTCAAGACCCATACCCTTCTGGGCTCCCAAATAGAGCGAAAAAGCAAAACCAAGTGCCGCAACCACTTCAACCAAGGGTGAAAGGAACTTGCTGTAGCGGACCAGCTTCATCTGCAGACGCCGCCAATCTTCAGCAAGGTTGCCGAAGGTCTCTAAGAAACGATCTTGAAGATTGTAAGCACGAACCTCGAGCGGATTCTGAATCACCTCCGAAGCCATCCCAGTCAACTCCCCTCCCTTATCTTGCAACTGAGCCCCGCGACGCTTGAGGCGCTTACCCAACGAACGAATCGGAAAAACGAGGAGAGGAATAGAAATACCTCCAATCAAGGCCGCAAAGACGCCCTCATTATGTATCGCAACCCAAACCAATGCACCTAAAGCGGAAAAAAGCTGAATCGGCTGCTTGATAATATCACCTCCCGTACGGGTAATGGTGCCTTGCAGATGAGCGGTATCCGCAATCACCCGCGCCAGTAGATCACCTGAAGGATGTTTCCCGAAGAAATCCATGGGAAGAGACAGCAAACGGCCGAAAACAACCTTACGGAAATCTTCAATAGCTCGTGTTCCGACCTCACTCATCCAGTAAGAACTCATAAAGCCAGCGACGCCTCGCACTAAAAAGATAAAGGGAATGAATGCACAGCTTGCTAGCAGCAGAGCCGAACGGTCATCACCAAAGGCCCAATCCACAAACTTCAGAAAAAGAGGAGAGACCTGCCCCATCTCCTCTGAATCATTGAAGATGACAGGGAGAGCGGTGCGCGAGAGCATGGGCAAACCCGCCCCACTGGCGATCCCAAAGACCACAGCAGCAAGCAGCCCAAGGAAGAACTTTCCGCGCTGGGCCGAAAGGTGAGGAAAGAGGGGTCGGAAGTCGTTGAACACGTCTGTGTAAAGTCACTGGTGAGAGGCCTTTCGACAATCCCCGTTTTTGTCTGTGAGGACACGGTTTTTATGCTGGCCAATTAAAGGTTAGGCAAAAGAGAGCTTCCTCTGTTATTCTCGTTCTCTAGATGCGCTTCTTTTGGAAACACGTCCGACGCAATCTTCGCCGGAACAAGTTCGACAACCTTCCGGACCTTTTCCCCCTCCGTCATCACACTGCTCTCGTTTCTACCGCGGCACTGCGAGCGGATTCCAAAGCCGCCGTCAACGTCGCGCTGTTAGCAGTGCCGCAAGGAATGGCCTATGCCACCATCGCCGGACTTCCCATCGTTAATGGCATCTTGTGTTCGGCGATCGCTGCCCTCGTAGCCCCATTCTTCGCCTCCTCACGGCACACGATTCTCGGACCCACCAATGCCACTTCCTTCATGCTATTTTCGAGCCTCGCGGCAGGGACGCTGGGCTTGGAGGCAGTGCCCTTCCTCGTTGTCTTAGTCGGGCTTCTATCCATCGCCGGTTCTCTTCTCAAACTAGCCGACCTCCTCCAATTCATCTCACGATCCGTTCTAGTCGGCTACATCACAGGGGCGGCAACCCTCATCATGTTCAATCAACTCAAGCCTCTGCTTGGGATTGCGCACTACTTTGAGAAAACCGATGGCCGCACCTTCCCCACCCTAGTGGCTAAGATTAGCGAACATCTTGCACAAGCTAGTTGGCAACCTGCGGTGCTCGGAGCTCTCGCGCTCAGCTTGTTTCTCTTTCTCGAAAAATATCTCAAGAGCTTGCCCAACTTCGCTCTCACCCTAGTCATCACCTCTGCCATAGCAGCACTCTTCCCGCGTGAGAGCCTCGCTTTCTTCGCCAACTTTAACCTTGCTGACCTCTCTCCATCGCTTCCGCAGATTTCCGGTTTTCATGATCTCCTCGATCAGACCGCGACGCTCCTCCCCATCGCCTTTGCCATCGCCTTTCTCGCATCCTTGGAAAACACTGCCATGGCCAAGTCGCTCGCCTCTCAAACCGGAGATCGTCCTGATGTGAACCAGGACATGTTCTCAGTCGGGATGGCTAATCTAGCAGCTTCCTGTCTCGCTGCGATGCCCGCTTCAGGCTCATTGACGCGATCGGCGCTCAACTTCTCCTCTGGTGCTCGCACTCCTTACGCCTCCATTATTTGTGGCCTTCTTTGTTTAGGGGCCACCTTCTTGTTAGCTCTTTTCCCAGTCGTTTCCTTAATTCCTAAAGCAGTCCTCGCCGGACTGGTCATCGCAATCGCAATCTCGCTGATTTCTCCCAAGAATATCCGCGTCTGTCTGCGCTCCACTCGTTCCGATGCCTTTGTCCTGATCACGACTTTCCTCGCTACCCTCCTCACCCCACTCCACGTCGCTATCTTCATCGGAGTGGCTCTTTCCATCGCTCTCTTTCTCAAAAAAGCCGCCGTCCCCCAGATGGTAGAATATGCCGTTCATGACGACGGAGACCTCCGCGAATTAGGAGAAAAACGCCCCCGTCCTAATCCCGAAATCTCCATTGTCCACGTAGAAGGCGACCTCTTCTTTGGAGCCTCGGAACTCTTCCGCTCCCAGATTCAGCGAATCGCGGCTGATGATAATCTCAAGATCATCATCTTACGGCTCAAGAACGCTCGTCATCTCGATGCCACTTCGGTACTCGCCTTAGCGGATTTGATCAAATTCATGCGCGAGCGAGATCGTCACGTTCTAGTCTCGGGAACACCTCGTCCCGTTCATCGCGTGCTCAAGGACTCGGGGGTGTTAGAACTGATTCAAGAAGGAACGAGTAGCGAAGAAGGGACTTCCAACCTCTTCATGTTTAGCCCCTCAAATCCTAACATTTCAACTCGCCAAGCACTCCTCCGTGCCCAACAACTCCTTGGCACCCAGAAGGCTGAAATCTCAATCTTTCACGATGCCAACAAGGATTCCTGAAAAATTACTATCGGAACAGTAACACCGGAATGTGGCAATCTCGCACGAGCTCTGTAGTCGTGCTTCCGATCACGAGGCGACGGATTTTGGAATGCCCATAGGCTCCCATCACAAGAAGATCCACCTTCCGAGTTTCTACCTCTTTCTTGATGACCTCTTCGGGATCTCCGCTGAGCAATACGCTCTCGACCTCGAAGCCGGCACCTTTAAGTCCGGTGGCTGCATTTTCTAACTCACGCGCAAGTTCACTCCCAGGTTTTCCCACCGCAACAAGATGGCACTTGAGCCCCTTGAGCAAGGGATTCGAAGACGCGTACAGAATGGCTTTGAGGGAACTTGCGCCACCATCGAAGGCCAGCAGAAAAGACTCGATGGGCTGAAAAGCACGTGCCGCGACCATCACTGGCAACTTGGCACTACGGACCACTCTTTCTAAATTACTCCCCAGGTGTCCCTTCGCAAAATCAGCGTGTTCACCGCGTTTCCCAATTACGAGGATCTCTCCCCCTTCTTCAAATTCTTCGATGGTATCAACTAGAGAACCATGACGATGCAGCGTCTCTATCTTAGTGATTCCCTTCTCGCGGAGCTGTTTCTCAGCGTCTTCTAAGAGGGCTTTGCCACGCAGTTTTGCAACCCGAGCGTGAGCCTCGTCGAGTTGCACCAATTCCTCCATCAAATCCGCTCCGGCATCAAAGCCCAGATTCCCAGTAAGGTCTCGCCCTCGCATCGCCTCCTCTCGTTCGAGAACATGCAACACCCGCACCCCCGCCTGTAAGCGCTGTCCAGCCCAAGCGGCATGCTGATAGATACTGGGAGCATATTGGGAGCCGTCAGTACAAGTTAGAATTTGTCTCATAATCGTGAGGGTAACGTTTTTTTCGGAAAAAGGAAATCAATGACCTCCGGCCTCACCGGTTGCACCTTCTTTATCGTGCGTCCCGAGCTTTCCTACGATGGTAGCACTCGCTTCATTCATTCCTAAAACTTCAACGGTAGCGCCTTCGCGACGGAACTTGAAGACCACCTTATCCAAAGCCCCCACTGAGGTCAGATCCCAGAAATGAGCCTCACTGACATCAATCACAACCTTGGAGACCACTTCCTTGAAATCGAAGAACTCTACAAAACCATCAGAAGAAGCGAAGAAGAGCTGACCAGAAACGCGGTAAGTTCGGCACTCCGTCGCCTCATCAAGGGAACTCTCCACCGAGATCAGCTGAGCGACCTTACGAGCAAAGAAGATGGCCGCCAAGAGCACTCCCACCCCGACTCCAATCGCCAGATTGTGGGTATAAATCACCGTCACCACGGTAGCCAACATCACAATACTGGTAGTGGGTGGATGGACGAAGAGATTCTTAAAGGAAGCCCAGTTGAAAGTTCCGATTGAGACCATAATCATCACCGCCACCAGCGCAGGCATGGGAATCATCCCCACAAGATCCTTCAGGGCCACGCAGAGAATAATGAGGACAAAACCTGCCAGAAAGGTGGAAAGACGAGTGCGTCCGCCCGACTTCACATTAATCACCGATTGCCCGATCATGGCACAACCCGCCATGCCACCAAAGAAGCCAGTCACAAAGTTAGCGATGCCCTGACCACGAGCCTCCTGGTCCTTATCCGAAGTAGTATCGGTCAAGTCATCGACAATCTGAGCCGTCATGAAGGATTCTAACAAACCTACCGCGACCAAACTCAGCGCGACGGGAGTAATGATGGCGAGAGTCTTCCAAGCCCAGGGCACATCTGGAAGAGCAAAACTTGGGAGTGCCTTTGGCAACTCGCCAAGACTCCCGACCGTGCGGACGTCGAGATTGAAAACTTGGGCGATAATTGTCAGCACGATGATGCAAATCAAGGGCGAAGGAACGGCCTTGGTGACTAAGGGCAGGAGATAAATAATGGCTAAACCAGCAGCCACGAGAACCCAGGTAATAGGAGTGACACTAAAGCCCCCTCCAATCCCAAGTTCAGGGAGTTGTGCGAGAAAAATGACGATAGCCAAGGCATTCACAAAACCAGTCATCACCGCCTTGGACACGAAACGCATAAGTCCCCCAATCTTAAAGTAACTCAAGGCGAACTGAATCACTCCGGTGAGAATCGTGGCTGCGAACAAGTATTGTACCCCGTGGTCTTGGACAAGATGCTTCATCAACAAAGCCATCGCTCCAGTCGCAGCCGAGATCATGGCAGGGCGTCCTCCGACAAAGGAAATGATGACCGCGATAATAAAGGAAGCATAGAGACCCACCTTGGGATCTACTCCCGCGAGAACCGAAAATGCAATCGCCTCTGGAATGAGTGCAAGGGCTACCACGAGACCAGCGAGGACATCTGCTCGCACATTCGAGAACCACTCT
>CALFBF010000119.1 GCA_937949965.1 uncultured Roseibacillus sp.
TAGAGAGCCTGTAGAATAAGCTCCACGCCACCGTTTCCTGCTCGTAATCAGGTGGAATTTTTATCCTAATGACTTGTAGGTGTGCGAGAGGTGAAAATCTTTGCTTAGCTATAGGTGGAAGTCATTTTTGTTCTCAATCGGTGCACCGATGGCACGGAAGAGATTACCAGTAAGAACGGCGCTCTTATTGTTCGCGATGATGATATTGGGTGTGTTGATTTGTTAGGGTTTTCGACGCCATTAAGATAAGAGTTTAAAATAAAAACCTGAATTGTTCGTCATAGAACTTGCAAAAACAAATTGCTGTTTTCGGATTCTTCCTCTTCCCTCACCGAATGCCGGTCTACGAATATGATAAAGTTCTCGATAAACTCGATGCTCGTGAAGTTACTTATCAAAAAGATGATGTCTTGTTTCAGAAGGACTCTTTGGTAAAAAAAGTTTATTTCGTAACTTCAGGTGAAGTGAGAACTGAGAGCTATCTCGAAAATGGGAGTTCGGTGGTGTATTTTCGAGTCAGAAAAGGAGAGATTCTCAGTGAGGAGAGCCTGTTCTTAAGTAAGCATCTCTACACCGCCATTGCCACTCAAGATAGAACAGCCGTGCGGGTGATCTCGAAACCCCTCCTAAAAGAAAAAATCGAAAATGATTCTTCGGTGAGAGGTTGCCTCATGTCCTGTCTCGCAGGTCGTTACGAGGATTCGCTGATGAATCGTGAGTTGCTGTCCATTCGAAGCGCTGAGGAGCGGCTGTATGTGTGGTTGAACTGGTATGCGCAGAAGGGGCTTTCTCTAGGGAAGCTGACGGGGCGCATCGGTTCGATTGCGCCAGATTTAGGACTCACTCCTGAATCTGTTTATCGAGCTCTGACTAAACTTGAAGAAGCGAATCGAATTGTTCGAATTGATGGTGAAATTCACTTTCCTGTCGAAAAATCCTGACAGTGACTTGAAAAAAGAGGAAGATGTGATCTGGATCATAGACGACTCGGGAAATAAGTGGTGCCCTCCTCAGGTAATTCAAACTATGAATAATCGATTAGTGACTCTAGTGGCTGGACTGTGTTTAGGGGGGGCTTGTTCTTCGCTAACGGTTTCAGCTGAACCTAATGGTGAAAAGTTATTTTCAAAC
This sequence comes from uncultured Roseibacillus sp., assembly GCA_937949965.1. Classification (GTDB taxonomy): domain Bacteria; phylum Verrucomicrobiota; class Verrucomicrobiia; order Verrucomicrobiales; family Akkermansiaceae; genus Roseibacillus. The sequence continues at coordinate 1,132 of CALFBF010000119.1, forward strand.
TATGTTGACGCAAAAGGGGATATTACTTTGCCCGAAGGCTATCGTGAAAACTGGAGTCATCTCGGTTCTTGGACCGTCCAGGAAGGAGAGGCTAAGGGTATTCACGATGTTTACACCGAAAGAGAGAGCGTTCGAGCCTATCTTGAGACTGGTAAGTGGCCGGATGCTACTACCTTGGTGAAGGAGATTCGCTCACTCGAAAGTGGTGCTAAAACGACTGGAGTAGCCCAGTGGGCAGGTAAGACTATCCAATGGTTCGTGATGGTCAAAGACAGCCAGAATCGTTTTCCAAAAAATGAGCTATGGGGTGACGGTTGGGGCTGGGCTCTGTTCAAGCCAGATAACACCAAGAAGCAACTCGCAAAAAGTTACCAAGCAGATTGCATGGCCTGCCACGTGCCCGCGGCAGCTACTGATCGAGTCTTTATAGAGGGTTATCCAACCCTTATTAAACAATTAGAAAACACACAAAAATGAAAAATAGTATTATAATCGGTTTAGTCGCGGTCGGAATGGCCTCGATCTCGTTAGTCTCTTTTGCCCAAGACAAAGAAGGCGGTAAGGAGATGATGAAGGAGGCTCTTAAGCGCAACGACGCGGGAGAACTCTTGCTTCCCGATGCGAATGATTATCGCACTTGGGTTTACGTGGGGACTCCAGTAACGCCTAACGACATGAATAATGGCAAGGCGGCTTTTCCTGAGTTTCATAACGTATATATGGACCCAGTGAGCTTCGCACATTATAAGGAAACAGGAGAATTCCGTGACGGAACAACTCTCCTGAAGGAACTAGTCAGTGTCGGTTCGAAGGCTGCGGTTAGTGGTAACGGTTACTTCATGGGCGATTTCATTGGTCTCGAAGCTGCCGTTAAAAGCAGCAAGCACCATGCTGATGAACCTGGCAACTGGGCTTACTACAGTTGGACTAATGAAGGGAAACAACCCTTGAAGGATACTGCAAAAGCGTTCCCGACTGCTGCATGTAATGCGTGTCACGACGCTTCTGCTGCTGAGGATTATGTCTTCACGCAGTATTATCCTATTTTGCGCGCAATCATGGCGGAGAAAAAGTAGTTCTCTTTTCGAGCCTGCTTTTTCTTGAGCTGCTTATTGTTCAAGCCGCCATCGTTTGTCGATGGCGGTTTTTTATTGTGTGCCGGGCAGGTATACTGGCTAGGAAAGTTCTTCCAGCAAGAGTGTGCTCGCCAGACTGTGGACGAGGATCTTCCTCGGTTACAGTGTCACTGCTAAACCGGAAGGTCAAACTGCGAGCCTTTTCCGAAAGTGTGAAACGAATTCGGAAGAACCTAAAGCAACACCCCCGTCGCCTACTCAACTCACTATAGGGTGTCTCCAACAACCTGCTTTCAGCAAAAAGTGATTCCAAATTTTCTCAAATCGAGGCGGTATGAGAGCCTGTTTTCGATTACAATGCTGTCCAACAACTGAACTTCGTGCCATCCGTTTCCATCGTTATTCCTGCTCATAATGAGGCAGACTTTTTGCCAGGTTGCCTTGCTGGTGTTCAAGAGGCGGCAGCCTTGGCTCGGCTAGAAGTAGAGGTCATTGTGGTCCTGAACCGATGCACTGACGGCACGGAAGAAATTGCCCGTAAAGCAGGTGCGCTCATTGCACACGAGGATGAGAGGAACCTCTCTAAAATTAGAAATGCAGGAGCAGCTTTAGCAACGGCACCGATCCTCATCACCTGCGATGCTGATAGTATTCCGCATCGGAAGACGTTCGTCCTAGTTCAGGAGTTTTTAACAAACGATCGATTGGTAGGAGGAGGAACGTTGACCTTTCCGGAGCGTCTTTCGCTTGGGATTTTTGTAAGTATCGCCTCCGTTTTGCCTTACCTGATCTGGCATGGCGTTTCTTTCGGTCTCTTCTGGTGTCGGAGAGAAGATTTTGAAGCAATAGGAGGCTTTGATGAGGCTTTGGTCTCTGTCGAAGATTTAGATTTTGCGAAACGATTGCGTAAACACGGTCGCAAGAGTGGGCGTAAGTTCGGGACTTTAATCAAAGCTCCCTTGAAGACTTCGTGTCGGAAATTTGATCAATTCGGCGACTGGTATCTGTTCCTCAGCCCTCATGCTGTATGGCGAGTATTTCGCGGGACTGACCGCGAGGTTGCTGATCGATTTTGGTATCAAGTTGGTCGCAAATGATAGGTGGTATTAGAGGGATTTTTCGAGCTGTCCCAGATTACGAGGGGTTGCTGCTAACTCGGGCCAGATTGCTTTTGTGACCAAGATGGAACCAACTACGGTAGCGATTGAGATGAAAATGACAGCAGCGAAAGGGAGGACGAGTTTCAATGAGAATCGGAGTCCGCTGGCTAAACCTTTAGAGGTTTCATCTCCTTCTTTTTCAAGAAATTTGAGACGAATTTGATTTTGAACAATCGCTCCAGCAAGACCTATGAAAAGACCGACAATCCCGAGAAGGGGCCAGGACCACCAAGGGGCATTAAAAGTAAACCCCCCGGCGACAGCGCCCCCAAATCCAGCGATAAGGGTTAGAACAACAGCGACGTTCAGACTACTCACAAAGTCGTTCTATGAATTTTGCTAGCGTGACGGTAGTCCAATTTTTGCCATCCTACCAAATTAGACTGATTTTTTGCAATGTTTTGAAGAAAAAAAGCCGATTGTCCACGAAGGAGAACAATCGGCTAACTTTTTGTGCGGGAATGTTATTAGGCTTCGCAGAGAGCGGCAACTCCGGGTAAATCCTTGCCTTCCAAGAGTTCGAGGCTAGCGCCTCCGCCAGTAGAGATGAAGGTCATCTGGTCTGCGACGCCGAACTTGTTCGCCGCAGTGACAGAATCACCGCCGCCGACGATACTGATGGCATCGCTCGCAGCTACCGCTTCTGCGAGTTCTTTGGTTCCGGTTGCGAAACTGTCGATCTCGAAGACTCCCATAGGGCCGTTCCAAAGGATAGTCTTAGCTTCTGCTACGACAGACTTGAATTCGGTAATAGCTTGGGAACCGATGTCGATGCCTTCCCAATCGGAAGGGATGCTTCCTCCATCTGTGTATGGTGCGATGTTCTTGGTCTCCGCCCCGTCTTTGAATTCTTGCGTGATCAGGGTGTCAGCAGGGAGGAGGAATTTGACCCCTTTTTCTTCGGCCTTTTTGAGAATGTCGAGGGCGAGGTCGAGCTTGTCGTTTTCGACGAGACTCATCCCGACCTCGTGTCCTTGCGCTTTGCGGAAGGTGTAGGCCATCGCTCCTCCGATGAGAATAGTATTGGCTTTATCGAGCAAGGCGGTGATGACCTGAATCTTGTCGCTCACTTTCGCGCCACCCATGATGACGAGGAGAGGGCGCTCGGGGTTTCCGACTTTGCCGACGAGGTATTCCAACTCGCGTTCCATTAGTAATCCCATCGCGCTCTGGCTCACGTGGTGGGTGACTCCTTCCGTGGAGGCGTGGGCGCGGTGGGCAGTCCCGAAAGCGTCGTTCACAAAGATCTGCGCTTCTCCGGCGAGTGCTTTCGCAAAGTCTCCTTCATTAGCCGTCTCGGCGGCGTGAAAGCGGGTGTTCTCTAGTAATAAAGCGGAACCATTGCTGAGCGCAGCGCGTGCCGCAGCAGCTTCTTCTCCGATGCAGTTAGATGCAAATGCAACTTCACTTCCCAAAAGTTCCCCGAGGCGCTTGGCAACTACTTGGAGAGAGAATTCACTTTTTGGTTCGCCTTTCGGACGGCCCATGTGCGAGCACAAGACCAGCTTGGCACCAGCTTCTAACAAGTGCTTGATAGAGGGGAGTGCGGCTTGAATGCGTGTGTCGTCAGTAATTTCGCCAGCATCATTAGTCGGGACGTTGAAGTCGACGCGCATCAATACTTCTTTGCCTGCCGCATCCAAATCACGGATAGAGAGTTTGTTCATCAGCGGCGGGTATCGCCTCTCCTAGATGCTTCTGTCAAGGGTGCACTGGGCCAACTGCAAGAAGAACTGAACTTATGGAACTATGAATATTTGCCGTTTCTTCATGGTTCGAACATCCGTTGTTCATAAGGATTGTGATGGCCGAGTTCTCCAGATTTAGTGTGAAGCGATGCTAATGATGTTTGCCGAATATTTAAAAGTGTTTGCTTCTGATGAACGCTTTTTAGTCTTTGCGATAGGTTCGCTAGTCGTGGCATCGGCAGTAATTTATTTTTCTATCGGGACGAACTTTTTGACTCGGCTGCTTCTGCTGAGTGGAGGCTTTTTCTTAGCTTTCTCTTTCGTTATTCTCGCTCCTTTGTCCTCGTTGGCTCTGTTTTCCAATCTGGACCAAGTTTCGCCAGTAGAACTCTACTATAATGTCGGCTTCTTCGCGCTTGGTTTGGGGCTTTTCTTAAAATTTCGGCACGTTTTCCAAGCTCCTGCGATTCCTGCCCAACGCGCTCAATAATTCATTCTCCTATGTCAGATCTTCTCTACTCGGGTAACATCATTGGCCTTTTCGGTCTCGCTCTCATCGCTTGGGTGGGGTTTCGCTTAGTGCATACTGGCCATCGCGGTGGTTGGTTGGTGACCGCTGGAGCGCTGTTGTTCGCGAGTGCGATTCTATATAACCTTTACGCGGTCCCGCTCATGCACCGTCCTCTGCATCTCAGTTTCAGCCATAATATGATCGCTCTGGCGACGGCTGCTCCCACTCTTTTACGAACTCTTGGGTTCATCTTGATGCCGTTGGGACTCCTTTTGGTAGTCGCTCGTCAGCAGAAGCAGAAGCAGCTTGTTCGCATCAACTCTTAGCCTCTTTCGCGAAATAATCGGCTAAGACCGTTTTGCGGTGTTCGAAGAGAGCAAGGGTTTTTGGTTTCACGAAGAGGGCTTTCACGGGGTAACTGAAAGGTTCGAGAGGGGCCTTCCAATGCACTTCATCTCTGATGAGCACGCCGCCTTCTGTCTCGTGAAAAGAATGGCGATGATGCCAAAAACGATAGGGTCCAAATCGTTGTTCATCGACGAAGGCGTGACCTTCTTCAACTGCCTTGATCTCGGTGACCCAAGGAATGGCAAGGAAAGGGACGAGTTGAAGGCGATGAATAATGATTGCTCCGGGATAGATAGCTCCTTCGGGGCAGCTCGTGGTCGAGAAACCCATCTCATCAGGGGTGATTTTATCGAGATTATGCGGGTGCGAGAAAAAGTCCCACGCCTCTTCGCGAGAGATGGGCAAGAATTGCTCCTGAAGGATACGTTCCATATCTCAGAGTGCGCTCGTTTTGACAGAATGCAAAGTTTACCAATCCTGTTGTAAAAATCGCGGCGGAAGTTCACTCGTTTCGCAGAGTTCTAACAAGATGGCGACAGGGTTGGCATGAGTGGGAGGGATGAGGGCTGGTGCGAGGTCTCGTAGGGGGTGGAGAACGAAGAGTCGTTCATGAAAGCGAGGGTGAGGGATGGTGAGCTGAGGGCTGTTGAGAACTTGCTCGTGATAGATCAGAAGATCGATGTCTACTGGTCGAGGGGAGTTGGTGATGCGAGTTGCCTGCTCTTCGCGGCCGAACTCCATCTCAATCGCTTGAGTGTATGCCAAGAGCTCGGTGGGGGAGTAATCGGTCTCGAGAGCGATTACAGTATTGAGAAACGGGGGAGAGTCTGGAGGACAATCTAACGGGTCAGTTTCGTAGAGCGGAGCAGATACGATTTCGCTAGTAGCAATGGCGGAGAGTTTCTCGCGTGCTTGGCACAGGTGTTCGAGCCTCGCACCCAGATTTGAACCAAGAGCGAGGTAGATCATGTCGAAGATTCAGGTGAGGAGTGATTACTCAAGACCGAGGACATCCTGCATAGAGTAGAGTCCCGGCGATTGGTTCTGCAACCAGAGTGCCGCACGCACGGCTCCGCCAGCAAAGGTCATGCGAGAGGAGGCCTTGTGAGTGAGCTCCACCCGCTCGCCATCAGCAGCGAACATGACGGTGTGATCTCCCACCACGTCTCCACCTCGCAGGGTGTGCATTCCGATACGGCCTTGCGGGCGAGGGCCTGTTTCTCCTACGCGACCATGGTCGATGTCGTCTTGGTAAGAGGTGTCGGTTTCTTCGTTGAGGATTTCTAACAAGGTGCGAGCAGTGCCAGAAGGGGCGTCAACCTTGTGGCGGTGATGCATCTCGGTGACTTCGATATCGAAGGTCTCATTTCCCAAAATGCGAGCGGCGTGGCGCGTGAGCCAGAACAAGGTGTTGACCCCAACGGAGTAGTTGGAGGCGAAGACGATGGGAAGAGTCTTCGCTGCTTCCGCAATCGCGGCCCGTTGTTCGTCACTGTGTCCAGTAGTGCCGATGATGAGGGGGGTGCCTGCGGCAAGCGCTTTCTCCAAGAGGTCGTCGGTGAGCGAGGGGAGAGTAAAGTCGATGACCGCTTGCGTGTCTGTGAGGGCGGTGGGTAGATCTTCACCCTTGTCGTGTGTCGAGTGCACTTCGGCTTGTGCTTCGGCTTCAATAGCAGCGATGACGGCTTGTCCCATCCGTCCGGAGCGTCCTGTAACAGTAATCTTC
>CALFBF010000120.1 GCA_937949965.1 uncultured Roseibacillus sp.
CAAAACGGTCTCTTTATCTACAGCCCTCAGGGCCGAGCAGATCAAAGCCCCCAGTAGCTCACAAGCATGAACTGCCTCAGCGGCTCCATGGGTAGTCCGCGAGCTTTCAGCACACTGCTTCATCACCGCGGGCAGGGCTTCACTCGAATAGAAAAGTGGAACTGGTGCTAACCGCATGATAGAGCCATTACCCGCACTCGATGGATCTGTGGAACCAGAATATTGCTCTCCGGTCTTGACGTAATTTATCAACGCGCCTTTTACAGTATTCCCAATGTCAAAACATTCACCAGTCACGGAGTTCTCGCCATGCTTCCACCAGAAAGTATAGCGCTCGAGTTGGTCCGTTAAATTCATCCCCTCATTGGACAAGAGGCTTTCCGCAAGACTCAAGGCCATTGATGTATCATCCGTCCACTCACCAGCTTTCAAACCAAACGGACCTCCGCCTACAATCGTTGTAAGCGGTTCGAAACACCCTCGTATCATAAACTCAACCGTCGTTCCCAAGGCATCACCACAAGCTAGTCCGAGCATCGATCCACGGAACCTGTCTCTAGTCATTCCTTTGAAGTTCATGATTCATCATCTTCTAAGCCTTGTTCTTCGAGGCACTCAACTGGGACTCTTTCAGTCAGCCAGACCCCGTTCTCTGAAAGGAAGAAATCCATTCCTTCCCTATCCATTTTTGCGGAATCCACGGCAAGAATCATGGATTGCCCATGACGGGAACCGACTTGGATTGCGGTCTCTTGACTCTCCGACAGATGGACATACTGACGACTACCAGCAACCAGCCCCTGCTTCATAATCGATCCTAAAAAGCGAGTTGCAGTGCCATGAAAAAGCTTTTCAGGCGGAGTCTCAGGACTCAACCCAAGCTCAATATCAATAGAGTGTCCTTGGTTGGCTCTAATTTTCGTTCCATCATCTGAGAAACTAAAACGCTGTTTGTCGTTAGTCTCTACAATTTGCTCTAACTGCTTACGAGTGGTCCGCTTGCCATGGGCGGCTAAAGCCGAAAGCAGCTCCGAGACTTGAGCCCATCCTTGGCTATCCAGCACGAGACCTATCTTTGAAGGTTCGTGCCGAAGCACAAGGCTCAGGTGTCTACTTAGTTTAATCGCATTCATCTTCTAATTTCATGTTTCAACGACAATCAGACCTGTGCGTTGAATTACTCACTAAGAAGTCTCTGATAACGTTCGAAGTCCTCCTTCTCGAAACAGCAAAAAGTGATTTCGGGAGCATCCGGATAGCACTTTTGGAATTGGTCACAGGCTTGAATCGCAATCTGCGCCGCGCGCTCTTTTGGGAATTTGTAAACTCCAGTGGAAACACACGGAAACGCAACCGCCTGAATCGAATATAATAAACACAAATCTAAGGCGCTCCGATAACACGAAGCTAGCTTCTCTTCTTCTGAGTTCTTACCGCCACGCCAAATGGGACCAACGGTATGAATAATAAACTCAGCGGGAAGACCGTAACCCTTGGTAATCTTCGATTGACCGGCCAAACAACCTCCTAGGCCTTCACATTCCTTCAACAATTCTCGACCTGCTGCTCGATGAATTGCGCCATCAACACCACCCCCACCGAGAAGGCGAGAGTTGGCGGCATTCACAATCGCATCGACCTCGAGTTGAGTAATGTCTCCGAAATAGGCTTTCTGTAATTTTTTCATACTATAAATTTAGTTTTTGAAGCTTTTGATAACTTCAATTTTTCCAACAATATGGGTATTCAGTTCGGCAAGTTCCTCCGCAGGAATCCAAAGCTCTTCATGCATTTTTCCCCCGACAATTTTGCGGGGGTATTTTTTCAGGAACGAGCGCTTCACTTCGAAGCGAGTGACATAACCGATCCCACTGTCGCGTGCGTTCCACTGCTCAGCAATCTGCTCGGCATAAGCTTGATTAGTAACGGGATAAAAGATCGGTTGGTCTGGGAGACGTGGTGGCCAAGCGGCGAAATTCGCCTCCTCAAGCTTTGCTAGCTCTTCCGGGCCAGTAGGACGGTAAAGGGTGAAAGTCTCTCCCAAAAGTTCATCCGAAGAGACTCTCTTGACCCCCTTCTCTTCAAGTAAATTCAATGCCCGTTCCACGTCCCCTTTCACCAAATCCACCCCACGGCAAGCATCCTCGATGAGGCTCACTTGGAAGCCGTCATCAAGGGCGTCCAAAGCTGAAAACTTCACGCAGTAATCCGTCGCCAAGCCCGCAATATGCACTTCGGTCACGTTCTCCCTTTTGAGAAGAGCAGAGAGCCCGGTATCATTCCGATGACCGTTATCGTAGAAAGCGCTGTAGCTATCAACTAGCGGATCGCCGCCTTTGCGGATCACATGACCGATACGTTCCGTTCCGAGAGAATCACTGAAGCAAGCGCCCTCACTTCCTGCGACACAATGCACTGGCCAGAGAACCTGCTCAAGTCCCTCAAGGAGGATCAGATCACTCACCTGCTTACCCTCATGATTCGCGGCAAAACTGCCATGCTTCTTAGGATGCCAATCCTGACTTGCTACCACTAAATCATAAGCAGGCATGAGTTCATTCACGATGGGGATGATTTGATCCCCTTGTGGCACCGCCAATGCGCCGCCGGGAAGAAAGTCGTTTTGGATATCGATAAGTAACAGTGCTTTCATAATTTATTACGGATATGAGTGCGTGCTTGCATGAGTGCAAAGCCTAAGAGATTGCGTCCTCGCCACTTGTTCGGGTCGAGCGCACTAGGGTGATCCTCACCGAGACCAATTCCCCATACGAGGTCAACGGGACTCGCTTCCACCAGAATATCTTCCCCCGTTTTTTCGAGAAAATATTTCAACTCTCGATTCTGAGAAAACTTAGCAATATTCCCTCTCAAAACCACATCGAAGCGTCGCTGGCTCCAGACTCGTTCCTCATAGTTTTCGATTCGACGGCCTAGAGACTTCACTTTGTGAGGATCTTTTTCAGCTAAAATTTGTCGTTCTATCTGAGTCGCTTGAAAAAGGCGCGCCTTCTCAGCCATCATGTAATGCTCCGCAGTTAGATAACAAACCCCATTAATCTCAAAAGGAGCGAGATACCACTGGCTCAAGCAGCTCTTGGAAACAGGTCCATTGCTAAGACTGCGATGTCCCCAAAAGAAAAGAAAATCAAAGGGCCGTGCTTGCCCCATTTCTAACACAAGGGCCTCCACTGTTGAAACGGTAGTCGCATTCACAGACCTTTCTTAGTGTCAAATTAACACAAACTCAACAACAAAAGTGTTTAATTTACACTTTGCAGCGAAAGCTGTCTGATCGCCGCTTCGAGCACTGCGGCATGGTCGAAGGCTAGTTCGGGAAGTTTTGCGATGGGATACCAAGCAAGGGCCTTCGCATCATCTGCTGCAACGGGTTGGTGTGCGCAGGCATCAATCACTCCCCAATAGACTAATGATACGGTATGTCCTCGGGGATCACGTCCAGGACGCCCCCAAAATCCGAGTGGATTTAGCGAAACTCCGTGCAGCGAAGTCTCTTCTTCTAGCTCTCTCAATGCAGCCTGATCAGGGTCTTCATTCTCATCCAGAAAGCCTCCCGGGAGTGCCCAGAGATCCTTAAAAGGCTCATTCTTTCGCTGGATCAACAAGATTTGCCAAGCGTCTCCATCCTGAGAAAAGACAGCGGCATCTACGGTGACCGCAGGGCGTGGATATCGATAGGCGAAGCTCATAATCGTTTCAGGTTTTGTAATTCTTCCGTAAAGCCGCTGCTCAAGATTGGGAACCGGCACCAAGTCTTGGGATCCAAATTTTCATCATCCAAATGAAAACTCGGAGCATACCGTTCCCGCTTCCATTGGTTACGTGACCAGAGCTGAAAAAAGCGAATGACCCACTGTTTCACGCTCTCGTCCTCCTGTTCTGGATACTCACTGAGAAGTCGGTTAAAAATCTCGTTCGGTGCTTTCTTATCCCGAATAGCTAGACGCTCGATAAGGTCGAGAACGGGATAAGGCATGAGATCATCCTCATCAGTCTGTCCTTGTTCGGCAGGCCGAAGCTCCGCAGTGGGTTCTTGCCGATTGATCGCTACAAGAGCAGGAACAGGCAGGACCACCTCGCTCCCCTCAGTCTCCAGCCACCGCAACCAGTGACGAAGGAAGGCTTTATCAATCCCGGCGATGGGGCTCAAACCGCCGCAAGTATCACCATCCATGGTCGCATAACCCACCGCTGCCTCAGAACGGTTGCTCGTGGCGAGAAGAAGGGCATTTCTAACATTGGCTTGCATCCAAATACCAGGAGCACGCACCCGGGCCTGAATATTCTGCAAGGTAATATCATCTCGCTGCCAAGCTAGCTCCCTGCCGAGGGTTTGCTCCGTAAGTTTCACGTAATGATCGACGGCAGGCTGGACATCCCAACTAGCAAAGGTGGCTCCCAAGGCTGCAGCCAAATGAGCCGCAGCCTCTTCGGTAACAGGGCCGCTATTACTAGTGGCCTGGTAGACGCATAATAGCAGTTTCCCGACAGCTGGTAGCACTTCCTCCCCAAGAGCCTTGCTCACTAATCCATGCATTACGTAGACAAGACAGGCGACTGCGGCCGAATCGGCACCACCGCTCAGAGAAACCACAAAGCCCTGTGAACGGCTCTTCCTCATGTAATCATAAAGACCCAAGGCGACGGCATGGGTGAACTCCTCTTCCTTGGTCCAAGCTTTGCTGTTGGTCTGAAAACTCGGACTGCTTTCGGTCCGCCACGTAAAATGACGAACGACGGCGCATTCCTCAGCCGGGGCAAGTTCGCGCCCTGCGGTCCGGCTCTGAGCAAGACGGTTCACGCTCAGATCCACTGCCGCAGTGATCACCTCGGTCTCGTGAAAATGCAAACGCTCGCCAATGGCAACGAGCTGTCCCCCACTCGCAATCATGGGGCCACCGTCATAGACAATCCTCCCCGCCTCGTTACCAACGAGGTTTGCGTAGACATAGGCGACCCCAAAAGCACGTGATCCTTCACATACAAATTGCTCCCGAATCTGTTGTTTCCCAAAAGCAAAATGACTCGCACTCGGATTCAGAATGACGTCCACGCCAATCTTGGAATGCTCTCTCCCAGGACGGTCAGCCACCCAGGCGTCCTCACAGACCTCAAAGCCGATTTTAATCCCCCCTGAGTCGAAAGTAACATCACCGAGCGGAACCGTCTTTCCGAAGAAGTCTACCTCGGCCTGCACCCCTACAGGCCATGGACGAAACCATCGCGGCTCGTAATGCAAACCATCGCCAGCCAAATTCTGCTTCGCGTAGAAACCTTGCAAATCTCCGTCGGCAATCAAGGCCACCACATTGTAGACCGCATTGTGATGTCGCAGCGGGAGCCCAACTGCCAAAATCAAACCAGAGGTTTCAGGAACGATCTCGGCAAGAACTTCTCTCGCCCGTTCGCTCGTATGAGGAGAGAGGAACTGATCTTCACATCCATAGCCCGTGATGGCCAGCTCAGGTAGACAGAGAAGTGAAGCCTGCTGCGCTTTTGCCTTCGCGATGCACTTGCGAAGGCGCTCTCGATTCCCCTCCCAGTCGAGTGGAGTTTGGTTTACGGCGGCACTGGCTAATCTTACGATGCTCATAGTATAAATCCGTTAGCGGTGAGTAGTTGGCGCTTCGTCTCTTCCAAGCCTGGATCCAAAAGAGTCTCCGGAGCTTCTTCCTGAAGAGCCTTCCATTGGCTGAGAGCTCGCTCACGTAGCCCATCGATATCCTCATCCGAGAGAACTCTCTCACCACGACGAATGACTGGCACTAGCAAGGCCTCCGCACCATCGGGAAGCGGCACTTCTGCCTCATTGAAAATGGTGCGAGTTCGCTGCGTTCGTGCGACTTGCAGGATACCAGGATTCGACACTTTAATGAGGTCATTCGAAAGCTTGATTCGATATTGCCATTCTCCCTCTTCCTCACGAATGGCTCCCAGCTTATAAACACCTCCCAAGGCAGGTTGATTCACCGAGGTCACCAGATTGGTGCCTACTCCCCAGATATCAATCTTGGCTCCAGCGGCTTTCAGGCTCTTGATACTTTCCTCATCGAGGTCATTACTCGCGACGATCTGAGTCTTCTGGAAACCGGCTACATCCAGTATCTCACGTGCCTCCTTACTCAGCTGCGCCAAGTCCCCTGAGTCGAGCCGGATGCCTTGCAGTTCGTGCCCTTTTTCGCGAAGTGTTTCTCCGGTCTGAATGGCCTTTTTCACTCCCTCGAGGGTGTCGTAGGTGTCCACGAGCAAGACGGCATTGTTCGGCATCGCAGCTGCATAATTATCAAAGGCCTCTTGCTCTTCATCAAAACTCATTACCCAGCTGTGAGCATGAGTCCCCTTGACGGGAATCCCATACTCCATCCCGGCCAGGACATTCGAAGTGGCAGCGCAACCACCGATGTAGGCAGCACGACTGGCACTGACTCCGCCATCCGGGCCTTGGGCGCGTCGAAGGCCAAACTCGAGAATAGAATCTCCTCCCGCGGCATCACACAAACGCGCAGCTTGGGTCGCAATGAGAGTCTGAAAGTTCACGATATTGAGCAAAGCAGTCTCGACCAATTGGCACTGAACCAAAGGGCCTCGCACTCTAACAAGTGGCTCATGCGGAAAGGCTAATTCTCCCTCGGGAATCGCGTCCACTTCCAGGTTCCATTCGAGCGTGCTGAGATACGAGAGATACCCTTCGCAAAAAAGCGGCTTGCCATCGGCACCAGGAATCCCCGCAAGATAAGCCAGCTCATCGTCTGAAAACCGCAAGCTCGCGAGGTAGTCTGCCGCCGGACCGATCCCAGCAACGATGGCCGCCTCTCCTCCGAAGGGAGCACGTCGATAGAAGAGATGAAAAACGGCCTCTCGGTCTGTTAGGCCCTGCTTCCAATAGCCATAACCCATCGTCAGCTGATAGAGATCCGTTAATAACGGTGTGTTCGTATTCATTTTTAAAAAAGGGCGTTAGAGCTCAAAGTTGATGCCTTCTTTCTGAAGGGCTTCGTATCGTGAACGGTCAAAACGGTAGAGACGCGCTGCTCGGCGAGCGACGTCCTGCTCTACTTCATCGGTCTCTTCGAGGATATCTAGCTTAGCGACTTTCTTGCGGAAGTTACGCTTATCGAGCGGTTCTTCGAGGATCAGTTCATAAAGTTTTTGCAGCTGGGTGAGAGTGAATTTCTCAGGAAGAAGCTCGAATCCAATCGGCTGGTAACGAACCTTGCCGCGCAGCCGCTGACGAGCGAGTTCGAGAATATCCCCATGGTCGAATGCGAGATTGGGCAGATCATCCAGTGCAAACCAGGCCGCATTCTTAGCATCTGTGGCCGCAGTGGGTGGATGCTCGATCAGATTAACGAGGGCGTAGTAGGCCACGGTAACGACATGCTCACGAGGATCACGCTTAGGAGTCCCAATCGTAGCGAGTTGTTCGAGAAAAACATTCTTGAGTCCCGTCTCTTCCCGGAGTTCACGCCGCGCGCACTTTTCTACGTCCTCTCCGACTCGGATAAATCCGCCCGGAAGCGCCCAACGATTTTGAAAAGGTTCGATCGCCCGTTGAATGAGGAGAACCTTAAGATCTTTCTCATCCAATCCAAAAACCACGCAATCAGTCGTGAGAGCTGGTCGAGCGTATTCGTAGGTGAAGCTCATAAGAACTATCTAAGTGTCAAAAAGACACAAAGCAAGACTTATTCCTTTGATCCCACATTCCGAAAAACGACATCTCTCTTCACGCACAATAAAGAACTCATCGTCTCATTGCCAAAACGAGCAAACAGAGAGGGATTATCCTCGCTCCGCTCGGGTTACGCAAGATGCAGGATTCCTCCTCCGGAATCCTGGGTAGAGATTCTTCTTTTCTAACAAAAAGATAGCGTTCAAACCCTCTTCTCCTTCGGCTCAGATGAGTTCTCGGCCCTGCCCTGAAAAGCCAGACCCCAACTCAGCGTGCTGAGTTGGGGTCTGGCGGACAGAGAGGGATTCGAACCCTCGGAGACATTGCTGCCTCACACGCTTTCCAAGCGTGCGCATTCGACCACTCTGCCATCTGTCCTAAGTTAAGAAAGAGAATCTGTCGGAACGGGGCGCGGACGCTACAAACCTTCCGAGACCTTGGCAACTGGAAAATCACAAAGACCCGAATCCCGATTGTCCCGCACGATCTTTCACTCTACGCTTACCCCCCTTGGCACTCGACAAAGACAGACCCTCTTGGTTCGGCACCGTCGTCAATACTGCGCTCGTTGGTTTGGGCTCGGTTTTGGTTCTCTTCCCTGCATGGTTACCGAGGGCCTCTCCGAGTGGGCTCGATTTGGAGAACTCGGCGGTTGAGATTTTGCAACTCGCTCTGCTTCTGGTCTCACTCGCCATTCTCCTAGCGGCTTCTTCCCACGCCGGAAAGCTTCGTCCCATCTACCAAGCGCTCTCCTTGGGTTGTCTGGCAGCGGCTATCGGGGAGGCTCCTTGGATCGGTGATTTTATCCCCTTTAAAGAGGATCTCCTGCTTATTCCGGTCCTCGGCGGCATGACTTGGCTCTTCGTGAAGAACTCTCGCGAAACACTACGCTTTGTCGCTCTTTCTGCTCGCCATCCGGCATCAGGGTTCATCGCAGCGGCAGTGATTATCATTTACGTCTTTGCCGACTCCTTCGGTTCCACCCGCTTCTGGGAAGCGAGCTTAGAAGGAGAAGTGCCTCCAGGCCTACCTCAGATTTGCTCTGCCTATTTAGAACTTCTCGCCTGTTACTTCATCTTTGTCGGTGTGATTGGGTTCACCTTACCTCTCCGCAAAGGGAAAGATAACCTCTAACAACTATGCCTAAGCGCCACTCTCTTATTAAACGGTTTTCCTGGCGGCTGGAGTATCTTGGCTACCGTCTGGTGGAGATTACCCTTACCCCTCTCCCCCTCTCTTTTATCGATCGCTTAGGTTCTTCTTGCGGGTTTCTATGCTACTATCTTTCTCCTTACTATCGACGACTAGCGACTCGCAATCTCCGGATTGCCTTCGGTCAGGATAAGGGCTTAGACGAGATTCGCCAACATGCTCGGGCGACCTGCCAGCGCACGGTTGCGAACTTTCTTGGCACGATAAAAACAACTATCTTACCCACGGATAAAGTAAATCAACACGTCGAGCTGCAAGGACGCGAGCATCTCTTAAACGCTCTTGCCCAAGGTAAAGGCGCAGTTCTCGTATTGGGACACATGGGTAACTGGGAAGTGTTAAATCGCCTTCACCAATTCCTACCCCCCAATACGCCGGCGGGAGGAATCTATCAGCCACTCAAGAACCCCTTGGTCAACGCGCACCTCTTACAGCGTAGAGAACAGGATGGTTCGCAGTTATTTAATAAGAAAAAGGGGTTTCATGGACCCGCTAGCTTTGTCAAAAACGGAGGCCTCCTCATCGTTGTCGCCGATCAAAAGGCCGGGAAAGCAGGGACTGCTATCCCCTTTTTTGGACGACTCTCCTCTCTCTCTCCCCTACCTGCTCTGCTCGCGCGCAAGGCAGATTCACCGGTTTTAGCAGCTGGTATTGAGACTATTCGACCCGGTCGCTGGCGCATCAACTTCGAGCCCCTGCCTGAGCAGCCCCAAGCTCCACAAATCATCTCAGCGCTTGAATCCCTTATCCGGCGTTCACCCGCGGACTTCCTTTGGTTACACAACCGATGGCGCCCTGTAAGCACGACCCCGCTCTCGCTCAATAGTCGCAAAAGCACGAAAACGAGCGCAACGACCACCGCAATGCGGGTCCTCTTCCTTGTCAATGGGCATCCTGATATCCAAGGCCTACAACGTTACCTCGCGCAACGTCACCACAACGACCTTCCTCTCGCCTGCGAGTTCCTCATAATCTCGGAAGACGAAACTACCATCACCACAACAAACTATGATCTCCAACAAGTCATCGCGCCTTCCCAAGAACAACTCGCCGCAACCATTTCGGCACTAGACCTCAATCAGAAAAACCCTCTAGAAATCGTTCTTATCCCGTCTCCTTCTCATCTGTTAGAAAACGCGGCTAAATTAGCAAAAGTCCCTCGTATCGTCAGTAATTTGAGCAAGCTGAATCTCGAAGAATTCCTGCAAAGCTTGACTCGAAATTTCACTAAAAATTAAGATGCACTTTCTGATCCTCAGCGACGGCAAAAAAGGACACGAAAACCAAGCTCTGGGACTCGTCGAAGCGCTCTTACGTCGAAAAAAAGGGAGCTACGAGAAAATCAGTATTTCAGAACTAACGATAAGATCTGACAAAAAACCACAGGCCGTGATCGCAGCCGGTCACCGCACTCATCCTTTTCTTCTTCGTTTTGCAAGGCAGCATCAATGCCCTTCCATTGTGATTATGAAGCCTACTCTTCCGCGCTTTCTTTTCAGCCAATGTCTCATTCCTGAACATGATCTCACCCGCACTAAACGCCGCCCGGCAAACATTATTGCCACCAAGGGGGCTCTCAACCGCCTTCCTGAAGAGCCTGCTGCGAAAAGCGAGGCAGGGCTCATCATGCTCGGTGGACCTTCCAAGCACTTCCATTGGAAAGAGCAACCTCTCATCAACGCGATTATTACTATCGTAACAAATCATCCCGAACTCGCTTGGACCATTGGGGACTCCCGCCGCACCCCGGCGGGAACGCTCGATCGGATCTCCGCACAGTTAACCGAAAACGTTACCTTCGCACCTCATCTCGAAACCACTGACACTTGGCTCATCGAAAGACTGTTAGAATCGTCAATGGCTTGGATCACTCCTGACTCCACTTCGATGTTATTTGAGGCTCTCACCGCTGGCTGTCAACTAGGAACCCTTCCTCTAACAGCACGTCAAACTCGTCTCTCTCATGCCCACGACCAGCTTGCCGACGAAGGGTGGCTAACTCCCTTTTCCTCCACTACGGAAGCTTCCATTCTTTCACCCGCGCCCTCTCGACTCCATGAAACAGGACGTTGTGCCGATCTCTTACTAGACCGCTTCTTTTCATGAAAATTCTACAAGTTCTCCCTGAATTGAACTCTGGTGGAGTAGAAGAAGTCACTCTCAGCTACGCGAAATATCTCCAGGAACAAGGCCATGAATCCCTTGTTCTCTCAAACGGAGGTGAGCAGGTAACCAAACTCGAAGCGGAGGGTTCTCGTCATCTCAAACTCCCCGTGCACAAGAAGTCACCCTTCTCCCTACGGTCGGTGCCAACTCTTAAGAAACTCCTCCTCTCCGAACAACCCGACATCATGCACCTCCGGTCACGAGTGCCTGCGTGGTTAATGATGCTGGCTTGGCAGCAACTCCCCAAAACAAAGAGACCCAAGGTAGTAACAACCGTTCACGGCTTCTATTCTATTAACCGATACTCCTCGATCATGACCAAAGGAGAACGGGTCCTCTGCGTCTCGGAGTCCATCAAGGACTACGTACTCAAGAACTACCCGAACACCCCACCCGAGCGCATCCGAGTGATCTTTGAAGGGATTAATGAAGAGCGCTACTTCCCGGAGTTCAAACCTGCAACATCTTGGCTATCGCAGTGGCAGCAAGAATTCCCTGAGACTATTGGCAAAACCCTCCTTACCCTCCCAGGACGCATCACGAGATTGAAGGGGCATCCTGATTTTTTGAAACTGATTGCGCAACTCCGAAAGGAGAACCCCGACATCCACGGCCTCGTGGTAGGAGGAGCGCATCCTCGCAAAGAAGCCTATCTTGAAGAAATGAAAGCACTCACTCGAGAGCTAGCACTTGATGAGCACGTCACCTTCACCGGGCCTAGGTCTGATCTTCGCGAAATTCTCTCGCACAGCGATTTGTCTTTCTCTCTTTCCCAACAGCCCGAATCTTTTGGTCTCACTGTGCTAGAGGCCCTTTCTTTGGGCACTCCCGTTATTGGATACGATCGAGGCGGAGTAGCAGAAATCTTAGCGGAATTGTTTCCCGACGGAGCCATCCCTGCAGTTGCGGAAAGCCTTTTGCGGAAGACCACCACAGTCTTAGCAAGTCCACCAACCATTGGCCTTAACCTTACCTTCCAGAGTCAAAAAGTTCATCACGAAACACTCGCACAATATCATGAACTGCTCGAAAGTTGATGACTCGTTCACGCGATTTCACTACTGACTCTCGCAAGCCACTAAGAAATACTAGAAAAATAATACATGTCGGATCCACACTACAATATCGTCACCCTCAAGTGGGGAGACCGCTATGGTCCCGAATACACGAATCGCCTCTACGATGCCGTCTCGCGAAACCTTTCCCTGCCCTTCCGGTTCGTCTGCTTCACCGACAACATTGAGAATCTCAACTCAGAAATCGAAACCCACCCTATCCCCGAGATCGCTATCCCTAGCCCCCAGATTCTAACTGGATGGAGGAAGCTCTGTCTCTTCAAGCCTGATCTCCCTATCTCAGGCCCTTCTCTCTTCCTCGATCTTGATCTAATCATTCGCGGCCCGTTAGATCCTTTCTTAACTTTCGAGCCCGATAAGATCCCGATCATTCATAATTGGGTAAGTGGCATGAGACGGATCACGGGGCGTCGTCCTGCGATTGGCAACTCCTCCATCTTTCGCTTTCTCCCCAACGAACAGACCTTTGTTTACGAGCAATTTTTGCAAGAAAAAGAATGGGCCTTAGCAAATTTTTCTCCTCCTCAATCCTACTTGACCCATTGCATCCGACCCCAGATGGTCTTCTACCCCGAAGACTGGACTGCTAGCTTCAAGCGCCATTGTCGACCTCTCTTTCCGCTCAATCTATTCCTCGAACCAAAAGAACCAGAGGCTCCAGTAGTGGTCTTTCATGGTCGCCCTGATCCCGACGAAGCGCTCGCCGGCTTTGATGACGGCAAGCCCCGTCATCATACGAAACCCGCCACATGGATCACTCAATACTGGCACGGTGATTAAGCCCCTCTCCCTCTCTTCACGAACTCCTTTTGCAAAAGGAGGGCAACGGGCTTGCTATGTAGACCCCGCCGATCCTCTTCGGACCTTAAAGGTGTTGTTACCTGGACACTCTCCTCAAGAGAAAAGAGAGGCCCTTTCTTTTCCTAAAAACTTTCGCCCTCTTCATTACTTCGATGACAACGATGAAGAGTACCGTAATCTGAGATGGATTGAACAAAAGTGGGGACACGTCCCGCTCATCCCCAGACTATACGGAAAGGTCGAAACCGATCTTGGCACCGCGATCTCAACAGAGCTTTTTCGCGATGAAAACGGCCAAATCAGTAAGACCCTCGAATACTATCTCTGGAAAGAGAAAGAACCAAAAAGATGTCAACAAGCGCTCGAAGTCTTTGCGGAAGAATGGCTACAATACGCCATCCCGACTCGCAGTCTCATGCTCTACAACCTAGTAGTTGTGCAAGAGGGTGATGCTCTTAACATTAAACTCATTGATGACTTCGGCCTCGCTGAATTCATCCCCTTCGTCAAACTTTCCAACAGATTGCGACGCGCAAAGGTAACTCGCAGGGTCAATACTTTGTTCGCGAAAGTGGATCGTCTCCTCGCCTGTAAAGACAAACTGTCAGCAGATCATCAAGAGTACCAGAACGCGATTCAGAAACGGGTTAAGATGCTGGAAGAAATGGAAAAATTTTAGCCCACACATGGACGAGATGACTAAGAGAAGGCGCATCACTCCTGATGTGAAGATAGGCACTTAATAGTTCATAAGCTTTTACCTAACTCCTCTTCGGACAGGCCAATCTTTCGACAAAGACGCCGGAATTTACGATGCATCTTCAATCGGTGTAAAAACTTTGAATACTCAAAGATCCATCCCCAGCGAATGGCTCCTAATCCATCTACCAATACCAAACGTTTCCGATCCTGCACTGCTAAATTGGCTGGGTGTAAGTCTCCCACAATGTATCTTCCCTGTAAGCATGCCTGGTAGAATTCATTTACCAATTTGGACTTTGTCTCTATACTCAATTCATCTTTCAGCGAACTCAGAGCCGGCGATACAGAGCCGTCATCCTCTCTAACAAGATCGAACAAACACCCGGGGCCCAAGCTCGTCTCCACCTCTCCTCGATAAAGCGCGACTGCCGTACTCGCATCCTCGCGAGCTAATACTTTACGATGAGAACGAAGCTCTTCAGCAACTCTCTGACGAGACCCTTTATCACTCGTAAACTCGACCTTCACACAAAGAGACGGATTATCTGGAACTTCATAACAAGCCCGCTGACCACCCTTTGCAAAGTAGGACTCTCGTTTCAGTTCAATCACTAGTCTTCAATTCACTTTCATCATCAGAGAAATAATTAAAAAGATTTTGCACGATCACCTAGGAACTAACAAATCTCCGAGTCAAGAGGCTACTTCCGAACAAGACAGGTATTTCCTCTCGTTTTGGTTAATTGGTGGTAATTTAGCTTTTTGAGGCGATCGAATAAATCTACTTCCCAGTCTTCGGCATTACAGTGCTCAATGACAATCACTCGTGGCCATGCCTTCTCTGCTACGGAGTCAAAAAAGGGTAACAAAACACGATCTTCAAATCCTTCGACATCAATCTTTAAAGCATCAATCTTATCGACTCCACACTCGCTTAAGATTTGCAATAAAGGTTTCGACTGAACTTGGATAGGAGCATATCCTTCATGGTTTTTCTCTAAAACACTCGCACTCCCAAGCCCTTCGGAGGTGAAGAAATCAACTGTTCCCTCTGCCCCCACGCAATAAGGTACGACCACTAAGCGATCGCCCACTTTGTTGAAAGAGAGATTCTCCCGAAGAATATTTAAAGTAGGAGGATTCGGCTCAATCGCAATCACGCGTTCGAAGCCTCGCCGTAAAAGTTCGAGTGAATAATATCCCGTGTTAGCCCCCAAGTCCACAAAGACACTGGGCTTAGATATTTCCTCATTCAACACCGAAGCTAAAGCATCAATTTCTTCTCTATCATAATACTTAGACGTCGTCAGCAGCTTGAGATCAGTCGTATTTTCTCTCAGATGAAGACGGTATTTAACTCCTCGAATTTCCACATCTTGCACCTCACATCCCTGTCGCTCCCAACACCTCTTAATCCAACGGGTAACAATTCCCCTACTCAAGCCAACACGAATCAAAAGCCGCCACAGGCACATACTCGGTATCGGCTTAAAATATCCATGAGGTTGGCCCTTATTCATTTTTTCTTAGAAGACAAGTTTACTCATTCTTCAGCAAGAGAGTTTTTCGCCATCGTCTTTCCACCCTCATAATAAAGGGCACACGGCCACACCTCAGTGTTCGTATAAAAAGAGTGTTCTCTGGCAGAATTTTTTTCTCTTAAAAAACCCGTGCACAAAACGGCTAAAATAAGGCACAACAGGGGTGCGCGATGAAGTATATTCCCACCATCGGACTCGAAGTCCACTGTCAGGTCAAAACGAACTCCAAAATGTTCTGCGCCTGCCCCACTTCCTTTGGGGACGAGCCGAATACGAACACTTGCCCCACCTGCCTCGGTCTCCCTGGTGCGCTCCCAGTGCTGAACCAAAATGCGATTGAGAAAACTCTCCTTGCGGGTCTCATGCTCGGGTGTGGTTCGCCGGCTATCTCGAAGTGGGATCGGAAGAATTACTTCTACCCCGACATGCCCAAGAACTACCAGACGACGCAGATGGACTTCCCCCTCTGTCTCGATGGCGGGGTGCCGCTCTATGATCACAACTACCCCAAGGACTACCAGAAGAATATCGCCAACCCTGGTAAAGTAGTCCGGCTCAATCGCATCCATCTCGAAGAAGATGTCGCCAAGTCTACCCACCTCGCCAACAACTCTCTCATTGACTTCAATCGGGCAGGCACGCCGCTGATGGAGATTGTCTCGGAGCCTGATCTGGCCTCAGCAGAAGAAACCTTTGCCTACATCAAGACTCTCCAGCAAATCCTCATCTACGGCGACATCTCGGATGCCGATATGGAGAAAGGGCAACTCCGTTGCGATGTGAACATCTCTATCCGCAAGCACGAAGAGGATCCACTCGGAGAACGAATCGAGCTCAAGAACCTCAACTCTATCTCGGCTGTTAGACGTGCCATTCATTACGAGATTGCCCGTCAGTCGGCGGACTTGGACAAAGGAATCGGCCAAGAGCAATCCACTTGGCGTTGGGATGATGACCTCGGCGAATCACAGATGATGCGCTCCAAGGAAGATGCTCACGACTACCGTTACTTTCCCTGCCCCGACCTTCTCCCTATCCAGACTGAACCACTGTTAGAAGTGGTGCGTCCACGGGTGCCAGAGCTCCCTCACGAAAAAGTCGATCGCTTCACTCGCGACTACAAGCTCACTCCCTACGATGCCTCTGTCCTCACTGCCGAGCGCCCGCTCTCGGACTATTTCGAAACCGTCGCAACCCATACGCAAGCACCTCCCAAGAAAGCGGCCAACTGGGTCATCAATAATCTCCTCGCTATCCTCAAGGAGAATCACACCGAGATCACGGCCTCTCCGATTAAAGCGGAGACCACGGCTAAGGTCCTTTCTCTGGTCGAAGCGGGCACGATTTCCAATAACCAAGCGAAAGACCTATTCGTTGCGCTGTGGGACCAACCGAACACCGACCCGGCGGCTTTGGCTCAGGAGATGGGCTTCGAACCTGCTGACAACTCCGCCATCGACGCCTTGATTGATGAAGCGATTGCGAACAATCCCAAGCAAGTAGCAGAGATCCAGGGCGGTAATGAAAAGCTGATCAACTTCCTCACCGGACAGGTCATGAAAGCGAGTAAGGGGAAGGCCAACCCCAAGCTAGTGACCGATGCTATCCGAGGAAAACTCCTCTAGACAGCTTGAAACACGTCTGAGCTATCTGACCTAACAACTCTGCTTGTCGCTGAAGAAAGCTAACCTTTCTCCGCCTTTTCCAAGCGCTTGCGCACATTGGGGTCGAGGATGCGCTTGCGGAGACGAATGTGATTCGGAGTTGCTTCCACGAACTCATCATTCTCAATATACTCAATGGCGCGCTCCAAGCTCATCTTCATCGGAGGCTTGAGCCCCGAGAAGTTATCTTTACCAGCGGAACGGTGGTTCGTGAGGTTCTTGGCCTTGACCGGGTTGACGGGAAGATCTCCCTCACGCGCGTTTTGTCCCACAATCATACCCTCGTAGATATCTTCCTGGGGGCCGACGAAGAGGATTCCGCGTGTTTCGAGCGCTTCTAAGGAATAAGCCATCGCCTTACCCTGTGCCATCGAGACGAGAGTTCCATTCTGGCGAGTCCGGATACGGCCAATCTCAGGGCGATACTCTTTGAAGAGATGCGACATCACCCCATGACCACTGGTTAGGTTCATGAGCTCAAACTCAAAACCAATGAGACCACGAGTCGGAATTGCGACTTCGATATAGCTCATCGTGCCGCGAGGTTCCATCACCTCTACAGTGCCCTTACGGTTGGCGAGAGCTTGGATGACCCCACCCTGAGAACCTTCGGGGAGTTCGAGGTAGAGAGTTTCGTAAGGCTCCATCATCTTCCCATCGATTTCCTTCAAAATGACAGTCGGACGCGAGACGAGGACTTCGTAACCCTCCCGGCGCATGGTCTCGACGAGAACAGAAATCTGCATCGCTCCTCGCGCGGACACGTTGAAGACGCCCCCTTGGTCGGACTCGGAAACCTCAATCGAAATGTTGGTTTTGATCTCGCGAACGAGCCGGTCCCAAATCGCACGGGAGGTCACCTTCTTGCCGTCTAATCCAGCAAAGGGACCGTCGTTAACCGCGAACTGCATCTGAACGGTAGGAGGGTCAATGGCCACGAAAGGAAGAGCTTCCACCTCTTCGTTAGCCACGAGAGTTTCCCCGATATCGACGTCTTCGAAACCGGCGATCCCGATAATGTTACCTGCCTCACCAATGTCGGTCTCGAGGTGACCGAGCTTGGTGTATTCAAAAATTTTGGTCACTTTAGCGCGTTTGCGAGTGCCGTCCTTGAGGACGCGGAAGAGGCTGTCGCCTTTCTTCACCTGACCGGCTTCGATCTTACCGAGAGCAACCCGTCCCACGTAGTCATCCCAATCAATGTTACTGACGAGCATTTGGAAATCGCCTTCGGGTTCTGCGGTAGGAGCAGGCACCCGTTCCGCAATCACTTCGAGGAGAGGCTCCACCGACTCGCGAGCATCATCGAGATTACGCACAAAGAAACCGTTCTTGGCCGAACCGTAAACAACTGGGCTCTCGAACTGCTCCTCAGTAGCGCCGAGTTCCATCAAAAGTTCCAAAACCTTGTCCTCCACGCCCGCAGGGTCAGCGGCTTCGCGGTCAATCTTGTTGATCACGACGATGGGGAGAAGCCCCGCTTCGAGGGCCTTGCGCAAGACGAAACGGGTCTGAGCCTGAGGACCTTCGTAGGCATCTACCACCACGAGAACGCCATCTACCATCCGCATCACGCGCTCCACCTCACCACCGAAGTCGGCGTGACCAGGAGTATCCACGATGTTGACGGTGTAGTCTCGCCAGTGAACCGAAGTATTCTTGGCCTTAATGGTAATCCCTTTTTCACGCTCTAGATCCATCGAGTCCATGGCCCGTTCAGCGAGTTGCTGGTGAGCTTCCACCGCACCTCCAGCCTTGAGGAGTTCATCCACGAGAGTGGTTTTGCCATGGTCAACGTGGGCGATAATTGCCACATTACGAAGGTTTTCAAGAGCGCTCATAATTCGGTTTACGGGAGTTGTCTGCCCCGATTCGCGGCAAAAGTCCATCCTTGTGCGTGTTGTTTTTTAAAAGGAGAGAAAAAGTGAGTTCCTCGTGATCAGAGCCTTCTGTATCCTGAGAACGGTGCACTAAACATTCTTTGGAATACTGTTAGCAGATCTCAAAGCTAATTCAGCGAGAGCGACTTTTATCTCAATTGTCTTCGCTCTTTCTCTGAACAAGAGTAAGTTTTAATCTCATAATATGATGAGGAACGCGCATTGGTTTTGGTCCCCTATCCTTTGGACACTTCTTTTTTCCTCACAAATCCTTTCCAGTGAGGAGTTCCTCGTGACGAATCTTGCCGACAGCGGGCCCGGTTCTTTACGAGAAGCGATTGCGAGCGCGAATGCCACTTCCGCACTAGACACCATCATCTTCGCTAACAGGCAAAACGGCGGCCTAGACTTTGAAGATGGAGTATCACGGATCATTTTCGTAGAATCGACCTTAGAAATCACCGAGCCCGTGGAAATCCGAGGACCGGGAAAAGATCTGTTAGCCATCGACGGAGGAGGAGATGGTGACTTCCTCATTGAGGCCGGTGAAAGCAGGGTCTTTTCTCTCGTAGGGTCAAACCGCACGAATTCGCACCGAATCCAAGACCTTACGATCCAGAACGGCACCGCACTTCTTGGCGGCGCAAACATCAGCGTGATCGGTAGTCTTGAGCTGATTCGCTGCACGATTCGTGGCGGACGAGCTGTTTCCGCAGACCCTGATGTGATGCGCAACACACGGCAAAATGCCGATGGAGGAGGGCTCTCTCATAATGGACTCGCCTTACTGATCGATGCCTGCGAATTCACCAATAACGGCACCATTGGAAATTTCTCCCAAGGAGGCGGACTCTACTCAGAAAATGGCACCGCATTGATTCGTAATAGCCGTTTTTATCAAAACACAACCGAAGGCTTTGTCTCCGAAGGAGGTGGCATTGGGCTTCGCTCCCCTACTGTGATGGAAAGCTGCGAAGTCTCTGATAACGAAACAATCGCGGCTTCTTCAGGCGGAGGCGGCATCTACACCGATGACACTTTCACCGCGATCCAGACCACAATCTCAGGAAACACGGTCGGAGCGGCAACTGGCATCATTGGCTACAGTGTGGGAGGTGCCTTCGCGAACGTCGGCAACCAAAATACCCGCTTCGAGCACTGCACCATCGTGGACAACGAGGCCCCTCCCGGAACTGGTCAAGGAGGAGGTATCTCTACCGTTAGCTCTGGCACGATTTCATTTTTCAACACCATCTTGGCTGGAAACCGCTCGGCTGATTTGGAGCGCATTCCTAGTGCCCCCACCACCTTCATTGATCTCGGGTTCAACTTCTTCGGCACCGGTCCTGGATTCGGACTCATTGCCGTACCACAGTCCTCCAGCGTCTACGGGATCACTGCGCCTTTGGACTTCATCAGCGATTTAGAATTCCACGGCGGTTCAACTCGTACCCACCGACTCTTAAACGATCCCTCGCAAACTCGCAGTGCGGTCGACGCGGGACCAACAGGGGCCCAATGGCTGGCAGCTATTGGGCAAACGTTTCTCTTCGAGCAACGCGGAGGCGACTTCCCTCGCGTAGTAAATAGTCGGCTCGATGTAGGTGCCTACGAATTCCAAGCAGTCATTGATAACGATAGTGACGGCATCCCAGATGCGGTAGAAGAAATCGTAATTGGACTCGATCCCAATATCGCGGACGGGTCAGAAGACCTTGATGACGATGGGCTGGACAATGCCACCGAATACAATCTCTCTGGGATCTCGGCCATCGCAGATCGCAACCAAAGGTTTACCCTTCGATTAGAGCGACTCTCCGACACTGGGGAGGTGATTCTAAAGTTCAACAGTTCCACAAATCGAGAGTACCGCGTGCGCTCAGGATCAGACCTCGCCTCCTCTCTCCCTGTGTTCAACCCCGACTTTCTTCAGTTCGAAACAAGCGGACCGCAGGAAATGACAATCCCCGCGTCTAATCCGCAGACTTTTTTCCAAATCGAAGGTCAGATACCCGATGCTCTCCGAGAAATTTCCGATTAAGGGATACCCTCGACAACCTGTTTTTGAGAAAAAGTGATTTCAAATTTTCTCAAACCAACAAAGAGTTAAGGAAGCTGGGGAGTGTATTCTGGCCATGAAATTACCAGAAGGTCCTTGGATACCGCGCTATTTCAAAAATAGACAAGAAATCGTGAAAACAGCAATTTTTGCGTTAGTTTTTCCAGATTAGGTAGTATTTTGATGATCAGACGATTTTTGGCGTCCTCTCGCTAACGATTGGAAATTGAAAATCATCTTCACTTCGGTAGGACTCTGGCCATCGAACCAACCCCGTTCTTTCTTCCCTTATCTCGTATCACATTACCACCATGGCAAAGCTCTCTAAATCTTCCTTAACAGCTTTATTGGCAGGCAGTTTAGGCCTCAGTGCTCAACCCATCGACTTTGAAAGTCAGATCCAGCCTATACTGGAAGAGAACTGCAGCGACTGTCATGGAGAAGACAAAGTGCGTTCCAACTTCCGAGTCGATCAACGCCCGCTCATGCTGAAGGGCGGTGACTCTGGCCTCAAAGGCATTGTGCCCGGCCATCCTGAAAAGAGCTTTCTAATGGAGGTCATTCAAGAACCTGCGGATCCAGCCTATCGCATGCCGCCTAAAGGAGACCCCTTGAGCAGCGAGCAAATTGAACTCCTTCGCCAATGGATTGCAGAAGGTGCGCAGTGGCCAGGACAGATGGATGCCGTCCTCGATGATGGTTCTGACCATTGGTCCTACCAAGCCGTGCAAAGGCCTGAGGTCCCCGAATCAGGAAAAGGAGCCATTGATGCCTTCCTTGAGAAAACTCTCGGTGAAAAAGGAATCATTCCGAACGAGACTGCCGAACCCGCCGTACTCCTTCGCCGTCTTGCCGTGACACTCACCGGACTCCCTCCCACCTCCGAAGAGGTTACCACTTTTGAAGAAGCTTACCTCGCGGACCCGAAAACAGCTTACGATGCAGCAGTAGAAAGACAGCTCGCTTCTCCCCATTTTGGCGAACGTTGGGGTCAGCATTGGTTAGACGTCATCCGCTGGGCAGAGACCAATGGGTCGGAGGCGAATCTTTATCGCAAAAATGCACACGTTTACCGCGACTACGTAGTGGACTCATTCAATACTGATAAGCCCTACGATCAATTCATCACCGAACAACTCGCAGGCGACCAACTCGGCGTAGGCGAAGCTACGGGATTCCTCGTAGCAGGACCACATGTTCCGGCTGCCACGGTAGGTAAAGAGGAAACCGCCATCCGCCAAGCTCGTGCGGATCGCATGGATGAAATGCTAAACACGCTGGGGGCATCTGTTCTCGGAGTCACCGTTAGTTGCGCGCGTTGTCATAACCACAAATTCGACCCTATCTCCATCCAAGATTACTACTCTCTCTCGGCAGTACTACAGGATGTCGAATTCGGGGCCCGTTTCCCAGAATTCCACCCCGACCATGAACGAGTCCTGGCAGCGCAACAGATTCAGGAAAGCATAGAGCCTCTCCGTGGATGGCTTAACGAAAACATTAGCACTTGGCAGGAAAACTGGAATGGCTTCACCGACTTCCACTTCCCTGCCACGGAAACGAGTAAGGTCCGCTTAGAATTCGATACCAGATTCCTTGTTATTGACGAGCTTGAGTTCTTTGGCCCTGACGATAAGGATCACAATCTCGCATTGGCTTCCGAAGGCACTGTATTAGTGGCAGATACCGAGACACTTTCACCCAGCACCCCACCCACACGCGCCAACGACGGCCTCTTTGGCACAAACAGCTGGCGAGTCCGGCTCCCACGTGGCAGCAAGAAAACACCTTGGGTAGAGGTCAACTTCCCCAACAAAGTCTCGGTCAACAAATTCCGCTTCAGTAATAATCGCGAATACTTTTACGAAACCGACTATCTAAGCAGCTTCAAGCCTGGCAACTTCCCACCCTTCCGTCTTTACATCGAGAGTGAGAGTGGTGACTGGCAGGAAATTGGAAATTCCAAGCAAGTTCAGCAACTCATCTCCACCAACGAACAAGCTCGAGAAACCTCTGAAGAGTTGCATCAACTCATTAATCGCCTCCAAGAAGAAGGACCTCAACCGAGCTTCATTGGACGTTTTATCGAACCAGTAGTGACCAAGGTCTTACTCCGTGGAAGCCCTGAAACCCCACGAGATATCGTTCCGCCTGCTGGATTTGAGATCATGGATGGTGACCTCGGAATGGATAATAACACCCCGGGGCCTGAACGCCGTCTCCGTTATGCACAATGGCTTGTTCGGAAAGAGCACCCACTTACCTCACGGGTTATGGTCAACCGCATCTGGCACCATATTTTTGGCTCCGGCATCGTGGCTACTGGGAGTGACTTTGGACTAGCGGGAGCAGCTCCTTCTCATCCTGAGCTGTTGGACTGGTTGGCAGCAGAATTCACCGAACCAAGCAACGGAGCCAAAGCCTGGTCGGTGAAGGAACTGATCCGTATGTTAGTGAAAAGCGAAGCCTTTCGCCGCAGCAGTCTGCCCAATGAAGACAGCTTATCCAAAGATGGTCTCGCGACCTACCTCTGGCGCTTCCCTCCTCGCCGAGTCGAGGCCGAAGTCATTCGCGATAGTATTTTGCAAGCCTCCGGCAAACTTGATTCCACATTAGGCGGTCGTAGCTTCCGTATCCATAACGTGAAGAAAACCTATGCCCAATGGGAGGTCATCGATAACCATGGCACGAATACTTGGAGAAGAATGCTTTACCAAGAAAGAATGCGCCGTGTAGACGACCAAATATTCACCGCCTTCGACTTCCCAGACTGTGGACAAGTGCGGGCAAAACGGCCAGTCTCGACCACTCCTCTGCAAGCACTTAACTTGATGAATAGCCCATTCATTGTAGATCAATCCAAACACCTAGCCGAACGCGCAATCGCTGAAGCCGGTGACGACAAAGAGGCCCAAGTCCGCACTGTCTTCCGGCTCCTGCTCGCTCGTGAACCGGACGCGGACGAGCTGAAAGCCACTGCAGAGATGGAACTCCTGCTCATCTGCCGCAGCCTCATTAATTCAAACGAATTTGCCTTCCTCCCTTAGTTATTATGAATGAAGCCGAAAACATCTCCTCTCACGGCCACCAACTCCTGAGTCGCCGAAATTTCATGCGGAACGCTGGGTTCTCTCTCGGGGGACTCGGGCTCGCGCAACTTCTTGCGAGTGACGACCCGCTCAACTTCACCGGTAAGGATCCTGTCCGACCCGAACTCGATGCCGATCGTCCATACGCGCCACGGCCTCCTCACTTTGAGCCCAAGGCCAAGCGCGTCCTCATCATCTATTGTCCGGGAGCAGTGAGCCACGTAGACACTTGGGACTACAAGCCAGCTCTCACAAAGTATCACGGCCAAAAGCCTCCGGGGATTCCCGCCGTCACCTTCGAAGGGCCAACTGGGAATATTGCGAAACCATTCTGGGACTTCCGCCCTCGTGGACAAAGTGGGAAAATGACTTCAGATCTCCTCCCTCATCTCGGCAAGCATGTGGACGATTACTGCTTCATCCACTCTCTCACCACGCAGACGAGCGCTCATCCGCAGGGAGAGAATTTCTTTAATACTGGCTTCACGATGGAGGGTTTCCCCTCCTTCGGTTCTTGGGTCACTTACGCCTTGGGTTCCTCGAATTCTGATCTCCCGGCCTTCGTTGCAATCAATGACCCACGAGGCATGGCCCGTTCAGGAAAGAACAACTTCGGCAACGGCTTCCTACCCGCTGCTTTCCAAGGAACAGACTTCAATGCCAAGAACCCTCCCGCCAACCTAGCGCGTCCCTTCTCGATGACTCATGCCGATGACAAGGCAACTAATGAGCTCTTGAAGAAACTCAACAGCAAACACCTCGAACTCTATCCCGGCGACTCCGATCTCGCAGCACGTATCGCCAGCTATGAGCTCGCAGGACAGATGCAAACCTCCGTCCCAGAGATGATGGCTCTCGACAACGAACCGGCCTCCATTCACGCAGAATACGGAACTGATAGTGGCACCGTGCTCAAGCGCGAATACGCCAAGAACTGCATTCTAGCACGACGCCTGTTAGAGAAAGGAGTGCGGGTGGTGCAACTCTTCAACGGCTCCGATCCTTCAGGTGGAAATGGAATCACCAACTGGGACTCTCACTCTAAGATTAAGGAGACCCACGCCATGCAGGCCGAGATCATGGACCAGCCTACAGGAGCCCTCATTGGAGACCTCAAACGTCGAGGCATGTTAGAGGACACTCTCGTAGTTTGGTGCACTGAGTTCGGTCGCATGCCTTTCTTACAAGGCAACGGCACCGGCCGAGATCACAACCCAGACTCCTTCACTTGCTTCATGGCTGGAGCAGGCGTCAAAAAGGGATTTAGCTACGGAGAGAGTGATGAATTCGGATTCAAAGCAGCAGTCGAGCCCAAGGAAATCTACGACTTCAATGCGACCATCCTCCATCTCATGGGCCTCGATCACGAACGCCTGAGCTACTACCATAATGGCCTCGAACGTCGGCTCACCAACGTCCACGGTCACGTGATCAAAGAGATGCTAGCATAGTGGTGACGAAAACTATCGTCGCACACGAGCATTCCCCTCCCAGATACTCCAGACCTGCTCTTCGTCGGCAGGCTGGCCGTAATCCGTCAGTAGAGTAGCTGCTAGCGCACCACTGGCCCAACCGAACTGAGCGGCCTTCTCCATCGGCCATTCGCGGAGGATGCCGTAGAGCAAGCCGCCTACAAAGCCATCACCACCACCGATCCGATCGACGACTCCAATTTCACGTGGCTCCATGACATGCCACTCATCCCCCGCTGAAACAATCGCACCCCATTGGTGGAGGTTCACGCTCACCACTTCTCGCAGTGTGGTCGCAAAAACGCTGGTGTTCGGATAAGCTTCTTTCACTCGTCCGATCATCTCCTTGAAGCCATCAATCTTGCCGCTGATGCCTTCGCCACCCGGAGGCGGGCCTTCGATACCAAGGCAAAGCTGAAAGTCCTCCTCATTACCAACGAGGACATCTGATAGACTAGCAATCTCGTGGAAAACCTGGCGGAGCTCTTCTTCGCGACCATCCCATAAGCTAGCGCGGTGGTTGAGGTCGAATCCGATACAAGTGCCGTGCGCCTTTGCTTTGCGTGCCACTTCGAGGCAGAACTGACTGGTCTCTGGAGAGAGCGCTGCAATCAACCCTGAGAGATGAATGAACTGAGCCCCTTCTTCTCCAAAGATCCGCTCCAAATCAAAATGATCGGCAGCGAGCTGACGGCCAACTTCTCCTGCGCGGTCGTTCGCAACTCGCGGTCCACGGGAGCCCGCACCACTATCGGCAAGATTGATCTGATGGCGCAGACCCCAAGCTCCACCCGCATCGAACTCGGGTCCCTCGAAAGTCATGTGACGGCTCGCCAAATCGTCTTTAATAAAACGTGAAACAGGACTGCCCTTCACAAAGGCGGTGAGCACCTTTACAGGCAAACCGAGGTAAGAAGAAACTGCCCCGACGTTAGATTCGGCACTCGTAGCGTGCATCTTGAAGGTATCACTGCAGTGGAACGGTTGTCCATTCACGGGAGTGAGACGAGTCCCCATACTAGTTGGGATCACAAGGGCATATTTCGCGTCTTTCTTAAGATTAATCATGCTGCTTTGAAAAAGGCGACTTTGCGACTTCTTGTTCAAGTCAAAAAAGAAGGAACTCGATTTCAAAAAGTGTTACTTCAGGGCAGTTTTTTCTTGCGAAAGAGGCTCGACCTATGGAGAGTCGCCGCCCGCGAGAGGAAGTCTCTCTTGCTTACAGAAATTCCGGCGTAGCTCAGCGGTAGAGCGGGTGGCTGTTAACCACTAGGTCGTAGGTTCGAATCCTACCGCCGGAGCCAATTTCAAAACCCGCTTACGCCCAAAAGATTAGCGGGTTTTTCTTTGCCTAGATGAAAGGCTAGACTTGGGATGGATTTTGGTTGGATTTTTTCTTTCTTGGCATAGTTTCTGACATAGTGAGCAGGATTTACCAACAAAAGGGCTCTCGGAACTGGTTTGCGGACTTGAGCGTCTGGGACGAAAAGAGGCAGGCCATGAGCCGCAAGCGGGTTTCGACGGGGACTAGCGACAAAGTGGCGGCGAAGGATTTTGCGGATGCTCTGGAGTCGTCCTCAAAGGCAATGCGCTCGCTGGCAGGTCAAACTATTACTCGCAAGCACGCCGAAGGGCTGTTCCTCTCCATGCTCTCGCAAGCTGGCATTTCGGTTCAAGGGTCTGAGCCCTTACCTCTCCTCCTTGACTTCGTGAATGACTTCATGGACGCCAAAGAGAGGACCGTTGCGCCTCTCTCCTTCCGTAATTACCAGCAAGCACAACGTAAATTCGTTAGTTGGCTTGAAACTCAAGGCTTCGAGGATGGCGATTTGAAGTGGATGACTGCTGAGCGAGCAAACGCCTACTACTCTCACTTAAGAGAACGGCTCTCGGTAAAGACCGCAAAGGAGAATTTTCGTTGGCTCTCCCGCATTATGAAAAAAGCGGTCATTGAAACCTCGCTCGAAAAAAACCCATGCGACGCCGTGACCATCGACACCAAGGGAGAAACCTTGAAACGCCTCCCCTTCTCTTTGGCAGAAGCACGTCAGCTCATTGAGTGGCTTTGCGCAGGCGATGCGAGAAAAAGGGAGTGGGCAAGGCTCGCGGCGTTGTCGGT
>CALFBF010000121.1 GCA_937949965.1 uncultured Roseibacillus sp.
TTCGTTCCCTTGTCTCTTCAAAACATTACTGACTTGGTAACTTCTCAGAACATCCAGACACGGTTTCGCTGCTTTTTCGGGATAAATTCTCGACTCAAGTCTCTGGTCTCTGGTTTCTTCCCCTCCGACATGTCCGACCAACGTTCAAAGCCTTTTCCCTTCGACGAATTCGAGCCCCGCTGGCAGCAGCGTTGGGCCGATGAAAAGACCTATCGCACGGCAGGCCCTGGGGAAGAAGGATTCGATCCCTCGAAGCCAAAATATTTCGTCCTCGATATGTTCCCGTATCCCAGCGGAGCAGGACTCCACGTTGGTCATCCCGAGGGCTACACCGCTACCGACATTATCGGTCGCTACAAGCGCATGAACGGCTTCAATGTCCTTCACCCGATGGGCTGGGATGCCTTTGGACTGCCTGCCGAGCAATACGCCATCAAAACAGGCCAACACCCTCGCGTAACCACAGAGGCCAATATCGACAACTTCCGCCGCCAACTGCAGGCCTTAGGCTTTGCCTACGATTGGGATCGAGAAGTCAACACCACCGATCCGGGCTATGTGCGCTGGACGCAGTGGATCTTCCTACAACTTTATAAGTCCTACTTCTGCGAAGAAACTCAGCAAGCTCGCCCGGTGGCGGAGCTGGAGGAGAAAGGATGGACGCCCGCTCAAATCGACGAAGTGCGTCTCGCCTTCATCCACGAAGCTCCCGTGAACTGGTCTCCCAGCATGGGCACCGTCTTGGCTAATGAGGAAGTCGAGGAATGGAAGGCGAAAGGAGAAACGGTAGAACGCCGTCCACTGCGGCAGTGGATGTTGCGCATTACCAAATACGCCCAACGTCTCATCGACGAGTTAGAACCACTGGACTGGCCGGACTCGATCAAAGCACTGCAGCGAAACTGGATTGGCCGCAGCGAAGGAGCCGAAGTCGACTTTCAGGTCGGAGACTCCACGGTTACCGTCTTCACTACTCGTCCCGATACTTTGTTCGGCGCGACCTACATGGTGCTCGCTCCCGAGCATCCTCTCGTGCAAACAATCACGACCGCAGAACAAGCCAAAGCAGTCAAAGACTATTGCGAAACCTGCGCTAACAAATCTGACCTCGAACGCGGTGATCTGAATAAGGATAAGACGGGCGTCTTCACCGGTGGTCAGGCCATCAATCCCGTCAATGGCGAGGCCATCCCGATCTGGATCGCAGATTACGTGATGATGGGCTACGGCACCGGTGCCATCATGGCGGTGCCTGCCCACGACGAACGCGACTTTGAATTCGCGCAAAAATTCGCGCTTCCCATCAAGCATGTCGTTGCTCCTAAGAAGACAACTGAAGACGCTGACGAATCCAGTGCCTTCCTCGAAGCGGGGCTCGCGGTGAACTCCTCTTTCCTCGATGGCTTGGCGACCGCACCTGCGAAAGCCAAAATGATCGACTGGCTCGAAGAGAACAAGAAAGGCACACGCAAGATTCAATACAAACTGCGTGACTGGCTCTTCTCTCGTCAGCGCTACTGGGGAGAACCCTTCCCTCTCCTTTGGAACAAAGAAACCGGCGAACACGCTCCTCTCCCGGAAAGCGAACTCCCTCTCATCCAGCCCGAGATGGAGGACTTCAAACCGACAGGCGATCCGCGTGGTCCCCTGCTGAAGGCTACCGACTGGATCAACTACTCCGATGAGTTCGAGCGCGAAACCAATACCATGCCTCAGTGGGCCGGTTCTTGTTGGTATTACCTACGCTACTGCGACCCTAGTAATGAAGAGTCCTTCCTCTCCAAAGAAGCGGAAGCCTACTGGAGTGGTGAGGATGCGCACGTCGATCTCTATATTGGAGGAACCGAGCACGCGGTCTTGCACCTGCTCTACGCTCGCTTCTGGCACAAGGTTCTCAACGACCTCGGCCACCTTAACACCAAGGAACCTTTCCAGAAGTTGGTGAACCAAGGGCTGATTATGGGCGAAGACGGACAGAAGATGTCCAAATCCCTCGGCAACGTAGTCAATCCTGACGATGTCGTTGAGCGCTACGGCGCGGACTCACTACGTCTCTACGAAATGTTCATGGGACCTCTCGAACAGGTGAAACCTTGGTCGATGAAGGGGGTGGAAGGAGTTTCTCGCTTCTTGGGGAAAGTCTGGCGCTTGCAGGACAAGGTTCAAAAGGAAGATTCTAGCGATCCCGATTCACTCGCCAAAATCACCCACGCCACCATCAAGAAGGTGGGCGAAGATATCGAGAACCTACGCTTCAACACCGCAATCTCAGCGATGATGGAATGCGTGAACGCCTACACCAAGGCCCAGCAAATCCCGGAAACACTCTTCCTCGATTTCTTGCGGATTCTCAATCCCTTCGCCCCTCACCTCACGGAAGAACTGAATTCGAAATTGGGCCAAAGCGAACTCCTCAGCGAGCAAACCTGGCCTAGTTACGACGAATCCCTCTTGGTGGAATCGGAAGTAACGATCATTGTGCAGGTGAACGGAAAGCTGCGCGCTAAGCTGCAGGTTCCCGCTGACATTGATAAATCCGCGCTCGAAGAAACGGCCAAGAACGACCCCAACGTGCAGCAGCACACCGAAGGAAAAACGATCCGCAAGGTCATCGTCGTCCCGGGTAAATTGGTGAACATCGTCGCGCAGTAACGACTGCGCTTTAGTGAAACTACGCTAGTTCTAGTAGATGAGAGCTAGCGAATCTCACCTTACTTACCCAGCAGATACTTCGCGGCGGTCTCAACGTCCTTGTCTCCGCGACCCGAGCAATTGATGATCATGACGTCGCTCTTGGGGAGACTGCCTGCGACCTTGATCCCGTAGGCAATAGCGTGACTGGTCTCCAAGGCGGGGAGGATTCCCTCGGTCTGGGCCAGTTCCTTGAAGGCCGCGAGCGCTTCCTCGTCGGTGGCATAGGTATATTCCACCCGACCCTCATTTTGTAAGAACGCGTGCTCGGGGCCGATGGCCGCGTAGTCGAGCCCTGCGCTGACGGAGTGAGTAAGTTCAATCTGGCCATCGTCGTTTGCTAACAACCACGTTTTGGTCCCTTGCAGGACACCCAATTTCCCTCCTTGGAAACGAGCAGCGTGACGCTCCGGAATAATGCCATCACCACCCGCTTCGACCCCCACCATGCGGACATCTTCAGCATCGAGGAAGGGATGGAACAAGCCGATAGCGTTGGAACCACCACCGACACAGGCCACTAACAGATCAGGCAGCCGGCCTTCTTTTTCCAAAATTTGCTGCCGAGCCTCACGTCCGATAACACGGTGAAAATCGCGCACCATCATAGGGAAAGGATGAGAGCCAAGAGCGGAACCAATGATGTAATGGGTATTCTCCACGGTAGCGACCCAGTCACGCATCGCCTCATTAACGGCTTCTTTGAGAGTTCGTTGTCCGGCCTCTACGCCGCGCACTTCCGCACCCATGAGCTCCATGCGAGCGACATTGAGAGCCTGGCGCTCCATATCCACCGCACCCATGTAGACCACGCACTCCATCCCGAAACGGGCACAGACCGTTGCAGTTGCCACCCCGTGCTGACCCGCTCCGGTCTCGGCAATGATGCGGGTTTTGCCGAGGCGCTTGGCGATCAGCACTTGCCCGAGAGCGTTATTAATCTTGTGCGCACCGGTGTGCAGGAGGTCTTCCCGCTTCAAATAAATCTTCGCCCCTCCTAACTTCTCCGTCAGTCGTTCGGCATAGTAGAGAGGAGTCTCGCGCCCGCAGAAATCCTTTAAGAGTCCGTCGAGTTCTTCTTGGAAAGTGGGATCGCTTTTGACGCTCTCATACATCTCCGAGAGTTCCTGCAGGGGGGCCATCAAAGTCTCAGGAACGAACATGCCCCCAAAGTCCCCGTAATGCCCGGTGGAATCAGGTAGCGCTTGCATCTCCTCTGTGTTCATAGCCGGAAGATGGCACGGGCGCGCCGTTCGCAAAACCCCAAATCACGGGAATTTTTTTACCCATGAAGAGGACCAAAAGAAATGCGGTCTGCAGCTCAAACACGCCTTTCGGGTCGGCTCACTCGATTAGGAGAAATCTGCTCTAAGCTCGACAAGAACCTTGCTTTCCCCTACGTCCCTGCCCCTTTCCTTCTTAGAACTCTATGGCAGCCAGCTTCCAGACTCTTCCCGGTTTTCGCGATTTCGACCCTCGGGCTTGCCAAATGCGCAACTATCTCTTCGAGACTTGGCGTCGAGTCGCGACTCGCTATGGGTTCGTGGAATACGAAACGCCGCTGCTAGAAGCGACCGAACTTTACCTCAAAAAATCGGGAGGAGAACTCTCTTCCCAGCTCTTCCGCTTCCGTGACCAAGGGGACCGCGACGTCACCTTGCGCCCCGAAGTGACCGCATCCCTCGCCCGTCTCGCCGCCGCCAAACAGCGGGACTATCCCAAGCCGCTCAAGTGGTTCGAGATCGGGCAGTGCTTCCGCTACGAAAAACCGCAAAAGGGCCGCACTCGGGAGTTCTATCAGTTCAACACCGACATCCTCGGCGACCCTTCCCCCGCAACCGATGCCGAGCTCATCGCCCTCGCCATCGATACCATGCGCGAACTCGGTTTCACGTCAGAGGACTTCAAAGTGCGTCTCTCCGACCGCAATGCGTGGGCGAAATTTGCGGAACAACACGAGCTCGACGAAGAGCAACTCGCACTCCTTCTCCAAATCGTCGACAAAATCGAACGAGATGCTCCCGAAGTCACCGAAGGTAAGCTTGAACCCCTCGGTCTCAAGCGGGAACAACTCACCGACTTCATCTCCGACCCAAGTAACGAGTCGGATGCCTTGCGAGAAATCCAAGCCAATCTCAAGGCGCGTAATCTCTCCAAATACCTCGAAGTAGATCTCTCCATCGTGCGTGGACTCGCCTACTACACCGGCGTCGTTTTCGAGATTTTCGACAAAAAACAATCCCTGCGAGCAGTAGCAGGAGGCGGTCGTTACGACACCCTCGTCTCTACGCTCACCAATGGCAAAACCGATCTGCCCGCGATGGGCTTCGCGATGGGCGATGTCGTCATCGGCCTCTTCATCGAGGAATGCGCGGGCGCGATTCGCAAGTTCGAATCCTGGCGTCAGCGCAATGCCAGCTGCGACTTCTATGTCGTCATCGACGAGGAAGAAAAACGTCCGGAGGCCTTGGCTTTGATTCAAGAACTGCGCGAAGGAGGGCTCCGTATCGACTATGCGCTCACCAAGACCAAGTTCGACAAACAGCTCAAAACGGCGGCTACTACGCTGGCCCCTTACGCGCTCGTCATCGGTCCCAATTTCCCAGAACTCACCCTCCGTAACTTGAGCGCTCGCGCCCAAGAGCCCATCCACCCTAATACCGACTTGGTTTCTTTCTTAAAAACGAAACTCAGCAACCCGCAAGGCCCCCTGCTGGCCTAAGCTGACTTGGCCGCGCATTTCTTTTCCCACTTAATCATCCTATTCCTCCCACTCCTCCTGGTTCAGAAACTTTCCTATGAGAACTCACCACTGTAACGAAATCCGTCCCGAACATATTGGCCAAACTGTGACTCTGATTGGCTGGGTCAATACCGTACGCGATCAGGGCGGGGTTATCTTCATCGACCTGCGTGACCGCGAGGGCATCACCCAGTGTGTCTTCCGCTCCGAAGTCTCTCCCGAAGCGGCCGAACTTTCTCACAAGCTTCGCATCGAAGACGTCATCCAAGTGACCGGGAAAGTAGACGCCCGTCTCAAGACGGATGAAGTCGACACCGTAAACGAAAATCTCGCTACCGGTGAGGTCGAGATCGTTACTGCAGAATTAAAAGTGGTGAACAAGGCCGCCGTGCTTCCCTTCCAGTTAGATAAGGAACTTTCTAACGAAGACTTGCGGATGAAGTATCGCTACCTCGACCTGCGTCGCAGTCGCATGACCCGTAACATGCAGTTGCGTCACCGCGTCACGAAGGCCACCCGTGACTACCTCGACGAACTCGGTTACCTCGAAGTGGAGACCCCCATTCTCTCGAAATCGACTCCCGAAGGAGCACGCGATTTTCTCGTTCCTTCCCGCGTTCACCCCAAGTCCTTCTATGCTCTCCCGCAAGCACCACAGCAATACAAGCAGCTCTTGATGGTGGGTGGTATTGAGAAGTATTTCCAAATTGCCCGCTGCTTCCGCGATGAGGATCTACGTGCGGATCGTCAGCCCGAGTTCACGCAGATTGATATCGAGTCTTCCTTTGTGAATCAGGAAGACATCATCGGTCTCATTGAAGGGCTACTTGCGCGGATCTTCAAAGAATCCCTCGACGCCGATATCCCAGCCTCCTTCGAACGCCTCACCTATCAGGAAGCGATGAACACCTACGGATCAGACAAGCCCGACCGCCGCGTGGGCATGGAAATCGAAGACCTAACAGATGAACTCAAGGACTGCGAATTCCGCGTCTTCTCGGGCACCGTCGCCAGTGGTGGAGTGGTAAAAGCAATCAATGCGAAAGGCTTCGCGGACATCTCCACAGGGCAGATTGATAAGCTCACCAAGCTCGCCCAAGAGGCTGGCGCGAAAGGGCTGGCCTACATTCAGGCACGTGATACCGATCGCACAACTTGGCGTTCGCCTTTCGTGAAGCGGATGACGGATGCCGAGGTGGAAGCTCTTCGGGAGAAACTCAACATCGAACCCGGCGATCTCATTCTCTTTGCGGCTGATAAGTGGGCTGACGCTTGCGAAGTCCTCGGCCGTATCCGTCTCGAGGTTGCTACTATGCGCGACCTTCTGAAGGACAACACCGACCTCGACTTCCTCTGGGTTACCGAGTTCCCCCTCTTGGGCTACGACGAAGAAGAAGGAAAGTGGAACGCCGTTCATCACCCCTTCACCCGCCCGATCCCGGAACACGAAGAAGCGCTTAAAAAAGGAGAACTCGGAGATGGGCTCCTCGCGCAAGCTTACGACGTGGTGCTGAATGGTTACGAACTGGGAGGAGGGTCGATTCGAATTCACGAGCAAGATCTCCAGTCCGCGATGTTCGATGCTCTCGGAGTCACGGAAGAAGAAAAAGAGACGATGTTCGCTCACATTCTGGAAGCCTTCACCTTTGGTGCGCCACCGCATGGAGGAGTAGCTCTTGGCCTCGATCGTATCGCAATGTTAGTAGCGGGAGAAAGCTCGATTCGAGAAGTGATTGCCTTTCCGAAAAACAACAAAGCGAGCGACCTCATGACCGCAAGCCCTGCCGGAGTGGACTTCAAACAACTCCGCGAGCTGCGCATCAAGAGCACCGTCGTCGACAAACCTGCGGAGTAAGTGCTCGCAGGATTCCTACGTTTTTTCACCTCACTACGCGATCTGCTATGGTAGCGTCACTGCGTAATGAGTGAACCCAAGTTGGCCCCTCCCGGGGCAGGATTACCCGCTTTGGAAGCGGTGGTTGTTCGCCGCCTCGTCTTTCCTGCCCTGCAGTGGAAGCTGAATCAGGAGCGGGCAGTAGCGCTTTTTGAACAATCGGGACAAGCGATTCTCTCCTTGGTGGAGGGGATGGATCATGACCGCTTCACCAAGCCAGTCCTTATTAAACGCTTGCCGGGTTTAGAAGATTCCTCCCGGAACTGGTCCGCAGAGATGACTCTGGAGCATGTCCAAATCGTCACCGCTGCCGCCCTCTTCATCATCAAGAAATTAGAGGCCCAGCAAGAAATCGAGCTCCCCGTCCGAACGCAAGACGTGAAGCCTAACGGAGGGCTCGGCCTCGACCGCATTCGTGCCTTCCGAACAAACATGGTAGAAACCCCGGGTAAAGTGGCCTCTTACGAGTTCACCTCACCCGTAACTCACTTCCATCCTTGGTTTGGAGAATTGAAGTCACTGGACTGGCTCCGCCTCATCGCCTTCCACCAAGACCTGCATCGAAAGCAGATTGAGAGGATTGTTGCGGGGCTCGGTTGAAACGACATAGGACAAAGATCTTGGCCTACGAAACGACAAATGATGAAAGAGTCACCTCCGGGAGACCGTTATTAAATGCATTGCAAGCAGGCGGACCTGCAATTACTCTTACGACATGCCAAGCATCGGTGGACAAGAACTTGTAATCATCTTCGTGATCGTTCTTCTACTCTTCGGAGCCAAGAAGATTCCTGAACTCGCACGTGGACTGGGTAAGTCCATGGGAGAATTCAAGAAAGCACGCGAAGAATTCGAAGACGAAATCAAGCGCGCAGCTGATGACGTCGATAAGGAAGAGAAGGCTGAGAAGGTCGCTGAAAGTGAATCACGACCAAGCTAGCCGTTCCCGTGCTATGCCATTTGTTTTTCCAATTTCTTTAAGAAACGCCCCCCTGATGGTCGGGGCGTTTTTTTTGGCCCTCGCACTCCTTACAAGCTGTAAAAAACAGTCCCGTGAGACCGCAGATTGGATTCTTCCGGCGCAAGAAGAAGAAACCGTCCACTACGAAGAACCCCTCACCACCGTCTCTGAGAAGAAGGCGCGGACTC
This sequence comes from uncultured Roseibacillus sp., assembly GCA_937949965.1. GTDB lineage: Bacteria > Verrucomicrobiota > Verrucomicrobiia > Verrucomicrobiales > Akkermansiaceae > Roseibacillus. Next base: position 8,478 of record CALFBF010000121.1, read on the forward strand.
CTTCGGGAGATGAGGTCCGCTTCCTTTCCTATAATCTTAAAAACTACCTCACGATGCGCCGGGGGAAGCAATATCTTCCCAAGCCCGCAGAGGAAGTCAGCGCGGTCATCGAACTCATTGCGCAAGAAAAACCTGATATCCTAGGACTCTGTGAAATTGGCACCGAAGACGATCTCCGCGAACTACAACGGCTTCTCAAGAACAAGGGCATTGACCTCCCCCACTCCGAACACACTGGAGGGCGCGACCAGACGCGCCACCTCGCGATTCTCTCCCGCTACCCCATCATCCAAACTGATTCGCAACGAAACCTGAGCTATGAAATGACGGGAGAAAGATGGGTCATTAGCCGCGGCATCCTCGATGCTACGATTGAAATAGTAGCAGGAAATCAGATCCGATTCTTGGGCGTGCACCTCAAGTCCAAACGCGAGATCAAAGAAGCAGACCAGGAACTGATCCGCCAAAATGAGGCCCGTCTCTTGCGCCTCCACATGGATGAAATTCTGGAAAAAGAGCCCAATACCCGCCTCCTTGCCTATGGCGACTTCAACGATACCATTGGTTCTCGCACGCTCAGCATTTCACGCGGTCGACGGAATTCGAAAAAGCATATGGCAGATTTCTACTTCAAGGATTCGCGGGGTGAGCTCTGGACTCACTTTTGGGATTATCAAGACACCTACGCTCGCTTGGACTATGTTCTCTTTTCCCCAAATCTACGGAGCCATCTCGTTGGAAAAAAATCTTATATCGTTGATCACGATCTCTGGAACAAAGCCTCTGACCACCGTGCTCTGATGTTAGTCCTCACGCCCTAGACCTTGGCCTGCAACCACTGTCCTCGGAAGTGGAGGCGGCCGAACAAAAAGGCCTGAGTGGCGACATCAACAAACATCACGACCCAAATCCCGGTCAGCCCGAGTCCGAGAAAGCTCACTGCGACCGGAATCACTAACACGCGATAAAAGAGCATAGTCGCAAAGGAATAGCGCATCACCAGCTGCGTAGCGCCGGCTCCTCGCATCGTAGTCTTCATCACCAGAGTCGTTGCCAAAAAAGGTTGCGAGAGACCGCACAGGAAAACAAGAGGTCCAGCGAGATCCTGAAAATAGATAGAATCGGGACCGTGAGGCACGATGAGAGAAACGAGTTCGCGCGGGAACAGGAGAAAAACAATTCCTAACAACCCCATGAAGAGGCAGGCATACCACCAACACAAGCGGGCGGCCTTCATCGCCATCGCAGGGTTCCCTGCTCCCAGGTACTGCCCGACCAAAGCGGCTCCCGCAGACCCAATGGCAAATCCAGGGAGGAAACTCATCGACTCTAACCGAATCGCAATCATATGTGCTCCCAAGGTTCCTTCTTGGGGCAAACCCGTGATGAAGCGGACCATCACAGCCTGGATCATCCACATCCCACCCATCTCCAGAGCCTGTGGAAGACCGACCCGAAGAATGCGTTGCATAATCTGGCGATCCACCCTCCAAGAACAGCCCCGCAGAGTGAGAACCAATTCCTCTGCTCGCTCGCGACGTAAAAAGAGAATCCCCACCACCACCAATGCACCCACAGCCCAGCCTAACACCGAGCCCAAAGCCAGCCCGGCAACCCCCTGGCCACCCCAACCCGTTGGGCCAAAGACAAAGAACCAACTGAGAAAAACATTCACCAAATTAACCCCCACCATCGCCAAGAACGGGGTGCGAGTGTCCCCCGAACCACGTAAGGCATTGGTCGCGGCAAACATCACTCCTTGGCAAGGTGCGCTCCAGACCAGGACCGAAAGATAGCGGTATCCCTGTCGAGCGCCTTCGCCCTCCAATCCGAATCCTGCAATCAGAATCGGAAGTAGGAAAAAGAGACTAACAGATACGAACAATCCCGTAACAAGCCCCAAGGACAAACCCTGCACGAGGCTGCGCCGAGCCAACGGCTCGTCACGAGCTCCCGTCGCCCGCGAGACCATCGCCATCACTCCCGTGCCGATGGCGCCCTGCACAATCATTAATAACCAAGCGGTGTAGCCACCTAGGCCCATGGCATCCATCATTGCAATGCGGAGATCCCCTTCTGCCAAGCGACCGGTGAAGATCAAATCAACGGTGGCGACCAGAAACCCGAGAATCTGTTCCAAAAAAGGCCACAGTGCGAGCGACATCACCTGTCGGCGCAGAGTCATCCGCCCCAAGCGCCCGCCCAGCTGTCCTTGCGCCCGCGCTTCTGCTTCTACACTCACCCCCGGTCGCGACATCACCCTCATAGGTAACAGCTTTTCCCACCCTCGACACCGCTTTTATCTCCACATCCGAACAGAGTTCCCATTTCTCGTAAATCATGCTTCATTCAGCACATGCCCAAGCTTGACCAAGAACAGAGAACTAGCCTCCGGGTAGGGGGATCGATTCTGCTTGGTTTTGCCGCTTTCATCATCGTGATATGGGTCTGTGGTTACCTTCCGGGGCCAATAGGACGCACTTTTTCACTCATTACGGGCTTCCTCTGGACTCCGACGATCATGGAGCCGACCCTCTTCCTGCTCGCACTGATGAGCATCCTAGTGCTCAACCATCATCGTCGCAAAAAAGATGGCCCTGATTTGGTCTATCTGGAAACAGTGGAAGGGCCGGAGGGGAACGAGCTCCCCGAAGGCTCTCGTTCTGCTACTTTTGAAGAAAAACCACAGCCACGCTCTGGTGAGGAGATGGTTGCGGCCATCGAAGGAGCAGCCGAAATGGGTGATCACAAGGAGGTCCTGAGGATGATGCTCGACCTACCCGAAGAATTGTTGGAATCCGAACCTCTCCTCGCGGTGCGCCTGCAACTCGCGCGCAACAACAGCGATCCCAATCACATCCGAGGTCTTTCTCGTAAGCTACGAGCCCTCAACCC
>CALFBF010000122.1 GCA_937949965.1 uncultured Roseibacillus sp.
GTCCGGCTCTGGAAGTTGATCCGAGCAAAGACCCTCGCACCGATCCGGTTTATGAGGCCAAGGAGGATGAATCCGTCTTTCGCTACATTGACACGAATTCGAGCCGGGCTGGTCTCGGGACTTTGGCAGAAAAACTCTCTATTCGCTCTGTTGGTATTATTGGTTTAGGCGGAACAGGAGCCTACATTCTTGATCATGTTGCCAAAACTCCAGTAGGAGAGATTCACCTTTTCGACGGTGATGCCTACTCGAACCATAATGCTTTTCGTTCGCCCGGAGCTGCGTCTCTTGAGGAATTGAAGGAGCGTCCGAGCAAGGTTGCCTACTACCATGCTCTCTATTCAAAGATGCGTTGGGGCATCCACGCTCATCCTGAGCTGATCGACGAGAAGAATGTCGAACAGCTTCGCAGCATGGTTTTCGTGTTCCTTTGCATCGATAATGGACAAGCAAAGAAGCTAATCGTCAGAAAGCTGGAAGAGTTTGGTATTCCATTCATTGATGTTGGTATGGGCGTTGATCTGGCCGGGGACGGAAGTCTTTTTGGAACTCTTCGAGTCACCACAAGTACTCCAGAAATGCGGGAGCAGGTTCACACTGGTGCAAGGATTCCGTTTGAGGATGGTGAAGAGGAAAATCTCTACGCAACCAATATCCAGCTTTCCGTGCTTAATAGCTTGAATGCAAATTTCGCGGTCATTAAGTGGATGAAGCTGATGGGCTTCTTGCACGATCCCGAACGTGAGCACTTCACGGCCTACTCCCTTGATGGAAATTTTCTAGTTAACGAAGATCACGGCCCATGCCCTATCAATGCCTTACGCACAGCTTCGTAGAAACTGTTCCTGAACAACTGGAATCAGGTGTCCTTTACGTTTCGATCGAGTTTGCTACAGTGATACACCTGTGTTGTTGCGGATGCGGAAATGAGGTTGTAACGCCGCTTTCATCGACGGACTGGAGACTTACTTTTGATGGCGAGAGCGTTAGTCTGTATCCTTCGATAGGTAATTGGAATTTTTCTTGTCGTTCGCACTACTGGATTCGTTGCAATCAAATCGAATGGGCTAGAGAGTGGTCGGATAGGGAAAGTCGCGAGGGGCGAAGATCTGATAGGAAGGATAAGCAAAAACGAACTGAAAATAAAACGACTGAGACGGGAAGAAAAACGCTTCATTCAAGAACCAGAAAAATCAAACAAAGAAGTTTGTGGGCTCGTATTGTAGACCGAATTTTTGGGAGGTAGTTACTTTCTCGATCTTCGAGTGTTCAATCTGTGGCTTTTTGTTCTATGATTTTCAAGTGGAACGCGTCGCCTATACTCCCAAGGAATTTGCAACCCTGTTTGGCAAGAGCCAAACATGGGGTTATCGACAGATTCAGGCAGGGAAGGTGAATGCCATCAAAGATTATGGACGAATTCTGATTCCAGCGGATGAGGTTGAACGAGTTTTAGCAAGTGCTGGACGTTACCTGGGAATGACGAAGCCAGTTGGTGCCGCTCGCGAATTTGAAGAACCTTCAAAAGAGGTGAAGATGCGAGCGGCGATTGTTCGGCGGGGCTTGAAGCGGAAGGTGACACATTTGCGAAGCAAAGGGATGGGTAGCCATGAGGCTGCGAGAAAACGGCTCTTGTTTTGAAGTTTGCAGAGCGGAGAATTGCGACAAATCGTAGCGAGATTTTTATACCATCCTTTTATACCATTCGGCCTCTAGTTTTCCGCAAACAGTGCTTCATGGTGCAAAGCTATGAAAAAATTTTGGCCAGAAAAACGCTGAAACTGCAACGTTTTGCAAAGCTGCGACAAACTAAGGGAGTCGTAACTCGCTGATTTTAAATCCACAGCGTCTACCAATTCCGCCACGGCGGCATTTTCTGTTTTTCGTCACGGCTTTCAGCTTCCTTGTGGCGGTGAAGCTGAAGTTTTGAGCGCGACTGAATCCCATTTGAGCGAGCCATCTCCCCCTGATGAAAAGCTTCATCAAGATTCGAATTCTCCCTCGGCATCCGTCGCATAACCGTCACGCCTCCGGCGTATATCACCCACGCCTCACCGTCAACGGAAAGAGCACAGCTCTTTTCGTTAAGACAGGAATTCAATGCCTAGAGCCGGACGACCCGAAAGTAAGCGCTAGCAGTCTGCGTCTCAGAAGCCCAAGTCTGTTGGCTGCCACTTCCTATGATTACTCCGCCGATGTTGCTCCAAGTCGTTAAATTTGTGGATGTTTGAATTTGGTAAGAAGCTCCTGTTTCGCTTTCCCAGACGAGGATGGCGCTCCCTGAAGAAACGCCTCCCGTAGTTACGATAGATACTGTAGGGGCTGGGCCGAACACGTAACGTCGGACACTGAGTGGAGGATCAATATCGGATGGTCCGACAGTAGTGAAGAATCCTCCTTCGCCTAATTTGGAGGTCGGCGTGAGAAAAGTTAAGAGAGAGCTCTCTGGGGAATTACGGAATGTTGCAGGGAACTCACCTTGTGAGAGTTCGAAGATTTGTAGATTTGGAGCCTTGTTTTGTTCGAAGCGGTAAATGGCTTCTCTAAATTCATTTGTGGCAGAATCTTCGAGGTAAAAGACGCCGACGGTTGTTGTGCCAGCGCCAATTTGAAGAATTTCAACGAATGCAAAATCATCATCCTCACCTGAATAAGTGGTGTGGATATTGTCGCTTACCCAGATTTCCTCTCCAACGGGATTTAAGAGAACCAGTCTATGTTCTCTTGGGGATTCTGATTCGCTACTACGGTATTCGACTAAACAGTAATTAGATTCTGAGGTTCGAATTTGTTCGATTGAGAAAGTATGGGTAGGGTTGTCTGCTCGACTCGTGTCAAAATCATATTGCCAAGCTAGCTGAATTTGAGCCTGGGTGGTTAATGTGAGCGCGGCTAATAGAGCAGAAATTTGAATTGTTTCATTTTCAAAGAAAAAGGCTGAGTGGATGAATTTGAGAGTGACGTGTGAGTCGATTAGGAACAAGAGACAGGTTTAGTGAAAGATATTTCTTATTCTTGTCGCGGCAGCTAGAGAATAGTCTTCCCGAAATCGCCAGCGAGCAGGAAACTCTAAGATCTCAGCAAATTTTTGGTAGAGTTCTTTGAGATACCGCTCTTCCTGTTCGATTCCCCAAGCTTCTCTCGTGTAGGCGCTAATATCCTGTAAATCGGCATTGGCGTGTTCTGTGAACTCGAGAATCACGATTCTTTTCTGGCTAATGCGAGAAAGTCTTCTGCGCTGGTCACCCGAGTCACTTTACCAGCAGTTACATCTTCGTAGCCTTTCATGGCCTCGTTTTTGAGCCCGTCATCTTGCTGGTGTTGCTTCTCCCACGTTCGCAAAGCTTCGCGCAAAACCTCACTAACGTTATTGTAGCGACCTGATTCAACACAGCTTTTCACTAATTTTTTATAGTGAGGGGTCAGCGAAATATTCATAGGACTGCTTCTTCACTCGTATTGTAGCAAGGATTAGCAATTTTTGCGAATTGGCCTTTTGGGAGTTCGAAAGAAGCCGTATTTGAAGGTAACCATAAAGCTCGAAGAGGAACTCTGTATAAAAGCGAGGCATCAAGCCGTGGATGCGGGGTTGTTGTTGGCCGGGATTAATCGCCGATGCGTTAGTGCGGCGATTTACCCTCAAGAGACCCCACTTTAGGTAGTGTGATTTTTCGCTAATTTGTTCGTCGTTGCTTAAGCCAAGATCGGCTTTACGACGTGACCGTGGACATCTGTTAGACGGTAGTGGCGGCCTTGGAATTTGAAGGTCATCTTCTCGTGATCGATCCCGAGGAGGTGTAGCAGGGTGGCGTGGAAGTCGTGCACGTGGACGCCGCCATTGACGACGTTGAAGCCGAGGTCATCACTTTCGCCGTGGCTGATCCCAGGCTTGAGCCCGCCACCGGCCATGAAGAGGGAGTAGGCGTAGGGATGGTGGTCGCGCCCCCAGATTTCACGTTTGTTGAGGTCTCCTTGGATGAAGGGAGTGCGCCCGAATTCTCCACCCCAAATCACGAGGGTGTCTTCTAACATCCCCCGTTGCTCAAGGTCTTTGATGAGACCCGCAGAAGGTTGGTCCGTGGTCTGACATTGGTCGTAGAGTTCAGTGGTGAGGGTGTTGTGCTGGTCCCAACCGGCGTGCATGAGTTGAATAAAACGGGTGCCTCGTTCTGCCAAGCGGCGGGCGAGTAGGCAGTTGCGTGCGTAGCTGCCGGGCTGGTTGACCTGGGGACCGTAGAGGTCGAGAACAGATTGAGGTTCCTGTGAGATGTCGGCCATCTCGGGGATGCTGGTCTGCATGCGGTAAGCCATCTCGTATTGCGCAATACGAGTGGAGATCTCGGGATCGCCGAAGGCATCGAGTCGGCGGTGGTTGAGCTGATTGATCCGATCTAACATCTTGCGGCGCATCGCGCTGTCCATTCCCTTGGGATTGGTGAGGTAGAGGACGGGATCGCTTCCGGCGCGGAATTTCACCCCCTGATGCCGTGAGGGGATGAAGCCTGAGGACCAGTAGGAGTCGTAGAGGAGCTGTCCGCAAGTCGTGCCGGGGGTGACCGAGGTCATCACTACGAAGGTGGGAAGATTGCTATTCATACTACCCAAGCCGTAGCTGAGCCAAGAACCCATCGTTGGTCGCCCAGGGAGCTGAAAGCCGGAGAGCATGAAGTTGATGGCAGGGGCGTGGTTGACTTGCTCCGTATGCATCCCCTTAAGGAAGGTGAGTTTGTCGGAAATGGAGGCGAGGTGGGGGAGGAAGTCACTCACCCAAGCGCCGGACTGACCACGTTGCTTGAAGGGTTCTAAGGGTTGCAACAGCTTGCGCTGATCGGCTGCCGCCGACATTGTCGAAAATCGTTTTCCCTCGGTATAGCTGAGGGGGACTTTCTGACCATGGAGTTGTTGGAGCTTGGGCTTGTAATCAAAGAGATCGAGGTGACTGGGAGCTCCATTCTGGAAAAGATAGATCACACGCTTGGCTTTGGGCGCGATTTTTTGAAAGGCCGCCGGAATTTTTCCCGAAGCGTCATTGGCAAAGAGATCTTCTTTGAGGAGAGAGCTGAGCGCGGCGATTCCGATGCCAGTCGCGCTCTTGCCGAAGAAGTGGCGGCGGTTGGTCAGGAGTTGATGGTCAGTGATCGGGTCCATGGTCAGGGAAGGATTTTTACTCAATCGTGAGCGCTTCGTCAGTATTGAGGAGAGAAAGAATCAGGGTGGTGAGGGCCGCTAGCTTTTCGGGGGCGAGAGTGGTGTCGACTGGGGTTTCGCCTACTTCGATCAGGGCTTTTGCTGCCGCCGGATCTTGTGCGAAATCGAGCAGGTTTTCTTGCAGGAATTCACGAAGAACTTCTTCTTCAGATTGGTCGTAATCACGCCCCAGAATGCGTTTGAAGGCGCTGGCTACCATTTCGTTAGTATCGGCAGATTGCTGCAAGAGCTCAGTTGCGAGATTGCGAGAGGCTTCTACGAAGATGGGTTCGTTCAGGGTGTAGAGCGAGTGTAGGGGGGTGTTGGTGCGGTGGGATTTGACATCGCAGACCATGCGCGCAGAGTTATCGAAGAACATTGGCGGGGCTGAGATTCGCCGCCAGAAGGTGTAGAGACTGCGGCGGTAGAGGGCTTCGCCAGTGTCTTGTTGATAGACTTTCTTGCCCCCTCCGAAAGTGACCTCGGCCCAGAGCCCCGCTGGTTGGTAGGGCTTGACGGGAAGGCCTCCTATCTTGTCGACGAGGAGGCCGCTACTAGCAAGGGCGTAGTCGCGGATCATCCATGACGGCATGCGGAAGCGAGGTCCACGAGCGAGTAAGCGGTTCTGAGGATCCTTCTCGTAAAGGCTGGGGGTGACGCGGGAGCTTTGTTGATAGACTTTGCTGAGGACGATGGTGCGGATAAGGTCCTTGAAGTCCCAACCGCTCTCGATGAACTCGATGGCGAGCCAGTCTAACAAATCGCGATAGCGGGGGAGTTCGCCTTGGAGCCCGAAGTCCTCGGTTGTCTTCACAAGACCAATGCCAAAGAGCTCTTGCCACACGCGGTTGACCGTAACGCGGGCGGTGAGGGGATTCTTCTCATCAACGAGCCAACGGGCCAGATCGAGACGATTGGCGAATTCGTCTTCTTGTTTAAGAGGGAGTAAGACGCCCGGAGTGTGCGGAGGGACGAATTGTTCGGTTGGCTGATTGTAGAGCCCAGTTGTTAGAATGGGAGTTGGGCGGTATTCCTTTTGATCCGCCATGATCATGACCTTGGGGATTTGCTCGTCGTGCTTGGTGAGCCGATGAGTTGTTTTGGTGAGTTTTTGATTCGTTTTTTGATAAGCCTCGAAAGTGGAGAGGTAACTGCGACGGATGAACTCTTTCTGGGCAGCGCTACGCTTGTTAGAAGCTATTGCTAGGGCTGTGGTGAGAGCAATTTGAGGCTGTTTCTCGTTGATGGCCTGCGGGGTGATTTCTCCATGAGACGAGAGCATGAAGCTGTCTAGGAAGCTATGGAGGAGTGAAGATTGGTGCTGAAGGGCGACTTCAATTCGTGTTCCAAGAGGGACTGCAATCTCTTCCTTGAGATGAAAGACTGCGCTCGGGTTTTTATCGGAGGGGATTTCTCGACCAATACTCCAGCCGGTGATGTCTTCGCCATCAAAGGCAGCGCTGATGGGATGTGCAGGATCTTCTAGATTAGCGTGGGCCGAAGCGACTTCGAGAGCTTGTCGTTCGCCCTCGGGGGTGACGAGGGTGAAGGTGATTTCCGAGAGCAGAAACTTTCCTGTCTGCGAGCGAGAAAATCCTCCTCGCGTCATCTTGGGATGAGGGACGGCATCTAGTCTGATCTGACTGAGCTGTCCGGGTTCGAGTGGAGCTGTTAGAGTGTAGTTTTCCTTAGCAGCACTACTCTTCGATGCCAGCACGGTGAAGTCGCCTTGTAGGGTGAGGCTAGATTGGAGAGTATTCAGCTCATCAAAAATTAGGGGCCGCCATGCTGATGGGTGAGCTTTCTGTTCTTCCTCCCATTGTTTTTGGCCTAAGGCCTCTTTCTTAGCTATAGACTGGAGGTGTTCGACGAGCTGTTGCTGTTCTTTTCTCAGTTTGTGTTCCTGCTGGCGTTCTTCTTCAGAAGAGACCGCTAAGATAGGAGGAGTCTGAGGATTACCCCATTGTCCAGTGACGGGAGTTTGGTTAAAAAAGGCGAAGAGACCGTAGTATTCCGCCTGCGAAATGGGATCGTATTTGTGGTCGTGACAGCGGCAACAATTCATGGTTAATCCCAGCCAAACGGTTCCGGCGGTCTCCGCCATATCCATGACGTAATTGACCCGATTCTCTTCGGGGACGACTCCTCCTTCGCCATTAATGGGATGATTCCGAAGAAATCCGGTAGCTAGCTTTTGCTCAAAAGTAGGCTCTGGCAAGAGGTCACCAGCAAGCTGCCAAATGGTGAATTGGTCGTAGGGGAGGTTTTCGTTAATCGCTCGCACTACCCAATCACGCCAAGGATACATCGTCCGTTCCTTATCCTGTTGGTAGCCATTACTATCGGCATAACGTGCCGCATCCATCCAAGGCCAGGCAAAGCGTTCGCCAAAGGCGGAGTCAGCCAAGAGACGGTCGACGAGCTGCTCGGTAGCGTTTTCGTGCTCGTCGGTTAGGTAATGCTCGATTTCTTTAGGAGTAGGAGGAAGCCCGCGAAGGCTGAGCGAGAGACGGCGAATGAGGGTGTTCTTATCGGTCTGGGGGCTGAGCGAGAGACCTTCTAACAGCAGTTGTTCGCGGACGATTTCATCAATAGCGGCGGATTTCGTCGCTTGCACTTCAGGAGGTCGTACTTCGGTGAAGGCCCAATGCGGTTCATACTCCGCACCTTCTTCAATCCACTGCTTGAGGATTGCTTTTTCTTCTGAAGAGAGAGAGAGGTGAGAATCGTAGGGCGGCATGACATCGTCCTTTTCGGTCGAAATAATTCGCTTCCAGATATCGGATTCTTCGGGATGACCGGGGACGATGGCAGGCCCATTTTCGCGAGGAGCGTAGGCTGCTTCTGCGGTATCAAGTCTCAGATCAGCCTCGCGCGTATTGGCGTCAAAGCCGTGACAAGCGAAACAGCGATCCGAGAGGATGGGACGAATGGCATCGTTGAAGGAGAGCTTATCGTCTTTTCCACTGGCGAATGAGGAAAAGAGGAGAACAGTAAGAGTTTTTAGAAAAGCTCGTCGCATTGGTGACTAGAAATGAGTCAAAGTTGAGGAATCAGGACTATGATAGATCCTACGCTCGCCTGCGATCTTCTCTTACGCAAAAGGGGAGTTCACGAGTTTTCGGAGAAAAATAAAAAACCCTAGGAGAAGAGAGTCCTCCTAGGGTGGTGATGAGTGGAGTGAGAGACTTTAGTTCCGACCTGCGATCACGCCGCCATCAACATCCCAGATGGCACCCGTTACCCAGGCAGCTTCGTCGCTGAGGAGGAAGTCGATCACGGAACCAACGTCATTAGCTTGGCCAATGCGTCCGATAGGGTGGAAGTCGTTGAATCCTTGCAGCGCGGTGTGGATTTCCGCAGGTTCGATGAAGGCTCCGTAGATAGGAGTCTCGACGACTGCAGGTGAAACTGCGTTCACGCGCACTCCGCTATCGGCTAGTTCCATCGCCATGTGTTGGGTCAGAGCGTGTAGTCCAGCTTTGGCCATCGAGTAGGCTGAGGAAGGGGTCGCTTTGATGGCTTGCTTGGCCCACATCGAACCAATATTGACGATGCTTCCGCTACCCTTTGCAGCCATCTTCTTGGCAAGCGCTTGTGTGATGAAGAAGGTCGATTCATTGAGATCGAGATACTTGTGGTAGTCCTGACGTGTGTGTTCGAGGAAGGGCGCTGGGGAGAAGTAACCAGCAGAGTTGACCAAGTAGTCTGGTCCACATGCACTGCAGGCAGAGAGTTCGGCAATGTAGCTGTCAACCGCTGCTTGGTCGTAAAGATCCAGTGATTTAGTTGTTACTTCCGGGGCTCCTGCCGCCGTGATTTCACGGGCCGCGGCGTCGAGTTTGTCTTGGCAACGAGCGATGATAGTTACGGAAACCCCACGGGCGCCGAGGCGTTTAGCGGCGTCTAGCCCCATGCCAGTTGATCCTCCAATGATAATTGCTGATTTACTCATGATTTTATTTGTTTGAATCTACTTACTAATAGGTAGATTCTTTAAAGTAGAGGTTTTACGGAGTTGCGCAAGCGTTATCTATCAGTAGGTAGTTTTCTGGGAATTGTCCCTCCGTTGTTTCTGTCGTCTTGTGGGAGGAAGAGGCGGAGAGCTATACTGTTTGCTCTTTTGAGTAAAGATTGTGAACATCCCAGTGATGATACTTCTGGTTATTCGTAACGAGGCAGAAGCAGACCAAATGTTTGCCTGGGCGAGTCGTTTCGCGGAGGGCAGTCACTCGCTTTTGGAAGTACTCGTGGCGATGGATGGGCCGAGTCGAGGAGAAGTCTCCGTGATAGAACCAAAGGAGGCTTGGGTACAACGAATGAGAGAAGGTCTGCCAGAGTGGGCCAGCCTTTCATGGTGTCGTTCGAATGAACGACTCTCGCTCTTATTAGAGTATCTTAATAAGAACGAAATCGAGTTGTTAGTGGTGGGTAAGCACGATGCTAAAAATCGCGAAAACCCTGATAACCTACTCTCACGCTCCCTCTTTGGTGAGGCCACTTGTCCAGTCCTCGCCTTGCGAACAGGCGAAGGGATACCCGATAGTCTTGAAGTGCTTGTTCCCTGTTCGGGAGGACGTCACTCGCGGCGTGCGCTCAAGCTCGCTTATGGTTTTGCTGCTGATCGGGTGACGGCCTTATTTATCACGGTCGATGCCGATGAGGTGTCCCATCTTGTGGGAGATTTGTTTCTCAGGAAAGCGATTGAGAAGGCGGAACTTAATTCCGAAAAAATCCGTAGGAAGGTGGTTCTGAGTGGGAACGTGAGAGAGGGTATACGACAAGAAGTAGAGGAAGGAAACTACGGCCTCGTCATCGTTGGCGCAGGTGGTCAGGGGCGATTGCGACGAAAGCTATTTGGTATTGTTCCGGATCGGTTTGTGAAAGCGGAGAAAGGTCTCGCTGTAGGAGTGTTGAGAACTTCCAAGCCCGCAGGGCACCGCTTCCGGGAGTGGTTGAGGGCTCGTATTGCTCTCACGGTGCCTCAGCTCAAGCGGGAAGACCGAATTGCTTTGATGCAAGAGATAGAAGGTAAGGCACACTGGAATTTTGATTTTGCAGCGTTAATGGTGATGGCGACTTTGATTGCCTCCTTAGGCTTGTTAGCTAATAGCGTAGCGGTTGTCATTGGGGCGATGTTAGTTGCTCCCTTGATGATGCCTCTGATTGGGAGTGGGCTCGCTCTGGTGCAGGGGAATTGGCCGCTCTGGACGCGCAGTATTAGGGCCGTCGCTTTAGGATTCTTGGCCGCTTTGTTCATTGGCTTGGTGACGGGATTACTTGCACGTTGGACAGGGATGACGATGACAAGTGAGCTCTTGGCACGTGGGAAGCCGACCCTACTCGATCTAGGAATTGCCTTTGTCTCTGGAGTGGCTGCTTCGTATTGTTTGGCTCGACCGAAGTTGAGTGGAGCCCTCGCAGGAGTTGCCATTGCGGCAGCCCTCGTTCCTCCCATTGCAACGGTAGGGATCTCGGCAGGATTGGGACAATACAGTAATGCCACTGGAGCTGCTCTTCTCTTTGGCACCAATGTGGTAACCGTGATTCTCGGTGCAGCAGTGAACTTTTGGTTCGCGGGTTTACGAGGGCACGGAGTAGGGGGAGAGTGGAGACGACGGATTGTGATCGTCTTGATGTTGGCCTGTGTTGGTTGTGCTGTCCCCTTGACTCTCTATTTGTTAGAGAGCTTGAAGAATTAATCGACTTCCCAGACGTAAGAAGCGCTCTGCGAAGAAAGGAATCCGCGAGAGCGCTTATTGGTAGAAGGGTCTTTTCGTTATTCTCTAGGGAGCAGGGATGGGCTGGATGAGGAATTGGAATTGATACTCACCCGCTGGAATCTCGTAAGGAGGCAAGCTACTCGCCATCGTTCCTCCCACGCCTGCTTGTGCGTAGTCAATGTTCAGCGTGTAGAAGCCTTGCGGTTCGAGGTCATAAGGATGTCCCGCCTTGCTGATCGCTTGGGCTGAGTAAGGCCAGATCCCGAATTCGAATTGGGGAAGTCCGGTCACTACAATTCCCTGACCAGCTTCGTTCGAGAGCTGCAGCCGACGAGTGGCCGTGCGGTTCCCGTTTTCTTGAGGTTTATCGTAGCTATGGAAGAGCTCGTCTGTCGGAAGTGAGAACTCGTCAACAAAAGTTGCCCGTTTACGATCCGCATAGTTTTCCCAAGGACCTGCTCCGTAGTAGCTTGTTTGCGTGAGGTCAGGAGAAACCCCGAGGGTCATTCCGAATCGAATCAGTTCAGGAAGGCTCGCATCGGCGTTGAGTTGAACACTGGTTTGGAGAGTGCCGTCGCTGAAGAGCTGATAGCGAGTGAGTAGCTCGATGCGCGTATCTAGGCCTTGTTTGACCGTGATTTCGGTGAAGGATTTTTCCTGACGAGTCACCGACACGGATCGTGTTTTCATCTTATTCACGAGGGTGAGCCAAACTTTCAAGCGACTTCCGGCGCGACGTCTGCCTCGGTTATCATTATCAGTGAGTGGACGAGAGAAGTTGGGCTGTAATGGAGCACTGAGTATTTCTTCCTGACCCTGTTTGAGTGAAGTTAAGGTTCCGTTCTTGGTAGAAGCGGTCATGGAGTGCGCGCCGGTTGTCACGGTGATGGCACCTTTTTCTTCAGTGATTACGAATTCGCCTTCCGCGTGCGAGTGGAAAGGAGACGGACTTGCTCTTTTGGAGAGCGCGAGCTGGTCGTGTGCAAGCTGATGACCAGCCTTACACCAGAACTGCTCTTCTTTCTCATGCAGGCTAACGAAGAGCCAATAGTCGTGATCGCGCTCGAAGGCGACGGGTTTAAAGGGGATAGTCAGTTCTGCACTTTCGCCTGCAGGAACCGAGAAGTCCTTGAGAATGCCTTGTTGAAGTTCTTCGCCATCGCGGGAAAGTGACCAACGAAGTTCGTAGGTATTGAGATCGGTGAAGTTCAGGTGGTTGGTGGCAGTAATGGTTTTTTTCTTAAGATCTAACAGCGCAAAGTTAGCAGGTTGGAAGACATACTTACATTCCCATGCATGGGGGTTGGGTTTACGAGCAGAGGAGAAGACTCCATTGAAGCAGAAGTTCTTGTCATTGGGAATATCACCAAAGTCGCCACCGTAAGCAAAGAATTTGCTACCATCGGTATGCTCCTTCTCCAGCCCTTGGTCGAGCATATCCCAGATGAAGCCACCGATGAGGTTTGGGCGGGCATTAATCTCATCCCAGAAGTCACCGAGAGTGCCAATCGAGTTACCCATGGCATGGAGGTATTCGCAGAGAACGATCGGGCGGGTGATGTGTGGGTTCTCGGACATATTGAGAACTTGGTAAAAGTCGGGATACATCCGGCTGATGACATCGACGTAGTCAGGATCATCGGGGTTGGCCATGGTAGGCCAGCGAGGGACTTCGTTGGCGACTCCTTCGACATAGTGAGAGTCAGTGGGATCGCCTTGCGCTCCTTCGTAGTGGATGAAGCGACTCGGGTCAAAGTCGCGAACCCAAGCTGCCGCCGCTGCAAAGGCAGGGCCTGATCCAGCCTCGTTACCCATGGACCAAGAAATGATCGAGGGATGATTCTTATCGCGCTCTACCATTCGTATGATGCGGGAGAGGATGGGCGCAGCCCAGGTCGGCTGTTGAGGGATGTAGCTGCCGAGGTGATGGCATTCGACGTTGGCCTCGTTCATGACGTAGAGGCCGTATTTGTCGCAGAGGTGGAGGAAGTAGGGATCGTTAGGATAGTGGGCAGTTCGGACTGCGTTGAAGTTGTAACGCTTCATGAGTTTCACATCATCTTCCATGTCCTTCCGGGTGAGCGCTTTTCCCCGCACCGGGTGGTGGTCGTGACGATTTACTCCTCGGATCTTAGTGACCTTGCCATTGATAAGAAGCTCGTTTTTTTCACTGAAGGCGACGGTGCGGAAACCAACCGTGGACCGACGAGCCTCGATCACTTCGCCCTGGGCATCGGTGATTTTGAGGACCAAAGTATAGAGATAAGGATCCTCTACAGACCACTTGCGAGGAGATACGAGATCGATCTCTAACAGAGCGAACTTGGTGATGTCTCGTTGGGGCCAACGTTCATTGTAGATGGAGAGCAGATCGAGAGTCGGTTCCTCGCTCAAGAGCGCCGTGTTATCGGCATCGTAGAGTTGCGCCGAGAGATTAAGTCCTTCAAGATTAGGAGTATCTTCAGGAGTCCAAAGCTCGGGGCGGATTTCCAGCCGAGCGTTCTCTAACTGATCGTCGAAGCGAGTGCGGACGAAGAAGTCGTTGAGCGATACCTTAGGCTGAGCCAGCAGCATCACTTCGCGGTGAATACCGCTGAGACGCCACATATCTTGGTCCTCTACGTAGCTGCCATCGCTCCAGCGGAAGACCTGGACTGCGAGCCGGTTGTTACCAGTCTTGACGTGTTCGGTGATGTCGAACTCTGCAGCGAGTCGGCTGCCTTGGCTGTAGGCTATTTCCCGCCCGTTGATATAGAGATAAAAGGCAGAGGAAACTCCGCCGAAGTGGAGGATGAGGGAGTCGTCCTTCCAGTCCTCCGGGACTTCGAAGTCGCGATAGTAAGTCCCTACTGGATTATCGCGGTAAATCTTGGGAGGACGAGGCGGCTGAGGTCCCCGCCAATTGTAAGTGAGCTCGGGATCAAGAATCCCAGGGGTAAAGGGATAAATGATATTCGAGTAAATCGGTTGTCCATGGCCTTGCAGCTCCCAGTTCGAAGGAACCGTAATCGGGCCCCAGTCTTCTCCGCCCTCGAAGTCAATAGCAGCAAATTCGCGAGGTCGTTCTGCGACCGTCGGAGAGTAGTTGAACTGCCATTCCCCATTTAGAGAAGTCATGCGAGAAGTCTCGCGATCACCGGCTAGGGCATCCTCGGCGGTGGCGTAGGAGTACGATGCTACTCGGGCAGGGAGTTTGTTTCTTTCGTAGACGATTTCATTTTCCCAATCAGGTTGAATGGGTGGCAGGGCAATTGCGAGGGAGAGAGCAAGTGGGAGCATAAGTTGGAAAAGTTTGGTGTTTGAAGTAAGAGCTGGTAAAGGGTGAAGCTTAGATTTTTACGAAAAGTTTAAGGATCCCTCCAGTAACCTCTTTCGAGAAAAAATGATTCCAAATTTTCTCAAATCGAGGCGGCTTGAAAGCCAGTTGAACGAGTTCATCAGGTTTCAAACCAACAATGAATTGAAGGAATTGGGGGAACATTTTCTTGGAATGAGGTTATATCAGAGGTGCCTTTAAGAAGAATTGCTCTTCGCTAGGTAATGGTAACGGAGAGCTATTTTGCTCTGGTCCGTTTGTAAAAGGATTTTATCTCTTGTGGAGGAAGTGCTTGCCTGAAGATTGTGATTTCGCCAATGCTGCCATTAATACTACGAATGGCGTATTTAGAGTCTTCCCGATTTGCTTGTCCCCAATTACCGATTTCGCAATTGCCGATCTTTAATTGAGGGGGTTGCCATTCTGGTTTGATTGTTTCGAGCGAAATTCTTTTGCCGTTGACGTAGTGAGCCACCTGAGCTCGGACAGGATCATAAGTTGAAGCTAAGTGTAGCCACTGACCACTCAATTTTTGGTGCCACATCTGTGGTGAGAAATAAACGTAGTGATAGCCCGAAACGTCGTTCGGGTAAATACTGGGACGAGAATCGTCAACCATCACCGAGAGCATCATGCGTCCACCCCTTCGTATCTGCCAATGGGGTTCCCCATTCTCATAGCCGTCTGCCATAAAGAGGGCGTTGTAATCGCGGTCGAGGCTGTCGATTCTCACCCAACTCATGAAGGTGAATCCTTCAAAATCGTTGTCTACGTGGAGCCTTACGCGGGCGTCTGGCCGGCGGAACTCGACTGCTTTTTTAAGGTGAGGCCAACGTCCTGGGACGGTTTCAGCGAGGATAGGCGCTGCGTTCAGATTGTAGTCGGAGGAATCTCGCAAATTAGGGAAGAGGCCGAATTGATCCTTCTTCTCGAAGGTGAAGTAAGCAGCAATCCGTTTGTCTCCTGCAATGCGGTCTCGTTCCTGTTGCCATTTTTGAAAACCCGAATTCTCTTGTTCAGCGACTCGTTTTACGAATTTGTCGGCATCGGGATAATGAATCGGTGCTTGTCGTTGTCCTGGTGAAGAGTTCGAGCCGTTGAATTGCAAAGTATCTCCTCGTTCTAAGATTTTTTTATCACCGCCACGATGGGAAAGCGCAATCTCTCCGTCAAAGACTTCCACGTGTCCCTGACCATCTGAAACGTTCATCCCGAATTCGGTTCCCAAGTCGATGATTTGGGTGTCTGGAGCATTGAGACGGAAGCCTCGTGCAGCAGGAGGGACCCGCATACGTACTGCTCCCTCATAGCAGTAGGCCTCCCATGCTGACTTAAGTTCGATCTGTGCAGGACCTTCGATAGTCATAGTAGCTCCCGAGTAGAATTGGATTTGAGCGAGTCCAGAGGTAAGCGTGATCGTACCCGCGCCGAGGGCGTCCCCTTCTTGATAGGTGCTACCGGACCACTTGGTTCCGAGTAGCTTTTGCATCACTGCGAAGCCGTCGGCTAGGCCTGGGGATGAGCTAGCGAACTCGGGTGCTGATGCTACTTTAGGCGCAGTAGCGTCTTGGCGCAAAGACATGAGAAAGAGGCCGAACCCAAAGGCGAGAACTGCTGCCAGAGCCACGGGCCAAAGTTTGGGCGACTTTGGGAATCTGGAGAGGAGAATGGGTGTGGAGCCGTCACTGGGTTTATTCGGAGAGTTTGTGAGCCAGGGCTCGAAGACGTTTTGGGAGGCTGTCTTTTCACTCTCCTCGCTGAGGAATTGATCGATGGTGATGGAGCGACGAACAAAGCGACGTAGTCTAGATGACTCTGCCATTTCATCTTGGAGGCGGGAGAATTCATCTTCCGTGATTGTGCCGTCGAGGTAGCACTGGACTCGATCTTGTGTGGTGGGGGAGAGGGAATCCCAAGGAGGAGTCTTCATGAGGGATTTTCGAGGGTTGGGATCTTGCTCTCGATGCACTTATGGAGTCGGGCACGGAGACGTTTTAGCCGCATATAGTAAGAGGCTGCCGAGACCCCAGCTTCTGCTGCCAGTTCTTTCACTTTGACGCCAGAAGTATAGGCTAGGGTGAGAAACTTGCGTTGTTGTGAATTCATCGTTTTGAGACAGATCTCGAGAGCTCGGTACTCTGCACTCCGTTCCGTTAGCTCTTCGGCGCCTTCGATGGCCATGAGTTCAAGGATGTCTTCTCGAAAGACGAGGCGATCACGGGCAATCTTACGGCGATACGCCAAGGCCTCGAAGCGAGCGATCACGCAAGCCCACTTCATGAAGTGAGTGTCCGGGTCGTATTGGTCGAATTTACGCCAAATCACGAGTGCAGTTTGTTGGAGGACGTCATCTGCATCCGTCAGGGAAGGGAGTAAGGAACGAATAAAGCGCCGGAGATCAGCTTCGTGAGTGGAAAATACCCGGACAAAATCCTCGTAAGGAGGATCATGGGCACCTTTGCTTTCGTCTTGAGACATTCTGCCTTATTACTGCGAAGACTTTAAGAACCTCACGGAGAGATTTGAAAAAAATATTTAAAGTGGCTTTCGAATGAGTCGTACTACGGAGAAATCTTCCTCATCCAATAACGTTTCTTCTTCCTGAAATAAGTCATCGTAGGCTGGGAAATGAGTATCGCCCTGGTAACTTTTTTTGACCTTGCTCACGAGAAGCTCGTCGAGATGAGGTAAGAAATGACGATAAATCTCAGCCCCGCCGATGATGAAAATGGGTTCAGGTCGCTCGATCTGGATCTTGGTTAGCTCGTCTGGAGAATGAATGGTTGTTACTCCTTCGGCCTCCCATTCACGGTCCCGAGTAACCACAATATTCTGTCGTCTAGGGAGGGGTCTTCCGATCGATTGGTAAGTTTTTCGCCCCATAACGATGGCGTGTTCACTAGTCGTTTTCTTGAAAAAGGCCAAGTCGGCAGGGAGATGCCATGGAAGATCTCCCCCAGATCCAATGAGGCGATTAGGATCGTGAGCAACGATTGCGATGAGTTTCATTAAGGATTACGAGGAGGAGGTTTTCTAAATTGCGACCGGAGCCTTGATATGAGGATGGGGCTCATAGTCGCTCAAGGTGAAGTCCTCAAAGACGAAGTCATCGAGTTCGCGAACCGCTGGATTGAGAGTCATTTTCGGGAGTGGACGGGGTTCACGCGTCAGCTGTTTACGCGCCTGCTCAAGGTGGTTAGAGTAGAGATGGAGATCGCCAAAGGTATGCACGAACTCCCGTGCCTCGTATCCGCACACTTGGGCAACCATCTGGGTGAGAAGGGCGTAGGAGGCGATATTAAAGGGCACTCCCAGAAAGAGATCGGCCGACCGTTGATAGAGTTGGCAGGAGAGGCCCGGCCGCTCGCTATCGATGTCGTGGACGTAGAATTGGAAAAGGAGGTGGCAGGGAGGGAGGGCCATGTCCTCAATTTGAGCCGCATTCCAAGCCGACACAATGTGACGTCGAGAGTGGGGGTTGTTACGAAGAGAAGCGATGACTTGGGAAATTTGATCCACGCTACGAGTCTCCCCTTGGGGCCAAGAGCGCCATTGGCTGCCGTAGACAGGTCCTAAGTTGCCGTCATCATCCGCCCATTCATCCCAGATGGTGACCCCGTTCTCTTTCAGATAGGAAGTATTGGTCTCTCCTTTTAAGAACCAGAGCAGTTCGTGAATAATTGAACGTAGATGAAGCTTCTTGGTGGTAAGGCAGGGGAACCCTTCACGGAGATCGTAGCGCGTCTGGTGGCCAAAGACAGAGAGCGTGCCCGTGCCCGTACGATCGGTTCGCGTTTCTCCATTTTCAAGAACATGTTGTAAGAGATCGAGGTAGGCACGCATGGTGAGGTTTGGTGGCGTGAAGGGTAATTTTTCTTAAGAAGGAGTCGAGGCGAGATTTTTGAGAGCCCGTAGTTTATGATCGCTCTTGGGGTGGACTCTGATCGTACTTTCCTCTAACGTCGCTCTTTCAAACGGTCGTGTGGCATAGAAGCACGGCCTCTTTGTCCCTACTTCGTAATGGAAAATTCTGCACCCAGAGCACCTAAGAAACGGTTTGTCACCTTGCTTCTTGAGATTGTTGTTCTTCTTTGTGTCGTTGCTGTTTCAGCCGTCTTGGGGTGGTATATAGGGCGCAGCGAGGGCAAGAACGTCCGCGCCGTAACCCGTCAGTTCGAGGGGGAACGTCAGCGAGCAGCCGGTCTCCGAGCGGAGCGAGCAGAGCTCCGAGAGAAGATTCGGATTTTGCAGGAAAGCAGCACCCAACAGCAAGAAACAGATGTTGATCGCTTACTCGCCCGGAAGGAAGACGAGTGGAAGAAACAGCTTAACCAAGTGCGCATCGAAGCCGAGGTTGAGAAGGTGAAGCGTGTGGAAGAATTGGAGCGAGAAGTCCGCCTCTTGAAGATGAGCGAACGTATGAAAGAACAGGCTGCTGAAGGTGATGACTCTCAAGTACCGCAAGGAGTAGCCGAAGGCCTTACTCCGAGAGCGCGGCAAGTTTGTGCCGAGATGCTCGCCTGGGAAGAACTTACGCCGGATGAGCTGGAAGCAGCTCGTGCTCGTTTGAGAGCTGAGCTAGGTGCACGGTCTCTCGTGCGAGTCAAGTTCGGCAGTGGTAGCGCCCACGTCGGCACGGATGATTTAGATGCTCTTCGCATTGCCCTTACCGACACTTCTGATTTTTCTCTTATTCTCGCAGTTGGTTTTGCCGACACCGGTGGCGATGAGGAGCTGAACCGTGAGCTGGGTAGCCTGCGTGCCCAGAATACAGCAGATTCCCTGCAAGGGATTATCCGTCGCGGCCAGCTCGTGGAGTCGATTTATCTCGGCGAAACTGCTCGCTTCGGAGCGAAGGCCGAGAACCGCGTCGTCGAAGTCTGGGAACTTGAGCGCTAGACTGTTCAAGGTCCTATTTGTTGAGAAAGGGACTAAGAGCCGCTCTTTTCGGTAACCACAAAGGAATAAGTTCCCGATTGGGCGATGATTTCTTTGCGACCATTTTGGTCACGCATGAACTGACAAGCTAGCGCATCTTCGAGGGACTTTCCGCCCTCAGTCACAGTGGCTGACTCACTTGCAGGCAAGGAAATGACCCCAGTGGTGTTCGGTGGAATCGTCACTTCTGCGGTCAGTTCGTTTTCCGTCTTCTTCCAGTGAATCGCCAGTTGGCCGTATCCGGTCTCGTAACGTGCCTTCACCTCAGTGATAGAGCCATCTGTGGGAATCATGGGCGTGATACGCAAGGTTTTGAACCCGGGAGTCTGGTGAATAAAACCTGCCAAAAAACTCATCATCCACTCCGAGGCCGATGCTGCGGCAACAGTCACCGACTTACCCTCTGCAGCCATTTTTGCAAAGTCTTGCGCAATTTTGACCGCCTGTTCATGGTGTCCTGTCCAACTGAGAACGGGAAGAACTGCATTCTGACCAAACATTCCCGCCTTCAAGCCTTCTTTCTCGATTCTGAGGGCAAGTTCATCAGCTTTCGCTTGCTTCAGCTCCGGTGGGAGCAAACCCAAGCGAAGGGCTAAGATCAGCGCCGTCTGGGATTTTTCCTTTAGATTTCCTTCCTCGTCTAGGAAGTGTTCAGGGAAGGCTTTTTGTATCCTTCGATACCATTCTTGATGCTGAATGGTGTAGGGAAGATGCCCAGTCGCAGTAGCAACTTCTCCCAAGAGCCGACAATTCAAAGCTAAGTGACATAGAGAGAGAAATTCGGCTGAGGTAGGATCGTCAAGGTGCCCCCAGTCACCTCGATGTTTACCAAAGGCTTTTCCTTCGTAGTTAGGATCGTTCTGCTGCATCGCGATGACGTGTTCAACCGCAGGTAAAAAGCTGGGTTTGGCCAGGGAGAGATCACCCGTTAGCTGCCAAAGGGTGAAAGGAGTCACCGTCATGGCTTCAGAGAAACCGGAAGAGGGTTCTGTTTCGTTCGCATTATCCGCTCCGACGAGGGAGGGAAAGGGTGATTTTTCTTCGAGGGAATCCAGCGTAGCGGTTGTCCACGACCGATACTTGTCCTTTAAATCACTCTGGAGAGCGAAGCCTCGCGTAGTCAGTTGGAAAGGTCCACCCCAGGGTTTGCCTTCGGGTTCAAATTGGGGAGAGTCGCCAAGACATTGTTTCTGGAGTTCCAAGGAATGATGAAAGAGAGTATTTAAACTCTTATTGTTAGACTCAAAATACCCAATTTGAGCCGATTCGGTTGCGGTTTTTATTGGAGCTTCTTTTGAGAATGTGAGGGCTTTGGTCGCACCCCAAGAACCCCATTCACCATTGGCTTTTTTGAGGCGGGCTGACCAGAAGTAGTTCTGGCCCTCAGTCAACGCAGGACCTGCGTAGTTGATGTAAAGCGATTGCCCAGAAGCGACTTCACCACTGTCCCAGATTAAATTCTCTTGCGATTTCAGATCCGCTTCCGTGTTTGCCACGGAGATTTGATAACCGTTTTGGAGCTGCGCTCTCCCCTCTGCTTTGAGCTTCCAAGAAAAGCGAATCGACGAGGTGTCTTCTGTTCCGTAAAAATCGTGGAAGAGATTTCTAATCTCAACTTGGCCTAATGCTTCAGCAGGAGTTTCGGCGGGAAGCAGGCTGGTGAGTCCTATGAGAAGAACACTTTGAATACCAATCAAAGAGAAGCGAGGGAAGGATGGAGAAGAACCGAGTAGGGGCATGAAGTTCAGAATGTGATGATTCGATTCATATCTTTTCCCCGAACAAGTCAAAAGCAAGAAAAACGGTTCGCCTTGATTTCAGAAAAAGGCATCTTCATGTCATGTCTGACTCTTCTGTATCTCTCCTCCGCTCGCTGACCAATGCCCATTCCATCTCCGGGTTTGAGCAAGAGGTTGCTGACATCTTTACCTCCGAACTCGCTGGTAAAGGCGACTTTGGGAAAGACCGACTGGGATCGGTCTACTGCCGTTCCAATCTCGATAAAGACGCCCCCAACATCTTAGTCGCCGGTCATATGGATGAGGTCGGCTTCCGGGTGCAAGCGATCACCACGAGCGGTTATCTCACTTTCGTCCCCGTAGGAGGCTGGTGGGGGCACAATCTCCTTGCACAACCCGTCGAAGTGAAAACTCGCGCTGGTGGTAAGATTCCTGGCGTAGTCGCTTCCAAACCTCCGCATTTTTTAGGAAAAACTGAGCAAGGGAAAGTTCTCGAACTCGACGCCATGTTTATTGACATCGCTGCCAGCAGTAGGGAAGAGGTGGCAGAGTGGGGGATACGAATCGGTGACCCTATCGCCCCGCAAAGTACTTTCCGCGAGACCGCCCATCCTCATCGTTATCTTGCGAAAGCATTTGATAACCGAGTGGGAATGGCTGGTGCCATCGAGGTGGGAAAAGAGCTTCTCGCCACCCAGTCCGGTCTTGTGGTCGCAGGCACGGTGCAAGAGGAAGTTGGCCTCCGCGGAGCCAGAACCCTCGCCAATGTCCTCAAACCAGCAGCTGCCATCGTTCTCGAATGCCCTCCTGCTGATGACACCCCCGGTCAAGACAAGAGCCTCAGCCAAGGAGAACTCGGAAAGGGCGTTCAGATTCGTCTCCACGATCCCAGCGCCATCATGGACCCCATCTTAGTTGAAACGGCCCTCCGCCTCGCCCACGACCACAAAATCCCTCACCAAATCACTGTCCGTCGCAGTGGCGGCACCGATGCCGGAGGATTTCACCTTTCCAACGAAGGCATCCCCTCCATTGTCCTAGGAGCCCCCGCTCGCTATATCCACTCCCACAACGCCATCCTCGACCTCCGCGACTACCAAGCGATGCTTTCTCTTACTAAGGCTTTAGCTAAGGAATTGAGCTAAGCTCGAATTTGTTAATGAAAATTTGAGCACAAAAAAACCCGTTGGCTTCAACCAACGGGTTTTGAAATCAAAGTAAAAAGCTAAACTAGCGCTTACGACGAGCTAAGAGTCCAAGTCCACTCAGCCCAAGAAGAAGTGCCGAAGATGGCTCAGGAACTGCTGCAGCTGCAAGGCGTAGCTGAAATCCGGTAACTGGAGCTGTAGCTGCTGGGTTAACGCTAGTTATGTTGATAGGACCTACACCCGAATTTGGATCCGATAGAGTTATTAAGGAAGGATCTGTAAGAAATGCAGTGTCGCTTGCAGGGGCTGTTGGGGTGTCTACTCCAAATTCTTGTGCAATATCAATAGCTGCAAATTGATCGCGGCTACTGTTCGTAATTAAAATAAAAACGTCACCTGACAAGCTGCCATCTGTATTGGGTAAGTCAAATTGGGAGACTAAGAACCCATCTCCAGGAGACGCTGCTCCTGCAAGATCAAGCGATTGTAAACCAGTTCCTAATGCTTGTGCTTGTGCAAATGTGGTAGGCGAAGTACCAAGGAAAATTTCAACAGTTCCAGCAGTTAAAGGAGTTCCGCTATTATCGAAAAAAACAATGTCTGTTCCACCGAGGGTAAGATTTTGAACATTGATTGAAGCTGCATTAGCGAATTGACTGATAAGCAAAGCGCTTAATGTGACTGATAATTTCTTAAGTTGCATTCTAAAATTTGTATCTTTTCAGTTTAAAGTCCAGCGTAAAAATCGGGCACTGCAGCTATAACAGCGGTTGATACATCGTTGCGCTGTATGAAGAAACCTGAGGTTAATTCGACATCATCCTGACTTGCTCCGAATGCATCGGTAGCAAGTCTCCAACTGCCTGGAGCTAAAGATGAAAAGAAGTATTGGGTGAATGTTCCTCCTGGACCATTAGGTAGAAACACTACATCGGAGTCAGCTGCACCGAATCCACTGTCTAAAGACGCTGATAAATTAGAATTACCTAGTGTAGTTCCAACAGGTCCTGGTGAGGCAACAAGATTAAATCCACTTTCTGCAGCTACGACAGTACCAGTTGATTTTAGGTCGCCAGCTATTACGACTGTCCTTGCAGTATCTGTAATCTGTACAAATAGAGCGTCTGGATAGAAAACACTAATTGGTCTTGGGGGTGAGTTAAATGCGTCGGTTACACTACGAAATTCGGTTCCAATGCTGCTAAAGAAAAATTGGTCGAATCCACCTGTTCCGTCTGGAAGAAAAACAACATCCGAGTCTGCGGCACCAAAGCCACTTCTCAATGTCCCATCAGGGAATAACTCATTTAAAGTCAGAGCAGTTCTTATAGTGTAATCAGCTCCGCCTGTTGGCAGACCGCCGTCGACGGTGAGAGTCGTTGCAGTTTGAGCAGTAATTTCAGCTACTGCACCAGCTTGTGGGCCAGTTTCAACTTCTAATAAGTAAGTTGCATTTGTATCAGTGAGTACGGTGGTAAAGTCAGGACCGTCGGTATCTGTAAGATCTGATTCGAATGTTCCTGTTGCGACAGGAGCAGAGTGTAGAGCAACCCCCAGAATATTAAATCCAGGATTGAGTGTCTGAGTATAATATCCAACAACATCAGATGTTGCGGCTTGGCCGAGAGCGGAACCTGGCATGGCGACGAAGCCAGCAAGGGATGCTGCTGTAATAATTTTTTTCATTTTCATAGCTTTCTTAAGAAGTTTCGCTGGTTTATATTTAAGTATTTCCAACTGTAATTAATCGTTTTATTTGAGGTTCCACAGGCAATCCATCACGAAGTTACCTATCAAACGCGCTGCGGTCAATTTTTTTTATTAGGCAATGGAGAGTTGGAAACTCCCAAGAAAGCAGGAAAAGCTGCTCTGCTTACGAGATTGTAACTTTCTTTCGGTGAAATTGAGCCTGAGATCCTTCGAGGGTAAGAAGAAGTTGGTATCGTTGCTTTGAATGATTCTTGAAAAGCTTCAAGAACAAGTGCAGTTAGTATTGGGATTCAAAACTTCCGTAACATTTAAAGTTACCCCGCTCTAAGCTTTTAAGTTTTTAATCCGATTTCGCGTTTTCACGTATCGCGTTCACGAGTCCGGGGATGTCGTGGGTTTTGGCCTCGATGTGGGGGGGGTGGCCTAGAGTGGTGAGCGTTTTGCTGGTGACGGGACCGATGGAGGCGAGTTGGCAGTGCTCGGGTAGCGGGATGTCGAGGGCAAAGAAGTGCTCGGCAGTGCTCCCACTGGTGAAGGTGAGGTAGTCTGCGCCTTCTTTGGCGAGGATTTCGCGGGCGCCGGTAGGATCTTCAGTCTCGGGGACGGTGCGGTAGGCGACACAGATGTCAACGATGGCGTTAAGGGCATTAAGCCCGTCGGCGATGACCATGCGAGTCTCTTCGGCCTTGACCCAAAGGACGGTCTGACTGTCGATGTATTGGTCCTTGAAGGCTTCGACGAGCCCTTCTGCGACATGTTTCTCCGGTACGAGATCAGCAGTGAAGCGGTATTCGTTGATCTTGGCCACAGTGGCAGGCCCGATGGCGGCGATGCGAGGGCCGCCTAGACTACGAGCGTCTTTGTAGATGGCGTAGAATCCTTCGAAAAAGCGTTCCACTCCATTGGGGCTAGTGAAGACAAGCCAATCATAGGTGTGCGCGTCGCGGACTGATTCCGCAAAGCCTAGGGTATCAACGGGGTCTTCGATCCGGATGGTAGGTAGTTCTATTACGTCGGCTCCGAGATTCCGCAATTGCTTCGAGAGCTTGCCGGCTTGTTCGCGGGTCCGAGTTACTACTACTCGCTTCCCAAAGAGGGGGCGATTCTCGAACCAGTTAATCTTCTCGCGTTCGGTCACGACACTTCCAATGACAGCAACGGCTGGGGATTTGAAATTCGCCTTCTCCGCAATGTCGGCGATGGTCGCTAGGGTGCCGGTGATGGTACGGTGTTGTCCGGTGGTAGCCCAGCGGGTCAGGGCAATATCAGTATTCGGTTCGGCGCCGTGTTCGATGAACTGAGCGGTGATTTCGCGTAAGCGAGCCACTCCCATCACGAAGACTTTGGTGCCGGGGGCTTTTGCCAGTTGCTGGTAGTCAAAGGAGGTCTCTTCTTTAGTCGGGTCTTCGTGTCCGGTGAAGATGGTCAGTTGTGAGCAATGGTCGCGATGAGTGACTGGGATGCCGGCATAGGCCGGACCGCCGATTGTGGAGGAGATGCCGGGGACAATTTCGAAGGGAACACCCGCTTCCGCAAGCTCAGCCGCTTCTTCCCCGCCGCGCCCGAAGATCATGGGGTCGCCGCCCTTGAGCCGACAGACCGATTTCCCCTCAAGGGATTTCTCAACAATGAGGGCATTGATTCCATCTTGAGGAATGGCGTGATCTTTGGCCCGTTTCCCCGCGTAAATTTTTTCGCAATCGGGCTTCGTCCAGTTTAGCAGTTCGGGACTACTCAAGGCGTCGTAAACAAGGACATCACAGGTTTCGATGCATTCCTTGGCTTTAAGAGTGGTTAGACCCGGGTCACCAGGACCAGCGCCGACGAGATAGCAGATTCCTTTCATGAGAAAATAGGGGTGAGAGACGAGTTAGTGCAGGTTTTTGTGGAGCAGCCGGGCTGCTTGCAGCGGCTCGGTATGAGAGGCTTCGCTGATTTGTAAGCTGCCGTCTTCTGCAAAGACGCGGGCTTTGAGATGGAGGGTGCCATCAAGGAGTTGGCTGTCAACTCCGACGGGGGTGTCGCATCCTGCTTGCAGGCGAGCGAGGAACTCCCGCTCGGCGGTGACTCGTTGCCAGGTCTCCTGATGATTGACTTGAGTTAGGAGTTCGCGAGCAGATTGGTTGCTGGCGAGAATTTCGAGCGCGACTGCTCCTTGTCCTGCAGCGGGAAGGAATTCTTGGCGATCAAGTATCTCGGCGGAAAGTTGGTGGCCCTCTGTTTGCAGGGTGCCGTTGGTGGTGTAACCAAGGCGAACGAGACCAGCCTCGGCCAGGATGGTGCCGTCAAGGTTTAAGTCCTCGGCAACTTTCTGGAGCCGAGTGGGCACATTTCCTCGGATGTCGACCACTTTCAGATCCGGACGGAGATGGAGCAGTTGTAGCTTCCGGCGCACGGAAGAAGTGCCAATGGTTGCGTTGGCGGGGAGTTCGGCGAGGGAAGGCCCTCGTGTGACTAACACGTCACCGGTGGGCGCGCGCTCGAGGACGGCTGCGAGCTGGAATTCAGGCTCTAGGATGGTGGGAACATCTTTCAAGGAGTGGACAGCGAAGTCGATTTCCTTATCTAACAGCGCGACTTCGAGCTCCTTGATGAAGACCCCCTTATCAACTACTCCCGAAGCCGCCGCCACTGCTGCGAGAGGCACATCGGTGCGCTTGTCGCCCGTAGTTACGATCACTTGTCGCTTGATTGCACAGATGCTCTGCAACGCCGCTTCCGTCATTTCGGCTTGGCAGAGGGCCAATGCGCTGCCGCGAGTTCCGAGAGTGAGTGTGATAGACATGGGATAGAGAGTAAGTAGGAGCTGCTGACTACAGCAGGGGAGTCATCGTGATTTTACCAGTGTGTTTCGCCCCTTCTTCCACCGAAAGTGAGGCCACCACCAAGTCGCCATCTAGGGTGGCTCTTTTTTTGAGAATGAGTTTTTTGCAGGAGACGGACCCCGTGACATGACCGTCGATGACGACTTCGCGCGCTTCTACGGGACTCAAGAAGTCGACTTCGGCGCGGCGTTCGATGATCACGCGATCACTCTTTACCGTGCCATTGATTTTACCAGTTTTACGCACGATAAAGTCACCCGTACAGTCCGCTCCTCCTTCAATCGCTCCCTCAATCGTGAGATTGTGTGCGTGAATAGTAATGCCGTTTACGAAACCTTTTTTGTGAACGAAGACGTTTCCGCGGGTCTGGATGCGGGAGTTCTCTTGTTCCTTAATGTCGTAATCCTTGAGCCCGATGTAGGAGCCGCAGTGAGGGCAGAGAGCAGAGGTGGAGTCGGCTAGGATTTCGTGTTCGAGCTCACACTCGAAGCACTTCACACTTCGCTTTTTTTCACGGTTAATGAGCGGAGTGATTTTCGACTTAGAGCTTTCTACTTGGGTGCTGCTTGGGGGGCGGTAACGCAGTGGACTGTCGTTAACGTGAGTAGGTTCTGGTGCCGGTGTTGCTTCTTTGTTGAGAAGGGGTTTGCTTGTGAGTTCTTTTTCGTCATCAGTTACCGCAGCTGTTTTTGCAAGGCCTTCGGCGCTTTGTGCTTCTTTCGTAAAAGAGCTCGGCTTGGGTGGCGGTGGGGGGGCTTTTGGTTTGGGTGGTTTTTTGCGCGCCGGTTTTGTGGATGTGGATGGAGAGGGTGTTTTCTGAGAGGCGACTGCTTTGCCCTGAGCTTGAGCTTCTTGGAGCGGAGGAGGAGAGGTAATGGGAGCCTTTGTCTTCGGGGAAGACTTCATGGCTGGATTAGCGAGGGGAAGAGGGGTGAGATCCTTTTTCTTCGCTTCTTCTGATTGCGCAGGAGCCTTTGTGGATGAGGGAGCTGAGGTTACTGATTTCTCCTGCTCTGGCTCAGGTGAGGAGAGGCTTGACCGGAAGCGAGGTCCCTCAGTAATTTGATCAGGTGCAGTAACACGCTTTTTGTTGATCTTGAGATACCCTTTGCAACCGCGACAATTGGTGGAAATGACCAAGGAAGACTCCTCCTGCTCATGCCCACAAAGAGGGCAGCAGATGACAAGGGACTCGGGTGCTCGACGCTTACCGAACACAGGCGGGAGGCGGTGTAGGTTTTGCTAGAAAAGCGAAGTGATAGCCTATGAAAGACCTCACTTAAGAGGCCTTTGCAACTTGCTTCTGCTGCTGCTGTTGAGCAGCAGGATTTCCCTGTTTGGCTTGATTAGGCTTTGCCGCATTCCCGCTCGCAGGCTTGGAAGTAGGTGCTCCTACCTCAGAGCGTCCTACGAAGATGGCTCCTGCTTCCATGGTCAAGACTGCAGCCTTGATGTCGCCTACGACTTCAGAGCCAGCGCGTAGTTCAATGGTGTCTGAGGCAATGATGTTACCGTGGACTTTTCCTTGGATAACAACAGAACCAACGGTGATTTCAGCGCGGATACGTGCGTTCTCCTGAATTGCGAGTCCACCCGTAGAATGAATTTCACCTTCAACCTTGCCATCGACAATAAGCTCGTCTTGGAAACGAATGACGCCCTTGATTTCGACATCAGAGGAGAGACGATTCCGGTGACCAGCTGCTGCTTGAGGTTGGGGAGAAGCTGCTGCTTGAGCAGGCGCTGGAGCAGCGGCTGCTGGTTGAGCTGCCTGAGGTGGATTCGGGGTATGAGGTGCTTTGTTTGCCCCCGCTTCGTCGTTGTTGATGATCTTTTGAAACATTAGCGCTAATGAATGAGTTTAGATGCGGACTGTCAACGAATTACTCGAAGACAATTTGAGTTTTTCAGGAATTTAACAGGTTGAGAAATTTAGTTTTCCTCAGGAGATTCAGCAGCCTCAGTGCCAGTCTCTTTTTCTTCTTCGGTAGGAGCTGCTTCCTCGATGGATTCGGTGGTAGTCTCATCTTCAACCTCTTCTGATTCAGGTGTGATTTCTTCGACCGTTTCTGGAGTAGGAGGAGTCGGAAGAGTGATTTTGCGCTTGGGTAGAGGATTAGTAAATGCTGGTGAAACTCCATTCTCAGCATTTGTCGGCGGCTCAGGTGCTGGCGGTGGTGGCACTTTCTGAGGTTCGTCTACTCCGACTAGATTTAGTCGTGTGCTCGCGATGTTTTGGTCAGCATAACCGGGAAATTCGTCGAGCTTCCTTTGGTAATACTTTTTGGCCGCTACTTGATCGCCATCTGCTTGGGCGATATCACCCAGCGCAACCAAGCTCAGGGGGTGGAGATATTTGGCATCAGGGTTGGCTAGGATAGCTTCGTAGAGTTTCTTGGCCTCTGCGTTTTTTTCTTCTCTGAAAAGCAGACTAGCAAGAGCAAATTGAGCCTGTGATGAAGCTGGTCCATCCTCTTGGTCAGCAAGTCTCTGCAACGTTTCGGTGGCTTCACTAGTTTTTCCTTCGTCCCAGAGTTGTCCTGCAAGGAGGAGACGGGCAGAGCTAGCGGCCTTGCTGTCACCATGTTCGGCAATGACTTTGCGGTAGTCTTCGGGGCTTTCCGCAGCGAGAAGGGCATTACCAGCTTCGCGCTTACCAGCTTCGGCCAATTGGCTCATCACAACGAAAGCCGCGATAGCAATCACGACCAAGACGGCGGCGAGAATGAGTTTCTTGAGATTCTTTTCGAGAAATTGCTCGAATTGAGAAGGACCATGCTCGATCTCACCCAAGGGGGTGGGAGCAGTAGGTGCATTAGACTTTGATTCTTCTGACATGCGAGAGAGGGACGTAGCGTGTCAGAGGTCCGGAGGCAAGCTCTTGTCGTAACGGGATTCATGGTTAAGCTCACCGCCGGATGGCATTGATTTATTTGGTCGCGGGAGAAGTAAGCGGTGATCTCCACGGTGCAGAGCTGATTTCGGCTCTTAAAAAACGTGATGAACATGATTTCTTAGGCTGGGGTGGCCCCAATATGGCTCGTGTGGGAGGAACACGCGATTGGGTCGAGAAGGCAGGGGTGATGGGCGTGGTCGAGGTTTTGAAGCACTACCGCTGGTTCCGGGCTCGCTTTTACGAAACTTTAGCAGAGATTGAGAAAAAGAAACCTGAGGTCTTAATTCTCGTCGATTACCCTGGTTTTAATCTCCGTCTCGCCAAAGCAGTGCGAGTGCGCTGCCCTGAGACCAAGATTTTACAATACGTCTGCCCGCAAGTTTGGGCTTGGAAACAAAATCGTATCCCCAAAATGGCGAAATGGCTCGATCAAGTGGTCTGCCTCTTTCCTTTTGAAGTCGATGTCCTCGCCAAAGGAGGGTGCCCTGGGGTTTACCTTGGTCATCCCATTGTCGATGAGCTGCGGGAGAAGAAGATTGCGGTTGAACGCGAGAGTCAGCTAGTGGGTCTTTTCCCCGGTAGCCGTCGTCGGGAGGTCGAACGCCTTTTCCCCATCATGGTCGAGACTGCGCGCCTTCTGAGAAAGGAACAACCCGAATTGCAGTTCGAGGTTCCTGCAATTTCTGAGCCCCTTGCGGAGCTGATGAGGAACTTGATCACCGAGAAAGATGGTATTTTGATTCAGGTCGGCTCCAGCCAATCCCTCATGCAACGTGCTACCTGCGCCATAATGGCGAGTGGTACCGCTACGTTGGAGGCCGCTTGGTTTGGCCTTCCTTATTGCCTCGTCTACAAGCTCGCCCCGATTACGTGGCGAATTGCTCAAGTCGTCGTTAAAATCGAGCGTATTGGTATCGTCAACATCCTTGCTGATCGCGAAGTCTTTCCAGAGTTTTTGCAATACGACCTCAAGCCCGAGCTTTTGGCGAAATGGATCACGGAGCATTTGGAGAATGAGACGAAACGAGAACAACTCTCCCAAGAACTCCTCACCATCACTGCCGGGCTAGGAGATGGGGGTGTTCATGAACGAGTGGCAGCTGAAGTAGAGAAGTTA
>CALFBF010000123.1 GCA_937949965.1 uncultured Roseibacillus sp.
GGCATGAGCTGGACACACATGCCAACACTCTCAAAAATATGAGCAAAAAACATGGCTACTACTCCAGAGGCGACTACTTGACCCAAGAAATCGCGGCTATAGAAGGCTACAAAGAGGATCTGGATGAGCATAAGGGCAAAGGAGGTCAACATGAGTAAGGAACCACGAAAGCCCTGCTCCTCTGCAATCACCGCAAAAATGTAGTCGTTGTGAGCGGTGGTCCAAGGGATGTATTTCTTGTCATGAATAGAACCTCGTTCTGCTTTGGCCTTGTAGCCCATTCCGGTCCAACCTGCTTGTCCAACTGCGAGAGAAACGTAGTAAGAAGCGTAAGTTTCGTCGGTTTTCTCCACTTTGCCATCTCGCAAGAGTTCCAGATATTGGTCGATTCGACCGCTCGCTCGGTCGGAAACTTCCGGGAGAATGAGGTAATAAATCAAAGGAAGGATCCCAACACCGGTAAGGAGAAGAGCGCTGAGGTAGCGGAAGGGAACGCCCCCGACCAAGAGAGTGACAAAGGCGACCGGCAAGAAAACGATGGCTGATCCCATGTCGCCATTTTTGACAACTAAGAGAAAGGGAATCCCGCACACAAGAGCTACTAGGCCAAGCTTGACCATGGGTTCGCCAAAGAAACGGTGAAAGCGGGGCAATTGGTCGAAAGCAGTTCCCAAGAGGATGATTCCGGCGGCGAGGACGAAGGTTGTGGGCTGAAAACTAAAGGGTATCCCAGGAATCTGAAGCTGGTGCACTGCGGGGGCAGGAGCTTCCCAGATCCCTAACATAAGCATGAATTGAAGTGCGACTCCTCCCAGATACATCGGAATGGCTAACCACTTGACCCAGCGGTAATCGATGAGCGCTGTAACGAAATAAACGACACTGCCTAAGAGGATAAAGTTACGTTGATTGCGTGAAAAGTATTCCCCGCCCTGAGGAAGGTGACGTGCGGCGCTCTCGATGGAAAAAACGCCAAATACGAGAAGCCCAAACATGACGATCACGAGGACCCAGTTCAGGCCTAGAATTTTTCGAAGAAGAGGCGTCACGGTCTACTGGGAGCAAGGTGCCTTCTCCCCGTCCTCACGACAAGTCTCTGCCGTGGCTTGCAGAGAATAATTTCCGCTCAGAAATTCTGCCATTCTTTCCAGTTCAAAAATTGGCTCAACCCCGCTAAGGACCACTCGTGCTAGCCATTAAAAATCTCCGTATCGAATTCGGAGCTCGCGTTCTCTTCTCTGATCTCTCCTTCGCGATCAATGCCAGCGAACGCATTGCCTTTGCGGGACACAATGGAGCAGGTAAGTCGACCTTGATGAAGTGTATCGCGGGGGTGATTGCTCCTAACGGCGGTGAAATCGCGAAACCAAAGCACCATCGCATTGGTTACCTTCCTCAAGAAGGAATTCATGTGAAGGGAAAGACAGTCTTTGAGGAAACGGAATCAGCCTTTGCGGAGGCTCAGCAACTGCAAAGTGAGCTCAAACAGTTGGAGGAAGAACTCGATACTCTCGACCCTCGCTCGGCCCCCTACTCCACCGCTTTGGAACGCATGGGTGAGATCGACCTCGCATTGGAACACTTCGAGCCCTCGCGCATTAAACCAAAAATTGAAGCTGTTCTCGCAGGTTTAGGTTTCAAACGAGATGATCTCGAACGGGACTGTGGAGAATTCTCAGGCGGTTGGCAGATGCGGATTGCGATGGCTAAGCTCTTCTTGGCTGAGCCTGAAGTCCTCCTGCTCGATGAGCCAACAAACCATCTCGATATTCAGGCCCAAGGTTTCATGGAGAATTACCTCCATGCCTACCGAGGAGCGATCGTTCTCATTTCGCACGATCGTTCGCTGATGGATGGGCTCACTACGCGCACGCTGGCCTTTCACCACGGACGTGCAGAAGAGTTTACGGGGAACTATTCTTCTTACGAAACACAACTAGCAGAACGGCAAGAAATCCGGATTAAACAAAAGAAGGCACAGGATCGTGAAATTGAACAGATTGAGCGTTTCATCAACCGCTTCCGAGCGCAGGCCAATAAGGCTTCGCAAGTGCAGTCTCGCATCAAACAACTAGCTAAGATTGAGCGCATCGAAATCGATGAGCAAGAATCGCAAGTCTCCTTCCGCTTCCCGGCTCCTCCGCCTACTACGCAATCCGTAGCAAAGCTGGCAGAAGCAGGTAAGTCCTATGGGGATCTCAAGATCTTTGAAGGATTCGATTTCGAGATCGAGCGCCAAGAAAAGATTGCCATTGTAGGGCCTAATGGGGCGGGTAAATCGACCTTCTGCCGCCTCATTACCGGTGAGGAAGCGCCCACTAGTGGGGCTCATGAGATGGGAGCTAAGACTCTTCCCAGCTTCTTCAATCAAAATCATGCTGACGAGCTGGATCCCAGTCTCACTATCCTAGAAACGGTGGAAAAAGTGGCCAGTCGGGGTCAGTCGCTATCAGCCCGGGACATCCTCGGCTGCTTTCTCTTCAAGGGGGATGATGTTTTCAAAAAAATCGGAGTCCTCTCTGGTGGAGAACGCTCGCGGGTCGCGCTCGTACGGATGCTGGTGCGTCCGGCAAACTTCCTGATCCTTGACGAGCCTACCAACCACCTCGACATGCGTTCGCAAGACATCTTGCAGCAAGCTTTGATGGAATACGAAGGTACCCTGCTGATCGTCTCACACAATCGCGATTTTCTGGACCCGATTATCTCAAAGACAATTGAGTTCCGCCAAGGTCATGATCCTCGCCTCTTCCATGGCAACTTATCCTATTATCTCGATAAAGTGGAGCGAGAGGAAGCTAGCATCAATCAGTCCAAGGCTAAAACGAAGCCTAAATCAGAGACCAAGAAAGCTACTAGCCCAACCGTATCTTCTTCCCCAGCGCAACCCTCGCTCCCGACCCCAAATCGGAAAGAACAACGGAAAGCTCAGGCTGCAATGCGACAAAAATTGGCACCACTTCAGAAAGATCTCGAAAAATTAGAGGAAGAAATTGCTGAAATCGAAGGAGCTCAGAGTCAGCTCTCGGAACATCTCTCTAGTCAAGAAATAGCCGCTGATGCAGAGAAGTTCCAAGAGACCAGTGCTGCTCTTGCTAAGCTGACAAATAAGCTCAATCAATCCTACTCTCGTTGGGATATAATCACCGCCGAGATCGAGGCTCTCGAAGAGCAGTTGAGTGAAAAATAAAAGAGCTGATTCTGGCGAATCAGCTCTTCAGCAAATTTAGAGATTAGAAATAAACTTACGCAAGTGCTTCGAGCTGCTCACGGAGGCTGTCCTGAGTGACACGTGCACCCACAATCTTTTCCTTAACTTCTCCATCCTTGAAGAAGATGAAGGTAGGAATGGACTGAACGCCATACTTTTGCGCAATTTCGCTGGCTTCGTCGATATTGACTTTACCAACCTTAGCGACTCCCTCGACCTCACCGGCGACGGCCTCTACGAGAGGAAGAACGCTCTTGCAAGGACCACACCACTCTGCCCAGAAGTCAACAAGGACAGGGACATCGGACTCAAGGACTTCAGATTGAAAATTTTCGTTCGTAAACTGTATTGCCATGCTGGGAATATGGACAACAAAAAGGCGACGTCAAGCGTCGCCCTTGTCTTTGGGAAAATAGATTATCAACAAGAGAAAAACTCCTCTCAATGACCTCTGTTTATCTAGCTACTCTGAGCCAAGAAGGCGAGAGCAGCAGCCGCAATGGCGAGAAGAGTGGTAATAATTGCTACTGGCATGATTTGATTTAATTTAATTTTCCATCCACTGCGACCATTCACGTGGCTCAGGCTCGTCGACATTAACGTAGGTGCTAGCGGCAAGATACTGAAGAGCAAAGGCCGCAATAGCTGCTACTAAGGCTAGAATAGCAAGCACTGCAGTGATTGTGGTATTTTCTTCGACTTCGTCATCATCATCAAAACCACCAATAGTGGCAGCCGAAGTTTGCAAACCACTTGGCTGACCCAACTGTTGAGTACCTCCAAGGGGAACAGTCGATTGTGGCAAAGGGGCAGTGCCCGCAGTCGCAGGCTTGGCACCAAGCGAAGTGCCAGTGCCGACTTTGAGAGGAACCGTTGGAGAAGGAGCAGGAACTGCGCTTGGGGGCGAACCAGGAGCGCTTGGAGCTGCCGGTTTTAAGCTGACAGTCGGTGCCGTCGCCTTCGGAGCGGCTGGCTTGGGCGGAGCAGCGGGTGCAGAGGGAGCGGCAGGCTTAGGCGGAGCAGCAGGAGCACCCGGTGCCGATGGTGCGCCAGGAGCTTTGGGAGCAGCGGTAGCAACTGTAGGAGCTTTCGGCTCTGCTGCTGACGGAGGAGTCATTGGAGCCGGAGGTGCTGCCGGGGCACCTGGAGCTTTCGGCGCTGATGGTGCAGATGGTGGCGCAGGCTTTGTCGGAGCGGAGGGTGCGGGTGCATCTTCTGCTTTCAGGGTAACTCTGACAGTTTCTTTTTTAAGAGGAACCGCAGACGTTTTCGTCATCGGTCGTGGTGGTTTGGGTGCCTCGTCGCTCATAGTGTGATGTGTTGTAATGTTAGGCTCGAATAGCCTACGTGAAGGTTCGTTTTGAAATTTAACTAAACTTCGGCCCCGAGTGTCAAATAATCAGCAAATAATTTTCGGCATGATTGCCATTCCTCTATATTTGCGATGATACAGAGGCTCTTCTGGTAACCCGTAATCCGCAACCCGTTTTCGAAAAAAATGATCTGAAAATTTCTCAAATCAAGGCAGTTTGGAAGCCTGCTAAACGGGTTCATTAGGTTTCAAACCACCAAAGAATTGAGAAAATTAGGAAGTGTTTTCTTGAAATGAGGCTACCTGGGAGAGCCTAAACCAAACTTTTTTCTTATCATTTCCTCGAATAACTTGCTGTTTGTTGTCGCTAAACCCACCAGAACAATGACTGTAATGCCTCAATCAAATATTCCTCCCCTACCAAAAAAGAGGCGGCGAAAACTTCTTTTTATCCTTCTTGCTCTTCTAGGTGCAGCTTTGGTGGCTATCGGGGTAGCGCTATGGTGGTTTAATCGTCCGATCCAAGCCACTGTGCTTACTTCGGACGAGAAACTCTTAGTTGCGGAGAAGCTGGCGGTAATGGACGACAGCCCGGAACAGTCTGAATACATCCCTGGAGAAAAGGAAATCGTGTTCACTGAACGGGAACTTAATGGCCTGCTGAACGAAAATACAGCTCTCGGGGAACAGCTAAAATTGGAACTGGCCACAAACGCGGTTCATGCACGCATTCAGGCAGACATCCCGAAAGATTCCCCCTTCCTGCCGGGCAAAACACTGCGAGGGAAGGCCCGCTTTATGATCTCTAGTCAAGAGGGACATCCTAGTCTCATCCTTGATGATGTGACTATTTGGGGAGTCTCTCTTCCCAATGCTTGGTTAGGTGACTTCAAGGGAAAGAATCTTCTCGGTGCTCTTCTTTCTTCTTCTAGAGCTTCCATCTCGACCATAGGGATCGAAGACATCTCGGTGAGCAATGGACGACTGACGATTCAACTCACAGAATAAGAGTCTGGATGACTACTTGCTAAAAAATCGTGTTGCCCGTCCCTGTTTCTCAGCGCAAATTGCGGATCTTGTGCGTCTTCGTTTTTTTTCAATTTTTCTTCTCGTTCTCGCTTTAACAAGTGGAGCGATGGCGCTTCTCCATCTCACCAAAAAGGACCTTTCGGCTCTTTTTGGTGAACCAGCACGAGCAAAAGGTGGGCTTCTTTTCGAGTTTCAGCCTGTCAAGGTGAAGGCTGTCCGTATTGAGAGCAAAGAAGAAACTCGAGACTATCAAGAAGCTCGTGGACAGTGGCTCTTGGAGGCGAAACCCAGTCCAGATCGGGCAGATTATCGAGTGCTCGAAGCGCTGCTTGCTTTTTCCTCTCAACTCGTCGTGCTGGAGGTCTTCCCTGCAAGTCGTGATAATAAGAAGGCGATGGGGTTGGCCCCGGCTCAGTCTCAGCTAGAGCTAAAAGATGAATCAGGTGAGGAAATAGCGGTTTTCTCGCTGGGAAGTAAAGGGGCTTGGCATCAATTCATCCCTGCTCCCGATGCATATAGTAAGGCTCAGAATTGGTCCTCCATTTACGTCCTTCCAGAAGACAGCGATTACATCTATCTTTGTTCCTCGCCTTTTTTGGAAGATATTCTCATCAATGGTTTCAAGGAACATCGTGATTTACGACCTTTTTTCTTCCCTCCTGAACTGTTAGCAGAAGTCACCATTGTCCGCCCCAATGGGAAACTCGTCCTCGCTCGGCGCAATCCTGCCGCTAGCTGGCATATTGATAAGCCTTTTCAACTGGAAGCAGACTCGGAAGCAGTACAGGAGCTCGTGGGTGGGCTTTATCACCTCACCGCAAAAGAGGCGACGAACAAACCTGCCCCACCCTCTGGTGAGTCTGCAATGACGCTCTCCCTCCGTTTCTTTGCTCTTGATGGTTCTGTGCAGGAGCAAGCAGTGTCGTTGTCCTTGCGACAACCTTCCGCTACGGATTCGAGTACTTATTATGGACGCTTAGACGATTGGCGACAAGATATCGAATTTGTGATTCCCCGCAGTTCACAAGGGAACTTATTGGGAATTGACGAACTTCCTCTAAGTATTGATCGCTTGCGTGGAGCAAGTCTCTCAGGGCTTGATTTACGCCAATTGAAAAGTCTGTATATCAGAACCCCTGAACTTAGTGGCCCTCTCAAAATCGAGATTGGAAAAAGCCCGATCTCAGGAGAATGGAGGGCGTTGCGAAGCTATCAAGGAGAAACAACTCCAGCTAATGAGCTTACCTTTTTCACGGTGAAGAAAGCTCTCACTGAAGAAAAAGCGATCGCAACATTATCAGATTCGGTCGAAGATCTCTCTCAATACGGACTCGAGGATCCCGTATTATCGCTCACACTCGAGCTTTTTGATGGGGTGCAGGAAACGATTCGATTTGGAGAAAAAGTCAGTGTTGATGGAATTCCTCGCTACTTTTTCCAACGAAATGATGCGGCTACGGTAATGGAAGTCGCCCCCAACACCTTCTACAAATTAGCAGCGAGACCTTTTCTCTGGCGCGATGCTCGGGTGTGGAACTTTGACATTGTTGACTTAAATCTCCTCCTCCTCGAACGTCCCGGGAACGAGCCATTAACACTGGATTACAGTGACCTCACACAGAGCTGGTCTGCGCGTTTTGGCAATCGTGATGTTACCAGTCTATTGAATGAAAATCGCGCAAACCGTTACCTTGAAAACTTGGAAAGCCTTTCTGCTGATCGCTGGTTAGGACCCGACCATCGTGCAGCCCTGAATGCACTTCAAAACCCTGTCTTCACCGTTACGGCACTCTTCCAGAGACCTGATGATAACACCGCTACTATACGAACCAGCAAGCTCAAGATTGCGCGAGTTAGTTCCGGAAAGAGAAGTCCTTTTTACTACGGCCAAATTGAGGGAGATCCGCATACCTTCCTCCTCGACCTGACAACAGTTGGCAAACTTGCAGAGAGCTTGTTAGAAGTAGAGAATTAAGGGCCCCTTCGATGACTTAATTACAAAAAAGCGCTCCCCAATTTTCTCGGAAGCTGTTTGCCGGAGGTAACTTTAAAGAAAAAGGCTTCTCTTTTCACTGAGAAACCCACCCTGGAACGGCCAACCCGAACTCGGGGATTTTAACCCGGAAGTACGTCCCTTTGTCAGTGAGACCATAGAAGGCACCCCAAGCCGTGCCATTGCCTGCAACGACATGGTAGCTATTATAAGAGTAACGGTCGGACGGCTCGATCACAGGACGTTGCCCGACAATCCCCTCCCCTTCTAATACGGTGAGTTCTCCGCAGTGTTCGCGGACTAGCCATTTGCGACCATGGAGAGTGACTTGCTGGGCGGAGTCATTAATGATGTTAACGAAGTAGACAAATGGATGAGGCTTGTCCTCTGGAGCCTCGAGGGTGGGAACGTAGAGAACTTCACTCACCTCAACTGAAATCCCTTCAATTTCCTGCCATTCCGACTTCACATCGCAGAGGTTAGATTGGAGTAGTTTCTTGCCAAGCACCAGTAACGCCATGATTTCAGTTCAGGGATTCAAGAAGAGCCCCCAGTTCACGATGGCGGAACTGATAACCAGTTTTTGCAAGAACAGTAGGCGACACACGGTAGCTTGCTAACAGGGCTTCTGAAAATCCTCCCAAGACTAACTTGAGAGCGAAGCCTGGTGTAGGGATCAGAGTGGGGCGATTGAGGGTTGCTCCCAATGCACGTGTAAAGTCGGCATTAGTCACGGTAGTAGGTCCAACTAGATTGACGGGACCTCTTATCGCGGGAGACTCCAGAGCATGAATGATCCCTCCCACAACGTCTTCGAGATGAACAATGGGCCAATATTGTTGACCTGAACCGAGTCGACCACCGGCACCGAGGGAAAAAATTAGTTTCATTCTCTTCCAAGAAGAGGCCTGAGAGCCTAAGACCACTCCGATGCGACCGTAGAGAACCCTGACCCCCAATGATTCGGCCTTCTCTGCAGCAGCTTCCCACTCATGGCAAAGAGTCGCTAAGTAGTCCTGACCTGCGGGAGAGTCTTCTGTCAGGAGATTATCCTCTTGGCTTCCATAGAAACCTACTGCGGAAGCGTTGAGAAAAGTTTGGGGACGACTTTCGGGCGCTGATTTTTTTAACAAAGCG
Source organism: uncultured Roseibacillus sp. (assembly GCA_937949965.1). Taxonomy (GTDB): domain Bacteria; phylum Verrucomicrobiota; class Verrucomicrobiia; order Verrucomicrobiales; family Akkermansiaceae; genus Roseibacillus. The sequence goes on from CALFBF010000123.1 coordinate 8,683, forward strand.
ACGATATCTTGAGTGACTCCGACCCGGCTTTGATGAAAACGAATCTTGTTTTCATCCGTCCAACGCTTGTCAATCGGGTCCCCTGCTAGATTGACCAAAGCTGAGAGTCCAGCAAACCCCTCAGAGAGATGACGCCACTGGCCAGAACGGCCTGTTGGATTACGGCTGAAACCTGTCCATTGGTGTCCACTAGCCTGTAACTCCGAGCACAGGGCCTGCCCAACAAGACCACTCGCTCCCACTACACCTACATTCATGGCGCAGCGTAGCGCACAAGATCTCGGTCCTCAAACGGAATTCAATTCCTATTCGGAGTTTTGCGAAGAGTTCTTCTCTTTTGGCATCATCATTGAGGAGCCTCTTCATTCATTCTCACTAAAGTCAGATCAAGGGCTTTACCTTGGAGGCGAGAACAGGAAGGCTAGCGCCATGGGAACTGGCCGTAGCCTGATTGCGTTACTTTACCTGGGGACTGAAGTCCTCTCTGGACAAATACCGTCCAACTCAACGGCGCAGACCGTCCCTACCCCAATACCCAATACGGCTGACAGCTCACTGACAGACGGTATTCTCACCCCGGAAGTCCTTCTTCCCAGTGGATTTTCCTTCCGAGCGGATAAACTCGACTTGGCCAAATTATTAGCGGGAGATACTCTTGAACTCGATGCGGAAGGAAACATTCGTGTCAAAACGAATCATGGCGACACTCTGACTTCCCGGAAAGCGCGCCTAGACTTCAATCAAAGCGCCGAGTCTGCAGTCAGCTTTCATGACAATGTCCAGCTCCGAGCAACCAATGGTATTGAGGTTTTTGCGGATCGAGCCTCCATTGATCAAAACAACGATAGCATTCTCTTCGAGGGCAATGTTTCTGCCTACCAGGGAACGGCCCTTCATCGTGGCGACCAGGTGACTTACAACTATGAGTCCCGTAGCCTTGCCACCAGTAATCTCAGAACCTCTTTTGCACCGGTGTTGTTAGAATCAGGCCGTTTCAGCGCTTTAGAACAGGGTGAAAGGAAAATTTACAAAGGGACCAATGCTGGAATCACGACCCACGATGTTGCTAATCCTAACTTTTGGCTTCGCGGTGAGGAAGTCACTGTTCTCCCTGGAGATCGCATCCGCTTCCGGAACTTGAAAGTCTATGCTGGTGGACGGCCAGTGCTCTGGCTGCCAGGCCTCACCCAGAAGTTTGATGGTGAGTTCAACTACCGACCTACTCCTGGAGTTCGATCGAACTGGGGGCCTTATCTCCTCAACCAATACACTCATGACTTTGGCGGTATTCGTGATCCCACAAGCGGCATCACCGAAGATCCCACTCATGAAGTCACTTGGCGAGCAGATCTCTACGGACGACGAGGTCTAGGAGTTGGGCTTGATCTGAACTCCTATGCCAAACGTGATAATCCGAACTTAGGAACAATCTCGGGGTATTTCATTTACGATTTGAACCCTAGTATTCGCCGTTCGGCGGAATCACGGCTCGGCTTCAACGATAACGAACGTTATAGCCTACAAGTGCGTCAACGAGCCGAGACGAACATCCTACCTGGTGGAACGGGCTATGTGGATCTCAATACCACCCTTCTCTCGGATCGATTTTTCATCGAAGATTTTCGTCCAAGTGACAACACGCGAGATTTCCAACCAGATAACACCCTCTCCTTCACGCAAGCCTTTGATGAACGACATCTTCTCACAGCGTGGACTCGCTTCCGGTTGAATGATTTTTTCCAATCGGACCAAAGACTTCCCGAGATTGCTTTTGATCAAGTCAGAAGCCCCCTCTTCGGCACTCCAATTCTTCATGAAAGTCAGAACTCTATCGGAATCTACCGGGAGGATCTTGCTGATTTTGTCGAAGACGATCTCCGCGACGAGTTCGAAAATCCGACGACCGATGCTGCACGTCGTAGTCAAATCCAAGGGTTACTCGCAGATACTGGCTTTGCACGCTTCCACACCTACCATGAGCTTTCCCTCCCCATCCGTCTCGATCCAGGGCTCAACATTATTCCACGAGTAGGAGTCGGGCACACTGCGTATCGAGATGTGCAAGGTCCTTTGGATTCCTTTAGCCGTTCTCATGTGCATGCCTCGATCGACGCTTCGCTCAAGTTCACCAAACGTTATCCAGATTGGGTTTCTGAGAAGTGGGGGCTCGATTCAGCTCTCCACATTATTCAACCCTACGCTACTGCAACAGTGTTGGCGACAGATGATTTGGATGCCGACTTTCGCCCTATTGATCGTCTAACAGCTTCCACCCGACCACGGGCGTTGAACCCTGGGCGTTTTGCCGCTATCGATGATTTTGCTGATTGGCAAATTCTCCGCGTAGGAGCACGTAACCGCATTTTAACTCAGCGAAATGGCAGTTCTCACGAATGGCTCTCTGTAGATACCTATCTCGATATTTTTGGCGAGGATCCTGAGTTTGATCGTCAAGTTTCCAACCTTTATACCGACTTACGTTGGTCGCCGCTTCCTTGGTTTGATCTCACTGTAGAAACACAGCTCCCTCTCTTTTCTGACTCGAACTTCACCGAAGTCACCACTGGTTTCGAATTTTTGCCAAACGAAGATACCGAAATTTCGGTACGACATCGCTTCTTACAAGATCATCCTATTCTCAGTGATTCTAACAGACTCGAACTCAATGCTTATTATCGCCTCAACGAACAATGGGGAGTGAGTGCTACTCAGCGATGGGAGTTCGCAGACGACACCCTTGAGTTTCAACAATACTCGCTTCACCGAAGCCTCGACTCTTGGTCCTTAACAGCGGGAATTTTTACGCGCGACAACTCGGACCAAACTGAGTTTGGACTTCTTTTCGGCCTCACCCTCAGCGATTTTCCCTCCCTTTCTCTCCCTCTTCAAATCGATAATTAATCAGATGACTCCTCTGACTCCCACCGAATTACTAACAGTAAACAACTGGCGTTACGCCACGAAAGTATTTAATCCTACCCGTAAAGTCTCTCCTGAGAATTGGCAGGCGCTCCAGCAATCAATCGCGCTTTCGCCTTCCTCCTTTGGGTTACAGCCTTGGCATTTTATTGTCGTTAGTTCTCCTAAACTTCGAGAAAAACTCCTACCCCATAGCTGGGGACAGAAACAGGTCGTCGATTGTTCTCACTATTTAGTGTGCTGCACGCGCACAGACATTGATATTCCGTTTATCGAAAAGTTCATTGCTTCTACTGCAGAACAGCGAGGAGTGACAACCGATTCTTTAAAGGGTTACCAAGACGTTGTTGTCGATTTCGTTATGAGTATGACAGAATCTGAAAGGATAGTTTGGAGTGAACGCCAGACTTACCTCGCACTTCAGCGTCTAATGGACTCGGCTGCTCTGCTAGAAATTGATACCTGCCCCATCGAAGGCTTTGTGGCTTCTGAATACGGAGAAATCTTGGAACTTCCCGCTAAAAAAATCAAAGCAAGTGTTTGTTGTGCAATCGGTTACCGCTCAGAAGACGACAAATACGCAACTCTCGCAAAATCACGTTACCCAGTGACTGAAATCTTCACCGAAGTCTAAGAACACTCTTCTTCGAGAAACAAGATTGGTTCAATGAATGCATGTTTTAAAATATTTCGACACTCTTTTTATAGAAAATAAAAACTATCAAAATCCCAACTAAATGATAACATCTCACTCAGATGAATCGAGAATTATCACATCGATTTGGGTGGATATCACTGGGAATCACCCTAGCCTTTAAATTTATCCTCGTTATTGAGGTCTTTTTTTTGCGATTCAACGGCCTGCACAATGGGAATATTTATGCCATTGGGACTCACTTTGTGATCGCAGGATTGGCTATCATCATTGCCTTGGTTCTCGTTCGTAAGACTAAGTCTTCTTAGCTGCTTTACAGCCTGCTCGTTGGATTTGTTAGACCAGTGTTTCGTCGAAGCAAATCAAGTTTGTGAGAGCTTCGGCGGTTCTGAATTTGAGATAATCGACTGAAACGAAGAAGTAGTCAAAAAAATCGATTCGCGTGGGAGCCGAAGCCTGCTTTGATAGGGACAGTCATGAGCACTGCCAATGTCGAAATCATCGCTGCGGACCGTCTACCTGCGGGAGGAACAATTTTGCTTCCAGGCCGTCTTGATCTCCCTCAATTACTTGCGCTCGAATCGAAACTGAAGGAGCGGAATCTCACTTTCCTAGCGGAAGAGAAACTTACCCTCGACCCTGAAGTGCAAAAGCACCTCAATCGACCGAATGTAAAGGGAATGGCGTTTTCTCGCACTGATTCAGTCGAATCAGTAGCGCGTGCTCTCGACGATGCTCTCCTTGATGGTGGTGTTGTCCTTTTCGTGCCTGGAATTGCCAAGGCTCGTCCTGGCACTCCTTCTTTGGTTCCGACTGCGATTTTGAAGCTCCTGTGCCAGCTTGATCACAGCATCACACCGCTGGCAGTGCACGTTCCTCATGAGTGTAAGCTCAGTATCGAACCCATAAGCACTCTTCCTGCTGCTATCCTCACCTTCGGTCTCCCTCTCACAAAAGGGAAGGCGAGTTTGGCAGGTTATCAAGAGTCCCTGTATGAGGCGAACGAAGCGGCCTTTTCAAGTCGCGAGTTTCTCAACGGTTCTCTCTCCTCTGCACTCCTAAGAGGGCTCAAAAAACATGCTAATACTTGTGTTCTCCATGATGGTTCTGATGACTCGGAGTTGCCTTTTTCCAAAATTCTCGGAGTAGCCATTGCCTTTTCAAAAGAAATCGCCAAATCAACATCAAAGAAACGAGTGGGAATCCTTCTTCCTCCGGGAAAAGGAGGTCTCATTGCTAACTTAGCAGTGCTTTTTGCTAACAAAGTTCCAGTGAACTTGAACTTCACCGCTTCGCAAAATGCAGTGAAATCCTCAATTAAGCAGGCAGATATCGATAAGTTTATCACCGCTGATCCTTTCGTGCGGAAAGTCTCCTCTTTCCCTTGGCCACCCAATCGAGATCTGATTTTCATCGAACGAACCTTACCCCTTCTAAAGAAACACATCATCAAGTGGGTTCTCTTATCCAAGCTTCTCCCTGCTGAGGCCTTGATCAAGCTGTTAAGCCTGGAGCAAAGCGGAGGCGACGAAGAAGCCGTCCTTCTCTTCACCTCAGGCTCATCTGGAGAGCCAAAGGGAGTCCCTCTTTCTCATCGCAACCTCTTGAGTAACGTGTGCCAGTTCTCGAGTCGAATTGACCTTCCTGAGGATTCTAAGATTCTAGGCTGTCTTCCCCTCTTCCATTCCTTTGGCTGCACGGTCACCTTGTGGTATCCCATCATCGAAGGGCTTAACCTCGTCACTTACTCCTCCCCAGTAGAGACCAAGCGCTTAGCGGAGTTGATTCACGATCACCGGATTCCGCTCTTTCTCGCGACACCGACTTTCTTACGCGGCTACCTGAAGAGGGTCGATCCCGAACAACTAGCACCCCTCAAACTCGTTATCACCGGGGCCGAAAAACTCCCTGAATCACTGGCAGATTCCTTCGAAGAAAAATTTGGGCTCCGTCCACTGGAAGGTTATGGCCTGACCGAAACATCTCCGGCGAGTAACGTCAATTTACCCTCTCTCTCTGTAAACGAAAATCTCGAAGTGTTAGCGAGCGAACGAGCAGGAACGGTAGGACAACTCTTACCTGGTATCGCGGCACGGATTACAGATCCAGGAACGGACACCCCTCTCCCAATTGATCAATCAGGGATTCTTTGGCTCCGCGGTCCCAATGTTTTTCCCGGTTATCTCAACCGTGATGACCTCACCGAACAGGTCTTTGAAGAAGGTTGGTTTAAGACTAATGACGTCGCTCGATTCGACGAAGATGGTTTTTTATACATTGAAGGTCGAATGTCTCGATTCTCAAAAATCGCAGGCGAAATGGTCCCTCACGAAGTCGTGGAAGCTGCTGTCGATAAGGCTCTCGGCTACGACAAAGAAGACGAACGAAAAGTAGCTGTCGTCAGCATCCCAGATGCGGCTAAAGGCGAAGGCATTGGTCTTCTCTCGACCGTGAACAGCGATATGTTAGAACAAGATGTTATCGACCTCCGCTACAAGTTGCTTGATGCTGGGCTTCCTTCTCTCTGGTGCCCGAAAGTGGTTATCCCAGTTTCTGAGATTCCGGTACTCGCTTCTGGTAAGTTGGACTTAAAAGCCTGTCAGGCACTGGGGCAAGAACACGGCTCCTAGCCCCTTACTCTCGCTTTTCTAAAGAATAAGCTCTGTGGACCAGCAAGAGGACGATTTAGAAGTTCGCTTCGACCGCTTCATGCAAGCGGCACTTTACGACCCCGAACGAGGCTACTACACCTCTCGTATTCAGTCTGTGGGTTCGAGAGGAGACTTCACCACCACTCCACAGCTTTCACAGTCTCTCGCCAAGGCCATCGCCCAATGTTATCTCGCGTCTGGCTCTCGCCATCTCATCGAGGTCGGTCCTGGCACAGGAGTGCTCGCTCGTAGCATTTGGAAACATCTCCCCTTTCTCGCAAAACGAAGAACGGAACACCACCTAGTAGAGGTCTCAGAACCACTACGTAAGCATCAAAAGAGAGAAGTCCCTCATGCCCACTTGCATTGCGATATCAAGCAGGCTCTAGCGAGCGCAAAGGGAGATGCTTTTGTCTACTCGAACGAGTTGGTGGATGCCTTTCCAGTGCGTATTTTTCGGCGAGAAGTCGAGGGATGGACCGAGCTCTTTCTCACCGGAAAAGCAGGGGCGCTTAAAGAATCCTTTCGCCCTACTTCGGAACTCCCCGATTCCCTACTTTTCGAAGCCGAAGAACACTCTGTCCAACAACGAGTCGAAATTCACGAAAGTTACCACCATTGGCTCCAAGAGTGGCTCCCTCTTTTGATCAAAGGACAGTTCTTAACAATTGACTATGTCGCACCAGCTTTGCGACCACTTGGAGGAACCTTGCGTGGTTACTTTCTACACAACTGCATCACGAGAGGTGATTTATATCAGAACGCAGGACACTTGGACCTTACCACAGATGTTCACTTTGACGACTTGGAACGATGGGGCCAGCCTCTTGGATTAGAGACCCTTTCTAGACAACGGCAAAACCAATTTCTTGCTCCCTACGTGAACCTTTCACCAAGTGATCAATTCGTTACTAATCCAGAAGGAGCAGGAGAAGCCTTTGAAGTCTTACTGCAGCGCAAAATTTAAACTCAAGGCACCTCCGGCAACTGGCTTTCGAGAAGAAATGATCCGAAATTTTCCCAAATCAACAAAGAGTTGAAGAAACTGAGGTGGCCTTCATACTACATAATCTTTCTAAAACGTCCTGACGAGCAGTAGACTAATTCGACCAGAACACTCATATTATTAATCGAATTTAATGGAGAGACAAAACGTTAGGGAACGGTTCCGTCCTATTGATCTGTTTTGGTCGGTCACCACTTTACTGCTGAAGGGGCGAATTGCAAACCTGCGCTCCGGCTGCCTATTACAATCTCTGCCACTTTTCGGACTTTTGTTTTTGCCCGAATCAGATTGTCTACTGGTTACGAACGATGGCTTATCCTAATGACTTCCAGAAACGCACCTTGTGGTCGGCGGCTACCGGGCTCGCGATCGTGCTGTTGGGGCTGATTTTGGTGGGGCTGATCTGGCTAACGGGACAAATCCTTGGCTACTTGCAACCTGTTCTCGTCCCGCTGGCGGTGGCGGGCATCACCGCTTATCTCCTCGACCCGCTCGTGGCTTGGCTACAACGGAATACCAAGCTCTCCCGGTTGAAGGCCGTTCTCTCGGTCTTTGCTGCTTTTACTTTGATCGTAGTGCTTTTCTTCTCTTTTCTCATCCCGCAGTTGATTAATCAAAGTGGCTCGTTACTGGCGGATCGAGAGAACCTCGGAGATCGATTCATCACTAAATTGGATCAGCTCGAAGAAAAGATTCCGGGTGCGGATACCCTAGTCATCTGGCTGACTGCTCCGGTAAACACAGATGGCAAACCACTGGAGAAACCAGAACCGTTCTCCAAGAGAAATAAGAAAGGTGATTTCTTAGGCTACTTCAATGAAGAAGGAACTAAGGTTACGGCGACTTCGGAGCAGAAGCGGGACATCAAAAAGTATGAAGATACCCCTTTCAACCAGCGTCGGTTGGGGTTCATTCTGCAAGAGAAAGCGGGCTTGATCACCGCTACGCTCTTTGACTGGCTCAAGGCGACGACCAAGGTCTTTGGGCTCTTGGGTTACCTTCTTGGTTTTCTGTTAGTCCCCGTCTATCTCTATTACTTCCTGAACGAATCCTCCAAGATTAAGTCCTCTTGGCATCAGTTCATTCCCCTCAAGGCCTCCGATTTCAAGGACGAGGTGGTCTCTACTCTCTCTGAGATTAATGGTTACCTCATCTCCTTCTTTCGAGGACAGGTCTTGGTCTCTCTCATCGACGGAATCTTAGTTGGGATCGCGCTTTCTATCTTCCAACTCCCCTACGGATTTCTGATTGGACTCACTCTAGCTGTCATCGGCATTCTCCCCTTTATTGGCAATATCCTTTGCATGATTCCAGCCGCGCTCATTGCCTTCATCCACTTTGGTAGCAGCGATGCTAATCACCAGTGGCTTGGTGACAGTCCGTGGGCTTATGTGGGAGCAGTGATTGCGATCTTCCTCATCGTGCAACAAATCAACTCTCTGGTTACCGCACCCAAGATTGTGGGTGATTCGGTGGGACTGCATCCGATGACTGTTATTTTCTCGATCCTCTTTTGGTCCTTAATTTTAGGAGGTTTCTTAGGGGCTCTCCTCGCCGTTCCACTGACTGCGGCGGTGAAAGTTCTCTTTTCACGCTACATCTGGCAGGCTCGGGTTTCACCTCAACTCAATGCTTCACCAGCGGAAACACTTTCTCCTAGTCAAACGACCTAATCCTTCAAAACGACCACTTTTATGATCAAATTTTTACACACTCGTATTCGTGTTTCTCAGCCAGAGGCTTCTATTGCCTTTTACCAGAAGCTTGGCTTCGAGGTCGGCGAACAGAAAACTTCACCGCAAGGCAATCAGTTGGCCTTCATGCATCTGCCTGGCAACGACCACTTCTTAGAGCTTACTTACTCACCAGACTTCAAGGTCGAGTTCCCTGAAGACCTGATGCACACTGCGGTCGGAGTACCTGATATTATTACTTATTGCGACCAGCTCGAAAAAGACGGTATCGAGATCTGGCCCGGCAGCTGGCGGGAAAAATTCTCTAGCGGTGAACGCAAGATGGCTTTTGTCACCGACCCTGACGGTTACGAAGTCGAGATCCTCGAACGCCCGTAAAAACGGACATTCTTGATCGGGAAAGATTATCTACGCGAGAAAAGAGAGAGGATCATCCCTAAGAAGCCTCCACGATGCCGACCTCCCTGACTAGCGAGAACCATTCCCGCGATATCATCCAAGATTTTACCATCACCATCGCGGTCGAGGATTCCTTCTACACCGCTTTTGCGATCAGCGGTCTTCGGGTCTTGTCTTCCTTTTTTCATTAAGAAGGACATGACAACAGGGATGAGAAGTGGCATTACACGACGAGCGACATCAACCCCAATCCCCGCCTTGTTCGCAAGTGCTTCCGCCGCTTGTTCTCCTTTTTCCAAACCAAGCACGCCGCCTGCGCCTAGGTCCATCTGCTGATTATTCTCAAAAAAGCCGCTCAATTGGCCAAGCTGCTCTTCGCCAGCACCGAGACCCGAGAGAAGGCCCTCTAAATTCACTCCTTCGTCTTTCTTGCGCTTTAAGCCACTGAGAACAACGGGAGCCAAACCTTCAAGAAATCCTCTCGATTGAGATTCGCTTAAGCCTTCGCGCTGACCTAACTGTTCAGCAACCGGTCCACTCATCTCATTAAGTAACTCCTTAAGAAAGTTCATGCTCTTAAAATGAAAACTTTAGCTTCAGAAAGCGAACTTTTTTGGAATCAAATGGCGGTAAGACAAGAAAAAGAGGGATAGAGACACTTTCCCGAAGCAAAAACCTTGACCCAGCACACCCCTGTCCCTAAACCCTGCGCCCTTCAACTTTTCCCATCATGGCAACTACAGAAGTCATTCTCCGCACTAAAATCAAGAATCTCGGCGCTGAAGCCGATGTTGTAAAAGTCAAATCTGGCTTCGCGCGTAACTTCCTCGTGCCACAGGGCAAGGCTTACGAAGCGACAGACGAAAACAAAAAACACCTCGAAGACCTCTCAGCAGCTCGCGCCAAGCGTGAAACCGAAGAGCTTAACGAGGCAGAAAAGGTCGCTGCTAAGATCAAGAAGCTGAAGCCAGTCTTCACTCTTGAGACAGGTGCGACTGGCAAGTCGTTTGGCTCAGTAACCAACATGGATATCCACAAGAAGCTCGAAGAGGCGGGGATCGATATCGATCGCCACACCATTAAGCTCGACAAGCCCATCAAATCTACAGGCACTCACG
>CALFBF010000124.1 GCA_937949965.1 uncultured Roseibacillus sp.
AAAATCAATTCACTTGCGGGGTTTGCTCCCAAGAGGCCATGTCGGACCAACCACCGAAAGTAGTCCTGCACGGCCGAAAGCCGCTGCCGCAGAGTGCGCGAACTCAAGGGCTTGCCATCCTTCTTGCGATAACGAACCAACCAACGCTGAAAGGATTCTAAGACTGCGAGGCTTACTTCTTCGGCCTTCTCCACTCCATGCTCGGCGGCCCATGAGAAAAACTGACTTAAGGGTACTGGAGGCGCCCTTGGGAGGAAAACTTTTTGACGAGAACGCATTTCCTCAGAATAAATCTTCAAAAAATCAGAGAAATGTATTTACTAAGCATTTGCAAAAAATTCCAACAGAGAAGGTTCCAGACCTTTTCACATCCTCAAAAACGTGATGCATACTACCTCCTACTCATTACTCCTGATCCTAACGACGCTGAATAACCTGCTAGCAGTGACATCAGAAACCATCGCCGTTACCACTCTCACTGACGAAGATGACGGTAATCTCGAAGTAAGCAATGGTGACGGAATCTCTCTTCGTGAAGCTCTCAACCATAGCTCCAACGATTCTTCCATAACGTTCGATCCTTCGTTGAACGGCGGTATAATCACTCTCACGGAAGGCCAGCTAACAATTACCCGAAATCTCTCAATCGACGCTTCCGCTCTTTCAAGAGGCATCACTATCGACGCCAACGGAGCTGTGACCAATCACCGGGTTATCGAGATTCAGCCCAATACTGTCGTCACTTGTAGCGGTCTCAACCTTACTGGTGGTTCGGCCGAACTAGGGGGTGCGATTCTTGCCAATGGAACTGGAACAGGAAATTCTGTACAGTTAATCCTAAATGCTTGCACGCTTTCTAACAATACTGGTGATTTCGGCGGCGGTATTTTCAGTAACGGCCAATCCGGCAATGTTGATCTAACCCTTAATTCCTGCACAATCGCCAACAACAATATTGTTTTTGATGGTGGAGGCATCTTCAGCGACGGCGGATTCGGTGGAAGCGCGACTCTGACCCTCAATTCCTGCACTTTCTCTAACAATTCTGCTAACAACGGTGGTGGCATCTTCAACATTGGTGACTCTGGCGACGCGGTCCTAATCCTCAACAACAGCATCCTCGCTGGTAACACCGCTACGGGTAGTGGGCCTGATCTGTGGGATAGCAATCCGGACTCTACTACTACAATTATCGGAACGAACATCATATCTAGCCTTGAAGGGCAAGACTCTCTCTCTATGGGGACATTGAACCTGATCATCGCGGCCCCTCTCCTCGCCCCCCTTGGCAACCACGGCGGACCAACGGCGACAATGCCCCCCCTCCCAGGCTCCCCCGCCATTAACGCTGCTGGAATCAACAATCCCGGCGGAACAGATCAAAGAGGGTTGCTACGTCTGGTAGGAGGTAACCTCGATGTTGGAGCAGTTGAAATTCAGAACGGTGAAACCGTAAGCCCCTTCCCCAATCCTTTTCCTTTCCCAGTTTCCGAGTTTGCTTCGGACAGCGATTTAGACAGTATTCCTAATGGATTAGAAGTCATCCTCGGCACCAACCCCTTTATTCCTGATCATACAAACTCTCGTAATCCTGCTTTCTCTTTTAATTCAGAGGGTAATCCGTCGCTGATTTTCGGCCGTAACAACGAGCTCCCGGCAGGCATTACTCTCACTGTCGAACGTTCGACTACTCTTACGAATAATTCCTTCGAAACTATTGGCTCTTACGATTCGACCAGTAATTCCGTCACACTTCCCGGGAGCCTTAGTAGCAATCTTTTCACCTTTACTGATGAGGAATTCGTCTTCATCGACACTTCCATTCTCAGCCCTAGAGCCTTCTATCGCCTAGGAGCCGCCTTCAATCCTAATTAAGATTCGCTCAAAAAACGAAGAAGTCCTAATGGCACGCCCAGATGGATTCGAACCATCGACCTACGGATTAGAAGTCCGTTGCTCTATCCAGCTGAGCTATGGGCGCGTTAATTAGTTGCGGCTTACTGCACAGAGCAAGCGAGGGCTATTTAGATTCACGCTCTCGTTCCTCGCAAGATCATTCGCGAACGAGAAAGCTCTTTTTACGTTCGGGTGAGTGCTTAGAAAGTAATTTCGGGACCGGGTCGGATGTCCCCAACTCGATATCGGTACGACATCTCTGGAGGCGGGAGGCGGTGAGTTCTAGTCCTCTCACGAGACCGTGACGTTGCACGGCCTGTGATGAGTAACGAGAGCAGCTGGGCGAAAAGCGACAACAGCCCTCGAATCCACAACGCGGTTTCACCCATTGATAGAGAGTAATCCCTGACTGATAGACGACGGGAAGTGTCTGCCGTGACGGAGCACGCTGGAGATCCCAGAACCCCCACAAAATGGCGAGCCCAACTAGCGCGAGCCAAGGATGAGGTTTCCTTAAGGGTTCTGGCAATGTGGGCATCTCGCACTGGTGGTTAGACGTTTTCCTTGGCAGGTCCCGCACTGACCCAGTGCTCCTTGTGGACGGCTTAGGATGTAAATGATGAGCCCTAACAAGCCGAGAAACATAACAAGAATCATCCAGAGGATGGCACCATCCATAGAGCGGTTCTTGGCATCGCGAGCGACCCAGACAAGGATGGCAATATTGAGAATCAAACCCACCAAACTCAATCCCGCAATGAGAGCAACACTACTTCCGCAGACTGCACAGGCCTGTTCGGCTGCTTCCTCGGCCTCCTTCTGCTGTTGAGCGATCTCTTCTGGGCTGAGTGTTTGGTTGTTCTCGAGATCGAAACCGCCAAAGCCAGGCTCACTCGAACCCGTCTGCCCATAAATGAATGGGCTCATCAAGGTGAGGAAACCAAAAGTGGTTAGAGTTAACAAGAAGCGCATCGTTGGATTCAATTATTGTTGAGCTAGAACAGTGCCGCAAACGTGAGCAGACCGAAGGCTCAGGCGTGTCACAGTAGGAAAATTCGAAGATCGGTGAGAACAGTCTTCGAGATCGACCCTACTCTGATTCCTGCAAACTCCTTTCCCTTTTTGCTAGCCCCTTTTCCGGAAAAGGAAGCTCTTCCCTGGAGATCTCGTGAATTCGAACCGTGACTTGCGAGGGATTAAATTCTAGATCAGGCCTCGAAATGATCCGTCTCCTTCCTGCTCTTTACTTTTCATTGGCTTCGGCCTTCACCTTTGGTCAATCTCAACCCAAAGAGCCGAATGTTTTGTTGATTATGGTCGATGACCTCAACGACTACATCGGCTACTTAGGCGGGCACCCTCAGGCGCAAACTCCTCACCTCGATGCGCTAGCGGCGAGTGGTGTTCGCTTCACGAATGCCCACTGTAACGTCCCTATCTGTGCTCCATCACGCGCGAGTATGTGGACAGGTGTTTATCCTCATGTGTCGCAGAATTATTGGGTCTCGGACTGGACGAAAAACAAGACGCTAAAGAATTGTCAAACTTTAGGACAATTCTTGCAAAGCAATGGATACCGAACCTACGGTACGGGTAAGCTAACGCACAAGACCCACCTCGAAAGCTGGGACTCATTTGGAGTTGAAAACTTCTATGGGCCCTTCGCCTTCAATGGGAAGAAGCCAACCGGCCATCCTTCAGTCCCTCTTCCCTTCCGCGACATCGGCCCCGTTGATGGCGTCTACGCTTCTTTGGCTGATGTGCCAGAAGTACCACCAACAGCTGACTACCCCGGTTATCACGGATGGATGAAGGGAAAGCGCCAACCCTTCCGCTATGAATCCGAAGACGATCGTGACCTCCTCAACGACGAAGAACAGGCCAACTGGGCAGTGGAACGTTTGGCCGAATTCTCGAAAAGCGAGAGTGATGATCCATTCTTCCTCGCAGTCGGTTTTTTCCGGCCTCACACCCCTCTTATCGCGCCCCAACGCTTCTTTGATCTTTATCCGTTAGATGAACTCCAATTACCGGCTACAAAGGAGAATGATCGTGTAGATTGCCACTTCGAAACCATTCTCCCCAAGTGGAACCCGAAGTGGTTTAATCATTATCAGACGCTCAGTGAGTCTTACGAAGATCCTATCGAGGGAATCAAGCTTCACCTCCAAGCTTATCTCGCCTGTGTAAGCTTCGTCGATGAGCAGATTGGAAAAGTAACGCAAGCTCTCGATAAAAGCGCCTTCCGAGAAAACACGATTGTGATGCTAGTGAGCGATCACGGCTACCATCAGGGAGAGAAGCAATTTATGTACAAAAATTCTCCTTGGGAAGAGAGCACTCGTATTCCCTTCATCGTCCGAGCTCCCCAATACGCTAATCACGCAGGACAAGAGGTGACTCACCCAGTCTCCCTAATCGACGTCTTCCCGACTATCGCCGATCTTTGCGGATTAGCTGGAGTCGATAATCGCTTCAATGAAGACGGAGCTCCTCTCTCGGGACACAGCCTCCGTCCATTTCTGCAAAATCCAGAGACGACAGACTGGGCTGGCCCAGAAGTCGCCCTCACCGTCATTCGAACTCCCTCCTCTAATGCTAAGTTAGCCCCAGCGGAAAATAGCTATACTGTCCGTTCGACAACTCACCGCTACACCCACTACGTCAGCGGGGCGGAAGAACTCTACGATCATACTCAGGACCCCAATGAGTGGACCAACCTAGCCGACGAACCCGCTTCCCAAGATAAGAAAGCACAGCTCCGTGCTCACATGGAAGCTCTCACTGGCGATTTGAGTCAAACCACCTTTC
>CALFBF010000125.1 GCA_937949965.1 uncultured Roseibacillus sp.
GATTAGGAAATATCGCAGGGGTAGCGGTCGCGATTGGAATTGGAGGCCCCGGTGCCGTGTTCTGGATGGTGGTGATGGGCTTTCTCGGGATGAGTTCCAAATTCGTAGAATGCACCTTGGGAGTTCGCTACCGGAAGATCAGCGCGGACGGCCAAGTGTTAGGTGGAGGAATGCGTTATCTCCAAGAGGGTCTCGGCGAGCGTGGTTTTGGAGGAGTGGGCAAGGTTCTTGCTATTTTGTTCGCGGTCGCTTGTGTCGGAGGCGCTTTGGGCGCAGGAAACATGTTTCAGATCAATCAATCCGCGCAGCAAGTGACCGAGACTTTTGGCATCTTTGGCGATGGTCAACAGTGGATTCTCGGAGCGATCATCGCGGTGGCCGTGGGAGGGGTTATCTTGGGTGGGATTGTTTCGATTGCACGAGTCACTGCCTTCTTAGTTCCCTTCATGACTATTATCTACGTAGTGGCCTGCGTGGTGGTGCTTTTGGGATATTGGAAAGAGGTGCCCGGTGCTTTGGGGGTGATTGTGAGCGGAGCTTTTTCGGCTGAAGCTGGTCTGGGTGGTTTTATTGGAGGACTGATTCAGGGTATCAAGCGAGGGGTCTTTTCGAACGAAGCCGGTCTGGGTTCTGCAGCGATTGCACATGCTCCCGTGAAGACTCGGAAACCTGCTAGTGAGGGAGTCGTTGCTCTCTTGGAGCCCTTCATCGATACCGTCGTCATCTGTCTCATGACTGCGTTGGTCATCGTAGTGACCGGAGTGTGGAAGGTGGATGCCAGTCTAACTGGAGAGTCCACTATCTATCAGGAAGCGAATGCACAATCAGCCGTGGTGAAAACTCTGGAGGCAAGTGAACTCGTTAAGGTCACTGACCAGAGTATCAGCGATGTGGAGAAAGCCGGCGGACAGTGGGTCGCAGTGCAGACTCAGGATGGAGAGGCTGCTGGCTTCATTGCTCACAGTTCCCTCGTAGATCGCACGGGGTGGTCTGGTGGGATCTGGCTCACTTCGCGCTCATTTGCGTCCGTTATTTCTTGGTTCCCTTATGTTCTTACGATTGCGGTAGTACTCTTTGCATTTTCGACCATGATTTCGTGGTCCTATTACGGAGAACAGGCCATCAATTATCTCACCGGGCATAACGCGATTGCAGTGCTCATCTACAAGATCGTCTTCTGCCTTTGTGTGGTTCTCGGAGCGGGCGCTTCCTTGCAAAATGTCCTCAAGCTCTCCGATGCCATGTATTTTGCAATGGTGTTGCCGAACTTGATTGGCCTCTACTTCCTTCTTCCCATCGTGAAGAAGGAATTGGCTGACTTCCAAAGCTTCGCCAAGCGAGTAGATGCTGGAGCAACCCTCGATGAGGCGGAACAGAATGGCTAGTGCTTCTTCGTTTGGAAGCATTCAAAAACAAGGGAGTATCTAGTAGTTCGTCCGTACGAAATTGATAAGGGGAGAAGAGTTTTTGAATAAGAATCAAAATTAATGGCACGCGATTACCAGCTACAACAGCCGCAAAAAAAAGGAACTTCGGGGATTGACTACGAAGCTGCGCTTAACAAAGAGCAGTTTGCTGCCGTGACTTCACCACCTGGAGCCGCTCTTGTGATTGCGGGTGCGGGTTCTGGGAAAACACGAACCCTGACCTACCGGGTAGCCTTTTTGTTAGACCAAGGAGTCAGTCCCAAGGACATTCTGTTGCTGACTTTCACCAATAAGGCTTCCAAGGAAATGTTAGAACGGGTGAAGGAGTTAGTTCCGCAAGATCTCTCGACCCTCTGGGGAGGGACTTTTCACTCAATCGGGAATCGAATCTTGCGACGACATGCCGACGAAATTGGCTATACCCGTTCTTTTTCAATTCTTGATCGCGATGATCAAAAGTCGCTCATGAATACGGTCGTGGGAGCGCTTGATATCGATACCCAAGGCAAGCGATTCCCGAAGGCTGATGTGCTCGCGAGCATGTTCTCCATGATGCGCAATACCGGGGAAACCTTGGAGGAAGTTATCGAGGTTCGGTACCCTTACTTCGAAGAATGGGGCGTGGAAATTGCTCAGGTCGAGCAGGCTTATGCGAAGAAGAAGCACGAGGTCAACTCGATGGACTTCGATGACTTGCTCATCCTGACCCTAGAGCTTCTCAAGAAGAACGAAGAGCTACGCGAGCTCTATCAGAAGCGTTTTCGCTACGTTTTGGTAGATGAGTTTCAGGATACGAATTACATTCAGAGCGAGCTGGTGGACTTACTCGTTGGCAAGCACCAGAGCCTAATGGTGGTCGGGGATGATGCCCAGTCCATCTACTCTTGGCGTGGGGCCGATATGGATAATATTTTAGGGTTCCCCGATCGTTTTAAGGACGCGCAGGTTTTTAAGATCGAGACCAATTATCGAAGCGTGCCCGAGATCCTCAACCTCTCTAACAGCGCTATTCAGGCCAATACGCGCCAGTTCCATAAGACGTTGCGTTCTTCCCGAGAAGCGGGTTCCGCTCCTCCAGCCTTAGTGCCTCTCGAAGACCCTACCGCGCAAGCTCAGTTTATCGCGCAACGTATTCTGGAGCTGCGTGACGAGGGAGTGGAGCTGGAAGAAATGGCGGTTCTCTATCGAGCCCATCATCAGAGTCTTGAGATTCAGATGGAACTCACCAACCGTGGGGTTCCGTTTCAAGTCACCAGTGGTTTGCGCTTTTTTGAGCAAGCTCACATCAAGGACGTGGCTGCTTTTATTCGTCTTGTGGTCAATCGCAAGGATGAGGTCAGCTTCAAGCGCCTTGCGCTTATGCTACCTGGGATCGGAGCCAAGGGCGCCGCTAAGCTCTGGCTCGCGTGGCAGAAAACGGGGTGGGGGGAGTTGGCCGATCCTCCGAAAAAGTTTTCGGATAAACTGTTAGAATTCGCGGTTCCCAAGAAGGCGAAGCAGTCCTGGGAAGACCTCTCCTACGTTCTTGATGAGTTAGTTCTCGAGAGCGGATTTCCGGCCCCGGCGGGGATGATTTTTTCGATTTTGGAGGGGCTCTACGATGAAGTCCTGCAAGCCAACTTCGAGAACTACGATAACCGTCGTGCCGATGTGGAACAGCTCATGAGCTATGCCGAAACCTTTGACGACATCGAGGAGTTCCTTGCCCAACTCTCTCTCATGGGAGGAGTGGAGGGGGAACCTACTGGGAAGAAAGAAGAAATCGATCCTGAGCAAGTGACGCTCTCCTCGATTCATCAAGCAAAGGGCCTTGAGTATAAGGTCGTCTTTGTGGTCTGGCTGACAGATGGCATGTTTCCGAACGGTCGTATCATTGAGGCAAATGATGAAGCGATGATGGAGGAAGAGCGGCGACTTTTCTACGTCGCCATCACTCGTGCCAAGGATGAACTCTACTTGACTTATCCTCAAATGAATCCCCGCAGCTACACCGGGGATGTCATTCAGAGACCGTCCCGCTTCCTGGATGATTGTCCGCAAGAGATGATGGAAGAATGGCGAGTCGGCGGGGGAGGCTGGTAGTTGATTCGAGTGCAGTATTTGATGCGACGAAATCTCCTTGTCCGATCTCGTAAGCTTTCGTTTGGTAATGGCCTATGAATGTCGTTCGCGAAATTGATTCGCTTAATAGTCTACTCCGTCAAAAAGGGCAGCTCCGCGGTGCCGTGATTCAAGGGCTCGACTTGAGCGATGTCGGCGTGCCTTGGGAGGAGGTGACCTGTGAGGGAACTGTTTTTCTGGGCTGCAAGTTTCCCGAAGGGGTTTCCGCCTGCGCGCTAAGTGATTTTGGAGCAACCGTTTTTCCCGCTTTCCCCGATCTTCCTTATGAACCCTACCGGCCGGGACTTTATACCCGTAAGGAATTGATGGCGGGCTGGACTCCCGAAGAAGATCGGAGCCTGGATCTACGTATTTATGAGCGATTCGCAGAACGAGGCCGCAAGAATCCTCATGTGTTAGAGGCCCTTGCCATGCGCCTCCATGATCATGCCATCGACGATGCCTTAGGTGATTTGTTAGAGGGACGAATCGAGAAGGATGGTCATAAGAAGGTCGTCGGTATCATGGGTGGACATTCCATGGGGCGTGATGAGGAGGACTTCAAAAGAGTGGTCCGCGTCGCCTGGCAGCTCGCGCGTGAAGGCTACTTCGTTGCGACTGGGGGTGGCCCTGGCGTGATGGAGGCAGGCAACTTGGGCGCATATCTAGGAGGACAGGATGAAGAGGCTCTGGAGTGGGCGTTAACTCACCTTTCTTCTGCTCCGGGGTATCAGGATGCCGGATACGGACAACTCGCGCTCGATGTCATTGAGCGTTTTCCGAACGGACTATCCTCACTCGCCGTCCCGACCTGGTTCTACGGTCATGAGCCTACGAACTGGTTTGCGCAGCATGTTGCCAAATACTTTTCGAACAGTCTCCGCGAAGACGGTCTCCTCGCAATCTCGACCCATGGCGTGATTTATGCACGTGGAAGCGCCGGCACGACTCAAGAGGTCTTTATGGATGCCTGCCAGAATCATTACGAAACCTTTGAGGTCACCAGTCCCATGGTTTGCCTAGGGCGAGATTGGTTCGGTGACCGCACCGGGATTTTCGACACCTTAAAGACCCAAGCAGGTGATAAACCTTACCGTGATTATCTCGCGCTTACCGATAGTGTGGACGAGTGCGTGACTTTCTTGCGAGAACACCCCCCTAAAGCCCTGTCTGCATCGTAGATGCAGGAGACCGTTGAGAGAGGTCTCGTTTTTGAGTTTTGATCTTTTCTCTTATGCGAGGCATGGAGGGGCATGATCGCGTTTAAGGAGTGGCAAGTTGTCTGCGAAGCCCTCGCAGCTGGGGAACAAACCGTTATTTTACGAAAAGGGGGGATTCACGAAGGCCGTGATGGCTTCGCCTGGAAGCACGATCGCTTTCTTCTTTTTCCCACTCGCTTTCACTCTCAGCAGGAAGGAGTGAAGCCTACTGCTTGGGAGAAATTCGGAGAAGAGGGGTTGTCGGAATGGCAAGAAGGAGAAATCGTTCCTATCCAGTGGGAATGCCAAGTGACCGAAGCAAAGACCTTACAGTCTTGGGAAGAAGTTCTCGCCCTAGATTCTCGGCACATCTGGACTGAAGAAATTGTTCGTGAACGTTACGACTGGGAGATGAAAGGGATGAAGGGGGCAAGTCTTCACGCAGCTTTTGTGGAGGTTTATGAGGTTTCGAAAAAAATTAATATTGTCTACCGTAAAAAATGTCATGGAGGGTGTCGAAGCTGGCTAGAACTTTGATTTAGGCTTTCTAAACGCAGATTGTGAGCACGAGAAAGGGCTCTTAATCCCTTTGTTTTCTTTGAATTAACAATAATTTAAAATTAATTATTAATTTTTCTAAAAAATAATTGAACGTTTGATTGTTTGTGTCATAATGAGTGCCTGATCGAGCTTTTGCCTCGGTTTTTAATTAATTGTTCCTATGAAGATTAAAAATAAAGCACTCGTCCTGTTAGGAGTCCTTGCCATCAATCCAGCGGCATGGGCTGAAGAAGACCCTATTGGAGAAATTTCTGCGAACGCCTCAGTCGTTACGGCAGGATTTCTTCCTACTTTGAATTGGAATATATTGTATCCGGGCCAGAGTATCGAAACAATTGTTCAAGCTGATACTGATAACACGAATGGTCAAGGAACAGTTGTTCCTAGAGTACCAGTCAAAGTGACGGTACGGGTTCTTGCTGCAGATATTGAGTTGAGACGAAGAGTTACTGACCGCTGGGGAAGAAGTGGTATCCAAGTCACCCCTCTATCTGTGGGAGGTTTTCTAAAGATTGGCTCCAGTGCAAGCAATCTCCATGTATTTGAAGGACGCCAACGCGATGTGAGACCGGAGCGAATTGTTTTCAGCCAAAATATAAGCAAAGGAACTGAAATTAGTTTCGGTGGGCAAGCTCGTTTCTCTGGTAGTCTGCAGCACTTTTCAGGTGTTGGTAACCGTAATGTTCTTATTTTCAAAGACGGACAAGAACCACCAGCTCATGCAACATGGAATACTCAAACTACTTTGGGAACTCACATAGAGTCTTACCTTGATGAAAATGGTCTCATTGACCTTGGTCCACGCGAATTAATCGTCGCATTCGAATTAGGTCAAAATTACGACAATCCACAGGCTGATTTCCAAGATCTTATCTTCTTGCTAACTTTCGAGCCAATCAGTGACTAAATAGATCTTTCCCGACAAAACAGATTTAAATTATGAAGTTGAATAACCGTCTATTGAGAGGTGGTAAGCTTGGATTTTTCTTCGCTTTCCTTGCTGCTCCGAATGATTGTTTGTTAGGACAGACTCTCACTCAGGCGGAGTTCACTGCTCGCCGTAATGCAGTGCAAGAGCTTCGTACTAAACAGCAAGTAAAGGTACACGAAGAACTCGAATACGAGCAAGTTGAGAGAGAAGATAGAACTCATCCTTCTCAATCCAGTATTCTTGAGCGTTCGGTCATCTTGACTGGCAGAGGTCATTGGACCTTCGTGCCAAAAGGTGCAGTGCTGTCGCTTCCCGAGCAGTTTGCTAATCGCGTAAATCTAACCGAAGGAGTCGGTCCTTATATTCCGTTTGCAGAGTTTTTGCGACGTAACCGACAGTGGGTTCAGACTTATTCAGTAACCTTGGATCAGGCACGGGGATCAGACCCGATTTCTGAACAAGTGCGGGAAGGTTTTAAGAGAAATGGCCGAGTCGTTATTTCTGTCTGTCGAGGTGGGCCAATTTCGACTCCTCCCCCTAAGGAGATTCAGGCAGAAATTAATAATTAAAGTATTACATAAATGAAAGTTTTTACTAAAACATTGACTGCTTCAGCTTTCTTAGGAAGCTTTTCAATGGCGCAACAAGTGCCAGATAATTATACAAATCATGTTGAAATGTTTCAACGTGGTGATGGAGAAAACTCTGCTTTCCTATGGAATGTTCCTGGTGAAGTTCTAGCACAAGAAAAAGATTTTGCGGTAAGTCAAGCCGTCCCCCAAGGAGGTGCCGTTTTTGTTCTTTCGACTGTGCGTTCTCAACCTTTTCAAGGTTGGACTCTTGATCAGGCTACGATAGGAACTTATGAGGCCAATATATCGATTGTTACTCATGAAACATCCTCGGAGGATGAGAATGTAGAATCAGTTTTGAATGTTCCTCGGACTCGTGCCGACCAACCGTTCATTGTATCTGTTGATTACGGTCTCCCTGTGCAAGGTGCTGTTACTAATGAGCTGTCCGACGTGATAGGGGTTCCAGAGTTCCAGTTTGAGCTGTATAGCCAAGATTATCCAGATGGAGAAAATTCTTTCCCGGGCGGTAGTATATCTGTTGGGCCTCGTGAGGTTCTGACTTATACGGGCTTAGGGACTCATCCCGAAAATGTTGCGGAGCGAGTATTCTTCAGCAGTCTCGGTGGGAGTGACCCGTTTTCGGCAGCGGGTGAGGAGCATTTTGTTGTTCGTGCTTCTGGTCTAGGGACTGGGGTGGACTCAATTCTTGACCAAGCTCATCTTAAAGTCTTCCCGGTATGGACAGGCGAACAGAGTGGACTGATAGTTCCTGATTTTATTGAATATGATTACTCAGAGGATTCTGTGCCCGTGTTGCCAGCTCCCCGAGAAACTCCGTTCGAAGTAGATGAAAGCTTTGAGCCCGGTCCAAACGTAATCTCATATACCCAGCCGCCAGAAGTAACCTTCTCATGGTTTGACCTTTACCCCGTCGGCTCAGTCGGTTTGATTGTTAATGACGCGAATATTCCTCATCCTTGGGGTGGCCGTTGGGTTGTAGGAAGTCAGAAAACCTTCACCAGAGAGAATTCCCATGATTTTACTCATACCGTTAAGGAGTGGGGTAATTCGTTGAGTTCACAAGGTGATTTTGCAGTTTGGATGGTCGTGAACACTCCAGGTATTGGTTGGGAGGTCGGAGGTCAGATGATTAATGGTCAATTTGTTCGTGGTGGATGGCGCATGCCGATGATTCCTGAAGAGATTAGGGTGAACGGCTCAATTGAAAGTTTGAGGTAACTAAGCGATTGTCTCCCCGCGGGCAAAGGTTCATAAGCAAGGCGTTTTGCGACGCCTTGCTTTTTCTGATCTCAACACGATTGAACAACCTCTTTCCCTTGCAATGGGAGTTTTTGATGGTCTTCACTTAGGTCATCGAGAGGTGATCGCAAAGGCCATTGGGCGAGCTTGTGACTGTGGCGGGGTTTCCGGGGTGCTCACTTTTGATCCTCATCCGGCCTATGTTTTGGCTCCGGATAAAGTGCCGCAGCGTTTATTGGCTGATCTCGCTCATCAAGAGCGTTTGTTAGCTGAAGTGGGAGTCGATCTTCTTATCGTGGTTTCATTTGATCGCGCCTTCTCGCAGTGTGAGCCGGAGGCCTTTATCGGCCAGCTCATGGCCGCCCCTCGGCTGCATTCTCTTGCGATTGGAGAGGGTTGGCAGTTTGGTAAGAAGAGGAGGGGAGATGTCGCTCTGTTAGAGGAATACGGTAGTCAATATGGAGTGCAGATCGATGCCGTTCCTGCAGTTTTGCAGGGAGGGGAACGAATCAGCAGCACTCGTATTCGAGCTGCCATTGATACCGGAAACCTTGATGACGCAGCTCAATTGTTAGGGCGTGTCTACTCTGTCCTAGGAGAAGTTGTGAAAGGTAAGCAATTGGGTCGCACCCTAGACTTTCCTACCGCTAATCTTCTTCCTAGAGATCAACAATTACCGCCAGATGGGGTCTGGGTGGTTGAGGGGAACTTGGGTTCGGAATGGCTTCCTGGAGCGGCGAATTTAGGAAAACGTCCCACGGTTGACCAAGACTCGGAGGAGCGAATTCTTGAGGTGCATCTTCTTGATTGGCAAGGTGACCTCTACGGTCGTGAACTGGAGGTTCGTTTCCTCAAGTTTCTGCGCCCAGTGCAAAAGTTTGCCGGTTTGGAAGAACTTCGGGAACAGATTCAGAATGATGCCCAGCAAGTGCGTGACTACTTGGGTTCATGAAAACGCTCTGGAAGGCGTCTGCAGAGTGGAACTTCTTGAGCTCAGCGTTGCGAGCGCGAGGCCTGCAAGTAGCTCTTTTTTCTTTTGGATTCATCTACTTGTTCTGTTCATTTTTTGAGATTCCCTTATGGCGTTGTACTTGGAAGGCCTTAACTGGTTGGCGTTGTCCGGGCTGTGGCCTTACGGAGGGTTGTAAGGCTTTTTTGCGGGGGGATTTCAGCGGAGGTCTTTCCGCAAATTGGCTGACGCCACTTGTTCTTTTGGGGTTCTTAGTATTACCGGTTTTGTTCGCTATCCCTGCTCGGTATCGAGTAGGACTCCTCGAACGATTTGAGGTCTTCGAGCGGCGTAGCCGGCTGAGCATTCTCTTCCTTGTTTTCTTAATAGTACACATTGGTGCCCGTTTAGTGGGTTGGGCGTGATTGTTTTGGAAGACGTTGAGATTAAGCTTCATTTTTTGCGAGGAAGCGTTTCAGTGGAGCCATGTTAAAGGGGAAA
The DNA here is from genome assembly GCA_937949965.1 of uncultured Roseibacillus sp. Lineage (GTDB taxonomy): Bacteria > Verrucomicrobiota > Verrucomicrobiia > Verrucomicrobiales > Akkermansiaceae > Roseibacillus. The sequence goes on from CALFBF010000125.1 coordinate 9,504, forward strand.
GAGCATTGGTTGATTTTAGGCGCTCTCGGCTTGGCTGTTATTTTAGCTCTTGTCCTGCGGGCCTTTCCGGAAGCTTCTCTCACTTCTTTTCTCGTTGAGGGGTGCCGTTTTCTAGGAGAACTCTTCAAACTCGCTCTCCAGATGCTCATCGTGCCCTTGATTGTGACTTCGGTCATTGCTGGGATCGCGAGTTTAGGAGGAATGGAGGGGTTCGGCCGGTTAGGAGGGAAGACCTTTGGCTTCTACGCCTTATCGAGCCTGTTAGCCATTATAGTAGGGCTCATTTTGGTCAATCTCACCAAGCCAGGGTTAGAGGATGGCAAGCCTAATCAAGTCATTGCTAAGGCCTTTGATGATAGTCAAGAGACGGCTGGCGAGTCTGCTCGCATGAAGATTGACATGGCGATGGGGGATTCAGAACGCAAGGCCACGGACTTCAGAGATTTGTTCCGGAAGATGTTTCCGAAGAATGTCTTTGCGGCCGCAACAGATAATGGCCAATTGCTTGGGGTCATCACTTTTGCTCTTCTTTTTGGTATCGCCATTACTCGCTTACCAACTGCTCAGGGAGAGAACTTGGCCGCGACCTTCCAGGGGCTGAACGATGCTATGATCATCATTACCAAGTGGGTTATGGCGTTGGCTCCTATCGGGATTTTTTCTCTCATTGTCCCCGTTATCTTCGATACTGGGCTCGAGCTTTTTGCCAAGATGGGGCGCTACTTTGCCACCGTGGTAGGAGCCCTTGCGGTGCACTTTTTTGTCACCTTACCGTTGCTGTTGTTCTTTCTAGGACGAGTCAATCCGCTCAAGCATTTAGGTGCGATGAAGACGGCTTTGCTGATGGCTTTTTCAACTTCGAGTTCTTCTGCTACGCTGCCGGTGACTTTGCGCAATGTGCAGGATAATGCTGGAGTCTCAAAGCGAACCGCCAGTTTCACACTTCCGCTCGGAGCCACCGTGAATATGGATGGCACTGCTCTTTACGAATGCGTTGCGGTTATTTTTGTCGCGCAAGTAATGGGGATTTCGTTGGGTTTTGGGGAGCAGTTTGTGATCGTGATTTCAGCGCTGCTTACTCGCGTCGGAGTAGCGGGGATTCCTTCTGCAAGCTTGGTCGCGATTTTGCTGATTTTGAAAAGCTCTGGGATTCCAAATGCCGAGGCTGCCGCTTTTGCTTTGTTAGCAGTAGATCGCCCACTCGACATGTGCCGCACGGCGGTGAATGTCTTTGGCGATTCATGCGCTGCAGTGGTAGTTGCTCGTTCTGAGGGTGAAGATTTACCTCGCTTGGCTCGTTAGTTTCAGCGATTTCCCGGCAAGAATGTTCGCGGCAGGTTGCCATTGCGTAGGGTGAGAAACTTCGCTAAGCCCAAGGGCATGCGCTTGTTTGATTCCATGACCCGCGAGGTGCGTGAGTTGCAGCCAGTTGATGGAAAGACTTTTCGATTCTACTGCTGTGGACCCACCGTCTACGGGCCGGCTCATATTGGGAATTTCCGCACCTTTGTGATGAACGACGTTTTACGTCGTGTTCTCGAAGTCAGTGGTGTGGAGACCTATCATGTCCGCAATATTACGGATGTGGATGACAAGACGATTCGCGACTCCGAAGCCGCAGGGGAAACTCTTGCCGATTTCACCGGACGCTGGTTGGCACAGTTTCATACCGATTGCGAAAAGCTGAATTGTCTTCCTCCGCATCTTGAACCAAGCGCGGTCGCTCATATTCCGCAACAGATCGCGATGATTGAGGAGCTGATTGCGAAAGGTCATGCCTATGCTCCGGGTGATGGTTCTGTCTATTTCCGGATCGCGTCCTTCTCGGACTACGGCAAATTGTCTCGGCTCGATACGCGAGATCTCGAACTGGGCAAAACGCAGAGCACGCGTGCTGGTGAGCAAGCGGACGAATACGAGAAAGATAGTATCTCTGACTTTGTGCTCTGGAAGGGGCAGCGTGGTTGCGATGGCGAAAATTTCTGGGAAAGCCCGTGGGGGCCAGGTCGCCCAGGTTGGCATCTCGAATGCTCGGCGATGATTCGGGAGTATCTAGGCGACACCTTCGACCTCCATGGCGGAGGAGAAGACTTGGCCTTTCCACATCACGAGAATGAGATTGCCCAGAGCCAATGCGCTTGTGGTGGCGAGTTTGCCCGCCATTGGTTTCACGGAGCACACCTGCTCGTAAATGGGAAAAAAATGTCCAAGAGCGCCGGGACAATCTTCACTATCGCAGATTTGGAGGAAAAGGGCTTCAGCGCTGCTGAGGTCCGTTACGAGCTGCTAAGTGCCTATTATCGCAAGCAGGCCAACTTTACCTTAGAGTCGCTTCATGCCAAGAAGGAAGCTCTCCTTAAACTCTCTAAGGCCGAAGCAGAATTACGTGAACGAGTAGGGGGCGGTGAGGTTCCTTCATACCAAGATCTACTAGGTCTCTCCTCCTTTGGAGTTTTCGCGGAAGCCTTTGGCAAGCTGACTGATGACCTCAATACTGCTGCAGCTATCGGATGCGTATTTACTGGCCTGAAAGGGGCCCAGACTCACGAAGACTGGCTCGGATTCCACGGGGTTCTTGCTGCCTTGGGATTAGTGCTTCCGGTTCTGTCGGACTCTTCAGAAGAGATTCCTGCCGAAGTGCAGGTTTTGGCTGAGGAGCGTTGGGCTGCTCGTTCGGCAAAGGATTGGGCGAAGTCTGATGAGTTACGAGATACGCTGAAGGAAATGGGCTGGGTCGCGAATGATGGTCGCGAAGGATACGAGCTGGAGAAACTCAGTTAGAGCCGCGCTACCGCCCGGGGATTCTTTCTTTTTCAAGCTTGGAGGAGATCGATTCTTCCAGAATAGTGGAGAGGTGAATGAGGCAGTAAAGCAGTTGATTGAGATGGCGCTGACTGAGGACATTGGACCAGGGGATGTCACTTCCACCTATTTCGTGCCCGCGAGTCAGCGTTCGCGTGCCTTACTGCGTGCACGGGAAGATGGGGTTGTAGCAGGCACTGAGGTTGCAGCAGCCGTTTTCGCAAAGGTGAGTTCGGAATTATCCGTACAAATTGTGTTAGAAGATGGCGCGCAAGTATCACCCGGCTCAGTGGTGCTCGAAGTGGCAGGCCCATCACAAGCTCTTCTTACCGCTGAGCGCACAGCCCTTAACTTTCTGCAACGTCTTAGTGGCATTGCGACTTTGACGAGCCACTTTGTTGCGGAGGTTACCCATACTAAGGCTCGCATTCTCGATACTCGTAAAACGACTCCTGGTTGGCGAAAATTAGAAAAGGCGGCCGTTCTTGCAGGAGGTGGTGTCAATCATCGCATGGGCTTATATGATCGTGCGATGGTAAAGGATAATCATCTCGTCGCAGAGGGTAAGTTGGCACAATTGCAGGACGCAATTCAGCGTCTCAAAGAAGACCATCCCGAGGTCGAGGTCGAGCTGGAAGCGGACCACTTGGAACAGGTTGAGCAGTTCCTGACCTTGCAGGGAGTGGATTATATTTTGTTAGATAACATGACTTTGGCGGAACTGCGCAAAGCGGTTTCGCTGAGAGGTTCCCGTAAGCAGCCAGCCCTAGAGGCGAGTGGGGGGGTGAATCTGGAAACAGTGCGAGGTATTGCCGAGACGGGAGTCGATTTCATCTCTGTGGGAGCACTCACTCATTCCGCAGTAGGCTTGGACCTTGGGCTAGATTTTGTAGAGAATAACGAGTGAGCGCTTACGATCTTGAGTTGTTAGAAGGCCGTTATGGTGTGCGATTTCATTATCATGATCAGATCGATTCTACGAATGAACAGGCTTTTCGTCTCGGGCGTGAGGGCGCGGCCCATGGTTCTCTGATTTTAGCAGAACAACAGACTGCAGGGAGAGGTCGCCGGGGAGCGAGTTGGTTTTGCGGAGAGAACCGGGGTCTCGCTTTTACGATGTTGCTGCGTCCTGATTACGAACGCGCATTGTGGCCACGGCTTTCTTTGGTCGCCGGGTTAGCGGTGGCTCGTTCGATTGAGGCTCTGGGTTTGATTCCGGAGATTAAGTGGCCGAATGACGTTCTCATTGGCGGGCGCAAGGTTTGCGGAATTCTAGTGGAGGCTGAGGCTGATTTCGTGGCCCTCGGGGTAGGGCTGAATGTGGGAGGAGGATTTCCACCAGAGTTGCAAGGGCAGGCGACTTCGTTAGCAGAAGAAGGCGGGTCCGCCCGAAGTCGAACAGAACATCTCGTGGCCTTGGTGTCTGAGTTAGATTACTTGCAAAAACAAGTCGGCGAGGAATTCCCAGATCTGTTAGCAGCGGTCAGAACGCGCTGTGCGTTGACTGACCAGCAGATCGTCTTCCAAGAGGGACAAGAAATCCTTCAAGGAGAATGTCGTGGGATTGGAGATGGCGGAGAGCTGTTAGTCCAGATCGGTTCGACTTTACGAAAGTGTGTTGCCGCAGAGAAGATACGCGTGATCGCCCCCTAGCGCGAATTCGGCATTTTTTTAAAATCGTCCTCTGAGTTTCACTAGGATAGCTTATTGATTATGATCTGGGTTTGGTCAAAACTTTCGGGAGTCAAGTGGATGGATGCGTGGGAAGAACGCTTCTATGGCAATGAGAATGCGGTTATTTCGTTACTCAAAGGAGGAACCCGTCTGCGGGTGGAGGTTTATAACGAGACCGAAGAAGAAGCGGAGAAGCTACAGGAATATTGGGGTGGCTCAGTGCGCAAAATTGTGAGCGAAGACTGGGTTGCGAAGTCCGCAGTAGTGAAGCCGCCGCTAAAGATTCGTGATGAAATTGTAGTCACCATGGAAGGAGATGGTCCGAAGTTAGAAGAACTACGCACCGAGTTCAAAGACCGTCTCGTGATTTCTGTTCCTCCCGAGATGGCCTTTGGCACCGGTGATCACCCTACTACCGCGAACTGTCTGCGGCTACTTGTAGATGAGGCCAAGGGGCGTAAGAAACAGGAGTGGAGCTTTCTCGATTTGGGGACGGGTTCGGGCTTACTTGCCATTGCTGCTCGTCATCTTGGAGCCGGCCCTATCGAAGCAGTGGATTATGATGAGGCCGCCATTCGGGTCGCGGTTCGTAATTGTGAACGTAACGGGCTTTCTCTCACAGATAATCAGGCTCTGGTCGAAGTGGGTGATGTCTTCGAGTGGGAACCCTCTCGTCGGGCAGATGTTCTCATCGCGAATTTGTTCAGTGATGTTCTCATCGCAGCCATGCCACGGATAGGCAAGTGGCTTGCGGATGATGGCACTGTCATCTTGTCAGGTATTTTAACAGAGCAGTGGCCAGCAGTGCGCGATGCCGCCGCGAAAGAAGGCCTCCAATTCGGAGAGCCCATTGTCCGCGGGAAGTGGACGACCGCGCAGGGTTGTCGGAAGTAGTGCCGGAAGGTTTTCCTAGGGTACGGGAACTTTCGACAAAAGGCGAGCGATGAGAGTATCGGTCGAGATGTTCTCCGCCTCCGCCTCGTAGGACAGAAGGATACGATGTCGCAACACTTCGGGAGCAAGCGTCTTCACATCCTGAGGAGTCACGTAGGCGCGATTATTCATGAAGGCGTTAGCCCGGGCTGTGAGCGCCAAGTTGATGGTGGCGCGTGGAGAAGCACCGGCGCGAATGAGAGGAGTGAGGCTTTGGTCGAATTTGCCCGGAGAACGCGTCGCGTGCACCAAGTCCACGATGTATTCGCGTACCGCAGGGTCGATGTAGATTTTATCTAACAGGCTGCGGCTGCTCATTAGTTGCGCGGGGGTGGCGACGGGCTTGACTGAGGGTGGTTTGGCAGTATTAGCCATTAGATCGAGGACCTGCATCTCTTCTTCTTTGCTCGGGTAATCGACGAGGACTTTGAGCAGGAAACGGTCGAGCTGTGCTTCGGGAAGGGTATAAGTTCCTTCTTGGTCGATGGGGTTCTGGGTTGCCAAGACGAGGAAAGGTTCTGGGAGGGGATATGTAGTGTCACCTAAGGTCACTTGACGTTCCTGCATCGCTTCCAAGAGGGCTGCTTGCACTTTCGCAGGTGAGCGGTTGACCTCATCGGCCAGCACGAGGTTGGCGAAAATAGGTCCTAGCTTAGGATCAAATTTTTGAGCTTGTTGATTGTAGATGAGAGTCCCGAGGAGATCGGCAGGAAGGAGGTCGGGAGTGAACTGGATTCGAGAGAAATCTAGTTGGAAGCAAGAGGACAACGTGTTGACGGCGAGTGTTTTGGCGAGTCCTGGAAGTCCTTCGAGGAGAATGTGTCCATTGCATAGTAGTCCCAATAAAAGCCGATCTACGAGCTGGTTTTGTCCGATGAGAACGCGAGACATCTCTTGGCGAACGTCAGCTATCCAGCGAGAGGATTCCGCGATTTGAGTAGAGAGTTGTTGGGTGTCGATGGTGGTTTCAGCCATTGTTTGAGAGTGTGGGAAGAACAATTACAGAGAATTAACGACGACGTGAACCGGGAATATCTGGAATTTGTGACAGAAGACAAAAAATCGCCCACGAGGTGAGCGATTTAGGAGAAAAAGAGGCCTTAATAAGGTGAATTAACGAACCCGTTCCCAAGAGCGAACTTGATTATTCTCGAACCAAACAGTGCTGGAGCGGACGGGAATGTAAGAAACGGTAGGACCGAAGCCAAATTTACTGAAACGCCGGCGTCCAAAGCCACGGCCAAAACCATGTCCAAAACTTCCAAAGAAGCTACTGCGATAGATGGGGCGGAGGCTATTATAGTCCCACCGGAGCGTTCGTTTTCCTTTTGAAGATCCCTCTAAGCGTCGATCCGGACTGCCAAGAGCAAGGAAAACTGCCCCCGGAGACATTCCTTCTTCAATTTGACCATTGGAGACCAGCTCTTGCTCTTGAACTGAGAGACTGTTGTAGATTTCGGGATTCTTGCCAATTCGGCCAGTGGGGTTGGATGAACAATTGGAGAGGAGGAGGGCCGCAGTGGCTGCGAGGAGGGGCAACACTATTTTCATGATCGTAAGTTAGACTCGATTTGAGTTCTGAAAAGTCAGAAAAAAATACCAAAAGGTGTTGCTAAGATCATCGGGAGAGAAAAAGTAACTGTAGCACCGTTAATCAACGAACAATCGGAAGAGTCATGTCGGATATTTTAACAGGAAATGAGTTGGAAAAAGCTGTGAAGAAATTTGCGGAATGGGAGCTCAGCGAAAATGAAAAAGAACTTCTGCGAATCGTTGAATTCGAAGAATTTATGGAGGCCATTGATTGCGTAAATGCGGTTGCCGATATTGCGGAAGACTTATTTCATCACCCAGATATTGACATTCGTTTCACGAAAGTGACTTTCAGGCTGACCACTCACGATGTGGGCGGAGTGACTGCTGCCGATCTAGAAATGGCCTCCCGTATCGATAATCTCGTTGATTAAGAACAGAGGAGGGAATGGTGGTCGATACTGGATTTGAACCAGTGACATCTTGCGTGTGAAGCAAGCGCTCTACCACTGAGCTAATCGACCATAGAGTGACGTATAGTATCGTCAGTCCGAGGGGAATGGGGGCGTAGGGGAAGCCCTGCTTTTTATCAAGAAAAATGGAAGCAGGAGGTCGGTGACGATTCGGATCGTCGCCCCTTGCGTGCTAGGCAGGTGTTTGTTCGAGACCGAATGACTTGTGTACGGCTCGGGCCGCATCTTCGATACGATCTTCGGGAACAGTGACCGAAATCTTGATTTCCGAAGTGGAGATCATGCCAATGTTGATACCCTCGTCACCGAGAGCTTGGAACATTTGTGCTGCTACTCCTGAGTGAGAACGCATTCCAATCCCGACTACGGAAAGCTTACCAATACCCCCTTCGGTCTCTACAATTGCTTTCTCGGAGACGGCACTGAGACAGGGCTGGAGTGCTGCTTGCGCACGGCCTAGGTCCACTGTATTCATAGTGAAGGAGTGACGAGCCATGCCGTCGGAGGCGATATTGGAGACAATCATATCGATGTTGACCTCTGCTTCGGCAAGGGCACCAAGGATCTTGGCGGACATACCGGGCTGATCAGGAATGTCGGTGATGGTGACGCGTGCTTGGGAGCGTTCGATAGAGACGCCACGAATGACGACGGATTCCATATTGGGGTGTTCTTCTGTCACGATAGTTCCGGGATTGTTGTTGAGAGAGGAGCGCACTTCGAATTTAACGCCAAATTTTTTGGCAAATTCTACTGAGCGGGATTGCATGACCTTCGTCCCTACGGAGGCCAGTTCGAGAAGTTCGTCGTAGGAGATTTCCGGGAGTTTACGAGCATCGGGCACTACTCGCGGATCGGCAGTGTAGACTCCGTCGACGTCTGTTAGGATTTGACAGACGTCGGCTTCCAGTGACGCGGCGATGGCAATGGCGGAGAGATCAGAGCCTCCCCGACCGAGGGTCTGGATATGGCCGTCGGTATCGATTCCTTGGAATCCGGCCACGATGAGGACCTTCCCTTCATCGAGCAGACCGCGAGTGTATGAGCCGTCCAGAGCGTCGATGCGCGCTCGCGTGTGAGAGCCCGTGGTGCGGAGGCCAGCTTGGCGGCCCGTGATCGACATCGCTGGCACGCCACTCTCTTTCAGAGCCATAGCGAGGAGGGCGATAGATTGCTGTTCGCCGGTGGATACGAGGACGTCGAGTTCTCGTTCATCGGGCTCAGACGACATCTCGTGTGCCATCGCAATCAGTCGATCGGTAACACCGCTCATGGCGGAGACCACGACGGCGACCTGATGACCTTCCTCGTGCAGAGCCTTTACCCGGCTAGCGACATTGCGGATGCGATCAAAAGAGCCTACTGAAGTGCCTCCATATTTTTGTACGATGACCATGACTTACGGATGCGGGTCTAACCAAGGAGAGGGCAGGAGAGCCAGTTTATTTTCCGGAGATCTAATGGGAAGAGGCGATCTTTTTTCTCTGAGTTCTTTCTCTGGGAACTCGTTATGCAAGAAAGAGAGAACACTTCTTGAGTGCAGGCCGTGGGCAGCCTAGCCTGTCAAAACGAGATGGCGGTAATGAAATCGAGGCCGAGGCGGTGGATACTTCGGGAAGAACCCGGGGCGGTCCCAACCTGTTCAGAGGTCATGGATTTGCATCCGGTGTTGCAGCGTCTGCTTGGTCAGCGTGGCTTTGTCGATGACGCTTGTGTTGGCTCCTTTTTAGAACCTCGTCTCAAAGATCTGAGTGATCCCTTTGAACTTCCTGAGATGGAGGACGCCGTTACACGGGTCTTTCAGGCAATCGACCGGGGTGAAGAGATTTGCGTATATGGAGATTACGATGTCGACGGCATTACTTCTATCACGGTGATGCAGACTGTTCTGCAGGCATACGGGGCCAAGGTCCGTCACTTTGTACCTGTACGAGGAACCGAGGGTTACGGTCTGAGCGAAGCTGCCATCAAGCGCTGTATGGCAGAGGGAGTGCGCCCCGACCTCTTCATTACCGTAGATTGTGGGACCGTTTCTCATGAGCCCATTGCGCAACTTCGAGGACAGGATATTGATGTCATTGTGGTGGATCACCACGAGCGAGGGGAAGCTGGCCGGCCAAATTGCGTTGCGTTGGTGAATCCCAAATTTGAGCAAACTCCTTACCCGTATCTTTGTGCGGCGGGCGTCGTATTTAAGCTCGCTCATGGTCTTTTAAAGACCCGGCCGTTAGCAAGCTTTGACCTCAAGAGTGTTCTCGATCTGGTCGCAGTAGCAACCATTTCAGATATCGTCCCATTGGTGGGTGAGAACCGATTGTTCGTGCGTCATGGCCTCCGTCGTCTTCCTAAAACTGGGAATGTGGGGCTGCGAGCATTAATGGAGGTGACCGGCCTCAACGGTCATGCCAGTAGTAGTGATGTGGGGTTTCGGATCGGTCCCCGCATTAATGCGGCAGGGCGGATGGATCGACCAGACGAAGCGTTGAGCGCACTACTCGCAGAGAGCCCCGCTCAGGCCAAAGAACTTGCGGAACGACTTGATGGGTATAACCGCGAGCGCCAGAAGATGGAGTTACGTATTCTAGCAGAGGCGGAAGCCCAAGTTGGCGAGTTGCATGATGTCGATCAGGATCCCGTCATTGTGGTTGGTTCTCGGGCTTGGCATCCCGGGGTGGTCGGGATTGTGGCTTCCCGACTCATGCGGAAGTATCATCGTCCTGCTTTTGTGATTGCGATCGATGAGAATGGGATTGGGAAAGGAAGTGGACGTAGTGTGGAAGGGGTCTCCCTTGTAGAAGCGATCCAAGGTGCGCGTGAGATATTAGTAGCTGGGGGAGGTCACCATATGGCGGCGGGTATCAGTGTTCAGGAGGAGCAGATCGGTGCCTTTCGAGACTCGTTTGCGAAGCATGTGATAGAAAACGCGGCTCCCGAAGATCTGGAACCCAAGCTCTACCTTGATGGCAAGCTTGATCTCGGGGACCTGAATCTCGATTTCCTTTATCAATACGAGCGGCTACAGCCTTTTGGATCAGGCAATGCCGTGCCCATCTTTGTGGCGCACGATGTCTGGTTGTGTGAAGAACCACGGGTGCTCAAGAATAATCACCTCAAGCTCTGGCTGCGACAGGGACAGGAGGAGAAGGATGCCATGTTTTTCGGAGGTGGGGAACGCGAACTTCCTCCGCCGCCTTGGGATGTTGCCTTTACGATCGATCGGAACTTTTTCCGAGGAGTGGTCAGCTGTCAGATGTTGGTGCGCGACATCCGGCCTGCCGGACAAATCTAACACATTAAGATGACTTTACCTGAATTGAAGGTGGCGCTTGCTAAGACCGGGGTGATTCCCTCACGCAAGCTGGGGCAGAATTTCTTACATGATGCCAATGTCGCTCGTTGGATCGGAGAACAGTTAGATCCTCAGCCCGAGGACTGCATTGTAGAAGTTGGTCCTGGCACTGGAGCTTTAAGTGAGCATCTTGTTGGGAAGGTGCGTAAGCTTGTGCTGGTAGAATACGACCAACGTCTAGCGGAGTATTTACGTGAAAAGTTCGCGCATGAACCTTCGGTCACTGTTCACAGCGAAGATGGGGCTCGCTTCGATTTACGCCCCTTGTGGGCGGAGGGGAAGGTGAAGCTGTTAGGGAACTTGCCATACTCCGCAGGGGGAGCAATTTTGCGGAATTTCCTCAAGGAACCCACCCCCGTGGAACGAGCGGTGATCATGTTACAAAAGGAGGTCATTGATCGCATTTTGGCTAAACCCCGAACCAAGGCTTACGGAGTGCTCACTCTCCGCATGCAGAGCGAGTGGGACTCCGCTCCCATCAAGACGATTGGGCCCGAGTGCTTTCATCCTCGCCCTCTCATTGACTCCACAGTGATGCTCTGTCGCCAGCGAGTCGATCCTCTCCCTGTTTATGATAAGAGACTTTTTGATGAACTGATCCGACGTGGCTTTGCGCAACGGCGTAAGATGGTGCGAAAGGCAATGCCGGAGAATCGCGATTGGCCGGAAGTCGCGGCTCAAATTGGTTGTTCGGAAACTGCACGGGCGGAAGAGCTGAGCCTTGCACAATGGGTGGAGTTAACTCGCTGTTACGATGAATTTAGTAGCTGCCCTGCGCAGCGGGAGGATGAGCTTTTTGATGTCGTTGACGAAGAGAACCAGGTCACGGGACAAGCGACGCGAGGGGAAGTTCATGCTCAAGGTCTGCGGCATCGCGCGGTGCACGTCTTTGTGGTCAACGGCAAGAGCGAGATTCTGCTCCAACAACGCTCTCACCTGAAGGATGTTCAACCGGGTAAGTGGGGTTCAAGTGCAGCGGGTCACCTCGATACAGGTGAGGACTATGAGGAAGCCGCCCGTCGCGAATTGGGTGAAGAACTCGGAATCGAGAGTGACGACCTTCCACTGAAACCAGTTGGGCAGATAGCGCCTACAGAGGAGAATGGGTGGGAGTTCATCGAACTCTTCGTGACGGTTTACTCAGGTGCCTTGCGGACCCCAGCCAATGAGGTGAGTGCGGTAGAGTGGATGCCACAAGACGAGCTGCGCACTTGGCTCGCACAAAGACCTGAGGACTTCACCGGAGGCTTTCGCGAATGCTGGGCTCTACTCGACCAGTAGGTTATTAGGAACGCCGAGTCTTCAGAAAGAGAATGAGCGCGAGAGCGAAGAAGCCGAGCACTGAGATAAAGGCGATGATCGCGATTTTCTTGGTGGAAGCGATTTCTTCCAAGGTCAGTTCTTGTTGACCAGGAGGTTCGCTTTCGGGATCGACTCTGACGAGGAGAGCACCGTCTTGCAGTTCCAACGAAGTCAGTTTCTTCATCACCGGTCCAAGCACCTCGTCTTCAAGGTATGGCGCGGTAATTTGGTGGTCCGAGAGGTGGGCCGCAAACTCGGCGGGGACTTCGCCTTGTTGCGAGGTGATGTGGTCGATGTCGATGAGAAGTTGCCCACTTTCCAGACGAGGCTTTCCGGTAAAGCTTCCGTTGAGGTAGCGGAAGTCTGTTTTGCCGAATGGCTTCCCATTGAGCTTATAAGAAATTTGAATTTCTGCTTTTTCAGGAGAGAGCGAGAGGATGTAAAAGGTTTCTCTCAGCTCATCAAACTGGGGATGCGCCGCGATGCAGAGATTTAGATCGCGTGTGCTGAGGCGTAGTTCAGCCACTTCATTGGCCAACACTGTAGTGCGAAAGCCATCCAGACGCCCTGAGAGATCATTGAATTCGTTCTCGAACTGAGCAGGGTCAAGTACCGGAGTCGGTTCCGAGGTGTCTTGCGTGAACTTCGAGAGCTCGCCATCGACCTTAACCAAGGACCAGATTGTAAAACCGATGAGAAAAAGCATTACCACGGCGGCCACCAGAATGATCGAACAGCCCGCAAAGGGAGATTGTTTCACCTCCTTGGAGGCTGGGGACTGAGGGAGAGCCTTGGTGCGGCGGCGATTGTTTTCGCTGGGCATGAGCCCGTGGTTTTAGGAGGAGAATGGCCAGGGTGCAAGACGTGAGAAATATTTGGGATTTCCGTTTTCGTCATCACGGGTTAAGCCGAGTCCATGGCGCGCATCATGGTAGGACTTTCCGGAGGAGTAGACTCTTCGGTGGCGGCAGCTCTGTTGCAAGAACAAGGGCATGAGGTGGTGGGCGGTTACATGAAGAATTGGATCAATGAGGATGGCATTGCGGGGGACTGCCCGTGGGAACAAGACGTGGAGGACGCTCATGCCGTTGCCAAGCATCTTGGCATCGAGTTCCGCGTTGTTGACTTAGTCGATCATTACCGAGAACGGATTGTGGACTACCTCCTCGCTGGTTACCAAGAGGGGCTGACTCCGAATCCAGATGTTTTCTGTAATCGCGAGATGAAGTTTGGCGTCTTCCTCGACTACGCACTTTCGCAAGGCTTTGAGGCTGTCGGGACAGGTCATTATGCTCGCCGGAGAGAGCTCTCTGATGGCTCTGCCACCATTCTGCGGGGTGCAGATACCAACAAGGATCAGTCTTACTTCCTCGCGATGATGAAGCCTGAGCAGGTTCAGCGAGCACGGTTCCCGGTTGGGGAACTCCTGAAAACACAAGTGCGTGATGTTGCGCGGCGTTTTGGTCTGCCAACTGCTGATAAAAAAGACAGTCAGGGCATTTGTTTCATCGGAAACGTAAAGATGAAGGACTTCCTCACTCACTACGTGAAGGATGTCCCAGGGGACATTGTCGATTTAGAAGGGAATATAAAGGGCTCTCATCGAGGGCTTCATCTCTATACTCTTGGCCAACGAAAAGGCCATGGTGTTGCTTCTCCGCGTGAGGGCAAAGCCTATGTGGTCGTTCGCAAGGATGCGGAGAGCAACCGTTTAGTGGTTGCCTATGAGGATGATGAGAGCAACGGCCTTTATTCGACACAGTGCCAGGTAGGAAGTATTTCTTGGCTTCGTGGCCCTCGCGAAGGCCATCTCTTGGCTCAACCTCGTTATCGTGCTAAGGCTGAAAGAGTAAGAGTGGTCGCAGAGGGGAGGGCACTACACTTGAAGTTCGAAAGAGCACAGCGAGCGTTAACCCCTGGACAAATTTGTGGACTCTACGATGGCGGGGAACTCCTAGGAGGAGGTGTTTTTGAAAAAGTTTTTTCTTAAGGTTGCCTCCGGTAACCTGCGTTCGGGAAAAATGGCTCCCAGTTTTCTCAAATC
>CALFBF010000126.1 GCA_937949965.1 uncultured Roseibacillus sp.
GAAACATCCACGTCTAATTGCTCACTCCTTAGGGGCGCAGATGCTTTAAGAAGTCTAAAAGGAGGTATTTCTATTTAATCAAAATCAAAATCAGCATGAAAAATCCTTATATTTCTGTTTAAAACATCGAAAAAGCCCCTGAGATTTTTCCTGGAAAGACTCCCTAGGGGCGCGCTCGCTTTCGGGATTCAATGACTCTTTACTTCGACTCCACTAGGATGAAGAGTAATGAAAATAAAAATTTTCAAGCTACTCAAAGACACACTTCCTAGGATAATTTTCCGCGTAATCTTACTTTTGGAAATTCCACTTCAGGCTTTAAGAGTATTTTTTAACTAAGCTCTCCCCGCATCCATCACCGCAACAGTTCGGCGAGGACGGCTTCGACGTCAGAAAAATCTTCGAAGACAGTATCTGCACCTTCTGTTCCTAGTTGTTCGACGGTGAAACTTCCAGTGGCCACACAGACCGAGCGAGCTCCGAGTGCCTGTGCGCATTTAATGTCTTTGGGCGTATCTCCAATGACTATGGTATTTTCCGGAGAGAAAGACTTGCTGAACTCACGCTCCGCTCGGGCGAGCGCGATCGGTCCTAGTTTATTTCGATCAAAGTGATCATCACCGTAGGCCCCAAAAGGGAAAAATCCCTCCATGCCATGATGCTGCATCTTCACCTCCGCCCCGGCTGCGGTGTTACCAGTGAGAAGCCCTATCGCCTCCCCTGCTTCTGTAAGTTCTTTTAGTAGTTCCATCGCACCCGGCAAGACTCTACTCCCAAAGCAATCATTCAAGAGATTGGCTTCAAGCCGCGCATGATAGGAGTCAAAGAAAGCGGCCGTGGTGACTTCGTCTTCCTCGCGGCCAAAGGCCTTAAAGATATTCTTGAGAAGGCCATTATCAGTCGCCCCTGCTAAATCAAGGGCAGGCCCATCATCACCGAACACTTCTCGGGTAGCATCGAGAAGAGCAGTGAGTCCTGCTCCCCCGGTGTCTACCAGAGTGCCATCAATATCAAAAAGGAGAAGACGTGAACTCATTTTTGCTTCACACGGATTCTCTTAGAAAGAAACTAACGACACTACTCAGATGCTTCGGCACCTTCCGCTCCAGCTTCTCCGCCGTGCCCCTCATCTTCATAGTCGTCATCTTCATCCTCATAGTCCTCATCAGGATCAATGAGGTCTCCGTGAATGAGCTTAAAGCGACGCTTACGCTGACCTTTTGGTAAGGGTGAGAGCACCATATTGACGGCTCGGCCAGCAATCCGTGGCTCTTGATCGCATTGACCCATGAGCTTAGCATCTTCTTTGACACGCTTAAGGACTTCTACTCCAAGCTCTTTGTGAGCATTCTCACGACCACGGAACTGAAGCTGCACTCGAACCTTGAAGCCGGCATCGAGGAACTCTTCCAAGCGACCCATCTTAATGTTGTAGTCGTGCTCTTCGGTTCGGACGCGGAACTTCACTTCCTTCATCTTAGCGGTGATGTCCTTCTTCTTTTTAAGCTTGGACTGATCGTAACGCCACTTGCCGTAATCGACAATTCGACAAACCGGAGGATCAACCTTCCCGGCCACTTCTACCAGAGTAAGACCACGCTCTTTGGCCGCCTTGACGGCGTCCCGTAGGTCCATGACTCCCAGCTGAGCTCCATCGGGAGCAAGGACACGAACGCGATTGGCGCGAATCTTGTCGTTAATCCGGATGATTTCTCTCCGCTGTCTTTTTGGTCTCTTTTTCTTAGCTATAGCTTTTGTGGTTTTGGTTTAGTTTTTTGAAACCGAAAAAAGGCTCTCTCCTTGCACGGAAGAACCTCCTCGACAGGTTTCGAAAGTGGACACGACTGACTGATGACCTTTCATCAACGGGCGCAAAAGTGGACCGGACGGCTAGAGAGCACGTTCCGCAATTTCTTTTTGAATACTACTAACAAAATCATCCACTGATTGGGTTCCGAGATCTTCCCGATCCCGGTGGCGGACACTCACTTGATTGTTCTCAATCTCGCGGGCTCCTAAGACCAACATATAGGGCACTCGATCCAGCCTCGCAAGACGAATCTTGGCCCCTACTTTGTCCCCACTGCCATCCAGCTTCACGCGCACGCCAATAGCGGCTAGTTGATCAACAATTTTTTGAGCCTCGGCATTGAATTGTTGCGAGATGGGAAGGACGCGGACTTGCTCGGGAGCGAGCCAAGTCGGGAACTTGCCTTCGAAGTGCTCAATAAGCAATCCCGTGAATCGCTCCAGAGAACCAAAGGGCGCACGGTGAATCATGACTGGGCGGTGCGGCTTGTTATCGCTGCCGATGTAGCCGAGGTCGAATCGCTCTGGGAGGTTGTAATCCACCTGCACGGTGCCCAGCTGCCAATCGCGACCAATGACGTCCTTCACGACGAAGTCAATCTTAGGACCGTAGAAAGCGGCCTCACCTGGTTCCTCAATGGCATCTACACCCATCACTTTAACCGCTTCGCGAAGAGCGGCTTCGGCCTTATCCCAGTTCTCGGGCTCACCGATGTATTTATCAGAATCCGGGTCACGAAGGGAAAGACGCACGGTGTAATCTGACATCCCAAGTGTGCCTAAGACGGTCTTTACTAAGCCCAGACAACCTTGAATCTCGGCTGCGACTTGGTCCGGAGTACAGAAGATATGGGCATCATCTTGGGTAAAACTACGCACCCGCGTGAGGCCGCCCAGCTCGCCGCTTTGCTCCCAACGATAGACGGTTCCGAACTCGGCTAAGCGAACCGGGAGATCACGGTAGCTGTGTCGGTCACTGCCATAAATCTTGATATGATGCGGGCAGTTCATGGGCTTGAGCATGAAGCCTTCGAACTCGCCAGTACGCAATCCATTGAGAAGAGACCCACAATCTGATCCCTCATCTGCCAGCCGCTCCCAGACATCGCGCTCGGCCATGGGCGGGAATTGGCTCTCTTCATAGTAAGGAAAATGGCCACTCGTGCGGTAGAGATCTAACTTACCAATATGCGGAGTGAAGACTTGCGAGTAGCCCTGCTTGTCCAGCTCCTCGGTGATGAAGTCCTGTAAACCGCGACGGACGAGTCCTCCCTTGGGTTTCCAAAGTGGCAGCCCTTGGCCAACCATCTCGTCAAAAGTGAAGAGTCCCATCTCACGTCCCAGCTTGCGGTGGTCCCGCTTCTTGGCTTCTTCCAGTTTTTCGAGATGCTCGTTGAGCTGAGTCTTGTTCGGGAAACAAGTGCCGTAAACCCGTTGCAGCTGGGGGTTGTTCTTGTCGCCCTTGTAGAAAGCACTGGCTACGCTCATCAATTTGTGGGCTTTGCAATTACCAGTCCTTCCGACATGGGGGCCGGCACAGAGATCCCAGAAGTCTCCGTTCTTAAAAATCGAAATCTCCTCGCCGTCAGGAATGGAATTCAGAAGATCAACCTTGAAGGTGCTCTCGTGCTCTCGTTCGCCATTGGCGGCCAAGCGTCCACTCTTCGCCATTGCCATCGCTTCGTCGCGAGAAACGACCATGCGCTCGAAGGTCTGATTCTCCTTCACCACCTTCTTCATCTCAGCCTCAATCTGTTCGAAGTCATCGGGCGAGATGCGGTGCTCTAATAACATGTCATAATAGAAGCCCCCATCCACTGGAGGCCCAGCCGCGAACTGAACATCGGGCCAAATACGCGCAATAGCCGTTGCCAGGACATGAGCACAAGAATGTCTCAATCGCTCCAAGTCGGACATCCCGTGCCGTTCCTCTAATGTTTTTCGCTGCTTTTCGTCTGCCATTTTGTTGCCGCTGAAAAAGCCATTCCCCCGCCCGTCTGGCAAGCGCAGAAGTCCCTGAAAAGGACATCCACCCAAAAAATAAAGACGGCGTGAGCTACCCCACGCCGTCTTTCATCGAAAAAGAGAACAGATTGTAAACTTATACGGAGTCGCCAAGCATCTTCATGGCGTCAGCAGCACGGCTGGAGTAACCCCACTCATTGTCATACCAAGAGCAGACCTTCACCATACGAGTGCCCATTACCATAGTAAGCTCGGAGTCGTAGATAGAGCTGTGTGGGTTGCCAACGATGTCCTGAAGGACAAGTGGGTCGTTAGAGTATTCCATAATGCCCTTGAGACCAGCTTCGGCAGCTTCCTTGAAGGCCGCGTCTACTTCCTCAACAGTCACGTCTTTACCAACGGTGCAGACGAAGTCCGTAAGAGAACCAGTCGGAGTCGGCACGCGGAAAGATCCGCCAGTCAACTTGCCATTAAGCTCAGGTATCACGAGGCCAATCGCCTTCGCTGCTCCAGTAGAAGAAGGAACGATATTGGTCGCAGCAGAACGCGCACGACGGAGGTCACCGTGAGGAGCATCGAGAAGACGCTGGTCACCGGTGTAGGAATGGATGGTGCTCATCATTCCTTCAACCACGCCGAACTTGTCGTTGAGAACCTTTACGAGAGGAGCCAAGCAGTTGGTGGTGCAAGAAGCGTTAGAAACGATGTTGTGCTTAGAAACATCGTAAGCATCGTCGTTGATGCCGAGACACATGGTGAGGTCTGGATCCTTCGCAGGAGCAGAGATGAGAACTTTCTTAGCGCCTGCTTCGAGATGCTTAGAAGAACCAGCACGGTCGACGAAGAAACCAGTCGACTCGAGCACGACATCTACGCCCCACTCTGCCCACTTGAGATTAGCTGGGTCACGCTCCGCAGAAGCATGGATCTTATGACCATTTACGATGATGTAGTCGTCATCGTAGCTCACCTCGCCATCGAAGATTCCTTGGCTGGAGTCATACTTGAGCAAGTGCGCAAGCGTTTTGTTGTCAGTGAGGTCGTTGATCGCAGCAACCTGTGTGAGTTCTCCTTTGTCAGCGAGTGAACGGAGGACCATGCGTCCAATGCGTCCAAATCCATTAATTCCGTATTTAGCCATAGAATGAGCGGTTTGTGTTTCTGGGGAAAACGCGCTCGAATAGTGCGTCTCCCGCAGGCGACTTAGCGAGATTGATCGCCTGGGTCAATACCCCCGTGGGACTTTAAGGTCCGAATTTGCAATGTTTTGAGATCAAAAGACTCTCTCATCCCTGGTTTTCATCCAAAATCCGCTCTTTTCTCAGTTTCAGGAAATGATTTTGAGTCAAAACAAGCATTGTGTCAGATTAAGCTCACGATGAAGGAAATTTACCGAAGTGGTGAACTGGCCAAAGTAGGCCTCTTGGCCAATCGACTACGCGCCGAAGGCATCTCGGTCTTCATCAGGAA